>NZ_JBGLYS010000079.1:0-6479 GCF_047304155.1 Rhizobium sp. Rhizsp42 | reverse complement strand
GCCTTTCTGCCGCGCGAGGGCGATGCGTGGTTTTGCTTGCGCGCGCTGGACGAAGCCCCGTGCCGGCAAACGAGCTGGATCACCGACGTCACCGGCTTTGACGATACGGAGGAAGCGCAGGCGGCGGTTGCCATGAGCATTCGCGCCCACGGTTTCGGCAAGGCGAGGATCGGCCTCGACACCAATTCCTACAGCCTCAGCGCCGCGACCTTCATGCGCCTCTCCCAGTTGCTGCCCGAGGCAACCTTCGTGCCGATGCCGGGCCTGAGCGACAGCCTGCGCTGGGTGAAATCGGCGGAAGAGATCGCGGTTCTCGCGCAAGCATCCAAGATTGCCGACAAGGCCATGGTCGCAATTGCAAGCCAGGCCAAACCCGGCATGACCACCCGTGACGCGGCAGCGATCGCCTCCGGCGTATTCTTGCGAGAGGGCGCCGATACCGGCGAGGTCGGGCCGGTGGTGAAAGCCTCCGGCAGCCATGAATTCCTGCACGGAGTGTTCAAGACCGAGGCGATAGAGGAGGGCGAAGTGCTGCATGTCGAACTGATCCCCCCCGTCGGAAACTATGGCGCGCGGATGATGCGGCCGATCGTGGTCGGCACGCCGTCAGCCGAACTCACGGCTGCTGCCGAAAAGCTGGTCGAATTGCAGGATCGCCAGATTGCCGCGATGAAGCGGGGCGCGATCGCCAGCGATGTCGATGCGATCATGCGCCAGGGCGCGCTCGATGCCGGCCTGCGACCAGTCTATGAAAATGTCACCGCCTACACGCTCGGGCTCTATACCCGCACGCCGCGCACCAGCGATTTTTCCGGTGTCTTCCTGCCGACCTCCAACTGGCCGCTTGAGGAAGGCATGGTCTTCCATCTTTACGCCACGGCGCGGGGTCTCGGATTTAGCGAAACAGTAGTCGTCGGCAAGGACGGCGGAGTTCGGCTGACTAGAGGCCAGCGCCATATTCTATAACGAGGGGGGCGAGAAGCTTCCCTCGCGTCGGATGTTGCCTCGCATGACATCGACCTTCCTTGGTAAATGGCGAATCATAGCGACGGTCACACGGCCGTCGGGAACAGCGCAGTCGTGGTAATCCCCAGCGCCTTCGCGATTCGCGTCACGAGCCGCCTGTCGCCTTCATAACCCGCTTCGACCTTGGCAATTTCCATCTCTGTCAGACCGCAGGTCACGGCAAGCTGCTCAATGCTGTATCCAGCCACGTTCCTTGCCGAGCGCACGGCGTCGCCAAGGTCAATGGTCAATGGCGTTGGAACGTTTGAATCCTCGATATTGCTGTAGGATCGCGACATGTAGCTTCTCCGAATGCGTCAACTTTCCGACACAATTTAGGTGGTGCGCTAACAATTGCAATGCCACCGAATTCACTAATCGTTAAACCGAACAGTTAGCCCGGCAGCGAAGCCCAAAGCCTGTCAGGCTACAGGCTTCCGCGAATTCCGGCGCGGGCGCCGTCGGCTCGCTGAAGAACGAGGCACCCCTCGCCAAAAATGTCGCGCCGTCTTTGGTGGCAAACCTTATGGGCGTGCTCCTGATTGGCCCAATCGCATTCTGAAATGCCGATCGCTCGGTTGATAAGCGAGGTGTGGCAAATTGCAGGGGAGCAGGCCTAAGCAAAAAGCACCGTTTATCGATCCTGACCATTCGGCCCAAGTCGAAAGCGGACGCCTACACCGCCGCAAACCATCTCGCCTTCGTTTTCGAAGATGACATCTGCAGCTTCAAAAGTCAGCTTCAGAAGTCGGAGGTTGCTCTGTCGCATTTCGCCGCCCTTTTCGAACGCGCGGATCGACACAGCGCTGATTGATGTTCGCTTGGCGAGTTCACTCTGGGTCCAATCCAGCAGCGCTCTAGCGGCACGACACTGAGAAGGTTTGATCATAAACTTTTGTTTTTCGAAACTTTGAAGTTGAAAGAATAAGTATTCGATGTTATCAAGCTTCAGTTTATCGTTTGCGAAGCATTGTGACAACTACGGTCATGTGCGGCGAGGGAAGTCTATGGAACTGCGCCAACTATCCCTTTTCCGAGCCGTCGCCGAGGAACTCCACTTCGGTCGTGCCGCGATCAAGATGAACATCGCCCAGCCAGCGCTCAGCAATCATGTCATGGCGCTGGAGCGGGAGCTCGGTTGTCCCTTGTTCATTCGCTCCACGCGTCGGGTCGAGCTGACGAGGGCAGGGGAGACCTTCTATGACCGCGCCGTCCGAATTCTCAGCGAGATGGAGCTGACGACCGAGCTGACACGGGCCGCGGGTGGAAGTCGCATCCGCCAGATCAAGATTGGTACCGTCTATCCGGCCACCATGGGCATGCTGCCCCTGTTCCTTGGCAAGATCGCCCGTAAGTTTCCCGACGTCCGCATCCACATTGCCTCAGGCAACACTGGAGACATTATACGCGGGCTTGAGACCGGGCAGCTCAACCTCGGATTCATCAGGCCGGTCGAGAACATTGGATCACTGCGCTTCTTCTCGGTTGCTCATGAACGCTATCTGCTGGCGGTTTCGGAGAGCAATCCTCTGGCTTCGCTCAACGAGATTTCGATCGAGGACCTTCGCGATCAGAAGATCATTGCCTTCAACCGGCAGAACCTCTCCTACACCGAACGGTATTTCAACGGGAAGTTCGAGGAATACGATCTGACCAAGAACGTCGCCTATAGCTGTGATGACACCTATTCGCTGGTCTCTCTCGTCTCCGCCGGTCTTGGCATCGGCTTCGCACCGGAATGGACGACCGATATCCCGAACCGCAGCTTCGTGCTCAAGAAGGTGAGGGGGATCGACTTCAAGATCGGGCTTGGCATTGCCTGGTCGAAGGAAGATCCGACAGCGTCACGCGATGATATCGTCGAGATCGCGAAGTCGATGGTGCGCCGAGGATAATCAGTCACGCCTAGCGTTGCTCTCGCCTGTCACCGCCATTTCGAGGTCAGCATCACCGCGTCCTGCCCCGGCTTTGCTCCTGCCGGCTCGCGCCGGCCGCAACGGCCTTGCCGTCCTGCTCTTCGTTTCGGCCCTACGGGTGCCAGCCGCCGCTCAGTGGTGTTCATGCCGCGAACTATGGCGTCGATCAGGCAATGCTGCCGTGGGATGTGTTCAATGGCATCTTCGCAGGCGTAGGTGGACCATTCGCGATCAAGCAAAGGCTTGCCGAACAAGAGGTCGCGCAAGGAACGACGTCAGGAGCGAAACCTCCTCTGTCGCCCACGCTACAACAAGCAATTAGTCTTTTCTCCAAATCCTCAGGGGTCCTGACCATTGGATCAACGGTTTTCGCTGACGTCCCGAACCGGGGAAATGCTGCGATTTTTACGGGTGCATCCGATGCGCAGATTAATCAGTTCTTCCTTGAACTTACCGGGGCATCAATCATGCCAGCGCCAAGGATAATACCAGGAAAGGGTACTCTCTACGTCGTCAGCACGCCAGAAGGCAGTTTTAATTTGAGAGATTTCTCATCGTCATCTGAACAAAGTGGTCCAGCATGGACGATCGACTTGCCTAAGGGAGCAGTTGGTATGACATACAATCCTGAGATAAAGTTCCTAAAAGGAGGCAATCCATGAGGAATATATATCAAATCGCTGATATTGTTCGAAATGTGTTTGGCCTTTCGGCCTCCGCTCTTTTCAGCGCAATCGACCCTGACGATTTACTCCCCCTGAAAGAGAAAAAGTGGGCTTTCTTCGAAGCGATCAAGCAGTTGCTAGACGCCGGGAAAATCAAGTTCATTGCTCCGGGGGCTGATTGCTACGTATCTCCAGCAAATCCATGTCCTAAATTGACAATACAAGACAGCGAATCGCATTGGAGCGCTACCGCAGAGGAAATCGTAGCCTCGCTTTCCGCTCAGTGGCCCATCCACATAGATGATGAAAACGACCCTGAACTAACAGTCTACTTCTACAGTATCCCGGCGATCATCTGGGTTGGTGACGATGGATCACTAGTGTCGTCGTAAAAGATCGCTCTTCATACCGTATCATTCAGCGATGGGAAAAGCCGCCAAGAAACGGAGCTGGGTTAGGCGAGGCTTGTTTAACGACGTTATCATCACTCGCGTAGGACGCTCGATGTCTGCTGCCGAGTTGACGCAGATGATTGGGCCCGATGCCGCAAAATCCCAACAATATCCGCCACAGAAGCAGGGCGGCGACTACCTCCCAAATATCAGCAACATAGCAATTCTTGAGAGGAAGTAGTTTTGAACATCGACAATGAGGTCATGCCTTGGCTTGACGGATATTCCATCGTTCGCTCGTCGTTTACAGGTGGCGAGTTTGGTGATCTTGAAAGACTTGAGATAGAAGCCGACAGCAAAATGGGAACAATCGAATTGTGGTCGGAAGGGTGGGTGTCATTCGATATATTTAACTTAACCATCGAAGAGCAGACTTTGAATCGGTTGCTGTCGCCCGACGAAGCAGAACTGATTCCGAATATCCTGCGGGAATTCTTCGCTGAAATGATCGTTTCCACTTAGTGCCGGGCAGGGAATAGCTTGCGCTGCCAGCAGGCTCGATGGCGCCAACGGCACAGACGCCTTGGGGCCCCGCCGCCTGTGCGGGGCGCCAGGCCTTTAACTTTCTCGGTGGCAACGCCTCGAAGACTGAACAGAGCGCCTCCGCCAGTGTTCCGGTCGTAACCAGCATCGAGGCTGGTCGTTCGTTACCGTTGCCGCGCAATCGGGAAACCGGCAACCGGGCAACATAACCGGTCGTGGCGTGCAGGTCGCGACGGACTCGGCATAATTTCCGCAGGACCGTAAACTCGCTCAGGGGCCAAACGCTCGATGCACGAGCCATTCGGACATAAGCGGTGCATACCTGTCGGTGCGATCATCAAGGTTGTCGGACATCGCATCTCGGAGAACACGTAGATCTGCGTCAAGCGTACCGAGCGCGATCACTTTGATTTCGCTACCCAGCCGATCTTCTACCAAAGACGCGACCCGCTTTGTAACATAGTCCGACATGACTGCCGAGACGATAATGAAGCGTCTGCTTTTCACTGTCTGCACGACATTGAGTATTGAAGTAGCGATTTCGAGCTCGTCCGCGATGACGGACTGGCAGAGCACGATGATAGGGTATACCGATTGCGGCCTCTCAATCACTTGCTATGCGATGGAGAACGCACGCTCGCCGCTGGGCAAGGCATATTTTCTGGGCACGGTCCAGATGAATGCGACACCGACCAGAAGGTGACTAAAGCGCTCCGCGAGCTTTGCCCCCATTTCCGAGAAGTCAAATCCCGATCCTATGAGATACACGGGCTCATCACGTTTGACGATTTTAGCGATCCGACGCGCCAAACAGTCCACTGCGAAATCGAGTGCAACGTCGAGCTCGGCTCGCGTAGCTTCGACATTGTAGATCGGATCGATCTCTTCAGGTATCTGCATGATAGCCCTCGATTGGGCCTCTAAACTGCTTCAGCGTTTCGAATGCGTCCCAGGCATCAATAGGGGGAGACTCCCAAAAGCCTTCTTCAATTCGTGCGATTGCTACAGCTAGCGTGCCAAAGCCCGTGCCTCCTGGAAAGCTGATTGATAGAATTACGCCGTCGGCCGCATGGTGATACTCATCTTGTCCCTTATTGACGACGCCGCATGAATGACTAGTTGGATCACAATCAAGAGCCGTTGGATCCTCTCAACTGAGCTTCTGATGTCGAGCCGGATTTTTCGGCGCCCATGACCTGATGTGATGGACGGCCTCCGCTCCCGGCATCGCGATATGCCAAGATGTCGCGTGTCGAACTCACATCAGGAGATGCGTCCATGGAGAAGGTTGCGATAATTGGCCTGGATATTGCCAAGCAGGTATTCCAGGTTCACGGGATCAATGAGGCTGGTGCTATCGTGTGCCGTCGTAGGCTTCGCCGAGACGATGTCGTTGCATTCTTCAAGGTATTGCCGCCATGCCTGATTGGGATCGAGGCTTGTGCAACGGGGCACTACTGGGCGCGGGTTCTCACGGCACTGGGGCACCAGGCTCGGTTGATGCCCGCGTCTTATGTTAAGCCGTACGTGAAGCGGCAGAAGAATGATGCGACCGACGCCGAAGCGATCTGCGAGGCTGTCACGCGGCCAACTATGCGCTTCGTTCCGGTGAAGAGCGAGGAGCAACAGAGCGTGCTGATGCTTCATCGTGTCCGCGAGCTTTTGATCCGACAACGAACGATGCTTGTGAACGCCTTGCGCGGACACCTGGCAGAGTTCGGCATCATTACGCGGCAGGGCGTTGCCGGTGTCGAAACGCTTATCGCGGTGGTCGAAGCCGGGGATCAAGATGTCATTCCGCCGCTTGCGCGTTCAGCACTTCTCTCGGTGGTAGGGCAGTTACGAGAGGTGCACGAGAAAATCGGCGAGATGGACCGCCAAATTCACACTTGGCATCGCGGGAACGAATTGAGCCGCCGCTTGGAGACGATCCCTGGAATCGGCCCGATTACTGCCAG
>NZ_JBGLYS010000078.1:0-6759 GCF_047304155.1 Rhizobium sp. Rhizsp42 | reverse complement strand
CTCGCTACAGCGCGCTAAGGGCGCGCTCGCGAGCGGCTTTGCTACCGTCGACTTACACCACGCTACGGGGCACGATCCGTGGAAGAGCGTCCAGCGCACTCTCGAATTTGCAACGGCCAGCAGAGAAGATCCGGCCCGCTCCAAAAGGATGGCGCGGTTCTGATTGATCAGCGTCGTTCTTTGAACACGACCGAACTCTGTGCAAGGACTGGATATCGAGTTGCTCTTTGCTTTTGAGATCGACGAACCGCAGTGCCGGACGCGACGCAGCTTCGGCAATACCCTCCGCATCCCGATCGTCGTTCTTCTGCGCTTTCACATATAGTCGAACGTACTCTGAGACATCAGCCGAACCTCGTGCCCTTGAGCCACGAAGAGCCGACCAAGGTAGTGAGCGCCGCGACATACTTCCATAGCAATGACACAAGTTGGCGTCTTGCTCTTAAAACTCAATTAGCGTCTGCCGCCGTATCGACGGACGATGATTGCACCGTGGTCGTCGACACCGACAACGCTGCAGCTATTCTTGCCGATGTCAGCACCCAAAATTGAAATCGTCATGGGTCGGCTCCTCTTCCTTCAATGACGGACCATCCTACTCCATGTCCTCTGAAGGGGGCCATCCCATAATCAACACCATTGCGACTAGCGAGTTTGGGAAGAGCGATCTCATCTTGTCAGCAGGAGGTGTACCACGGAGATCGCTGGTACCGGATAAACGCGGCCGCAATAGCAGAAAACGTGGATACGGACTGTCTACTGTGTCCGGATTACCTTCCAAAGGTGTGGTAGGAGCGCCACGCGATAAGAGAGTAGCTCGACAAAATCTTCGTCGCGATAGGAACTCAGATTGTGGAAAAATGATCCGCACGTCAGGGATCGACGTAATTCAACCGTGAAGAAAGATAAGTCGTTGAGGCTTAGGAACGTGTCTTTTGCTCAGGCCTAGAGGTGGCAAGACGATGGATCGAACCTATTTCACAGGTGTCTCGCGGCCGCTGGCCACAAGTGAGCCAAACCTTGTGTTGCTTATTGTCGATGATGACATCACCTTCGCGAGAAGGCTTGGCATGGCTTTTCGAGAGCGCGGACTGGCTGTGGAAATATCCACGACCATCGAGGAAGCTGAGGTCGCCATCAGGCTTCGTCAATTCGATATAGTTATCACTGATCTGCGTATCGGAACGGGTAGCGGCCTAGAACTCGTGGAACTAACGAGTGAGATTTCTCCAACAACAAAATTGCTCGTCCTCACTGGATACGGGGATGTTCGGGCAGTGGTGTCGGCGGTCAAACGCGGGGCCACAGAGTTTTTGAGCAAGCCCGCCGATGCCGATGAGATCTTGGAAGTACTAGGCATAAAGATCGAAGGAGACAGGTCCGCAGATCAATTCATCAAGTCCGCAGACCTGGTGCGATGGGAACATATCAATACGGTCTTCGACCAGACTGGCCGTAATATATCAGCGACAGCGCGACTGCTCCAGATGCATCGGCGCACGTTGCAAAGATTGCTGGCCCGTGGGCCTCCGGGCAGCTGAATTATCGATCAGTTACGCCATATTTGTTTTTTTGATCTGCCGACAAAATGCGGCGCATCAACTGCGTCCTACTCGAAATCATTTGAAGGCGGGACAGGCTCCCCGCCCCAGGAGCTGTCGCGGGCCGTATAAACGTGCGCAGGGGTTGGCGGCACGTCCGCCGACCCCTTTTTTAATGGAGATGGTGGTTGAAGTATGGGATGACATGACAGTTTTCCACGATCCGGTCACAAGGTCTGTGATCGTCGTTTTCCGCGGGAAAACGATCATATTGAGAGGGCCGTTTCAAGATGGTCGAAGCGGAATTGCTGCCGGTGAAGAGTTGTGCAAAGAACTCGGATGGCAGTCAAATGAGCGACCTGAAAGCTCGGGATTAACGCAACCCGAATAGTCTATAAAACAAATGCCGAGCCGCTAAGGCGGCCCGGCATCTCTCATCACATTTTCGGCAAAAGAACCTTGTCGATGACGTGAATGACGCCATTCGATTGCTTCACGTCTGCGATCGTCACCGTTGCCGTTCCGCCTGCCTCGTCGGTCAACATGATCTTACCCATGCTTTCCCTGGCTTTCAGAACGCAGCCGCCGACGGTTTTGATATCATGCTCGCCACCATCGTCTTTGATCATCTTGGCAACGGTACTGGCCATTGCGTCGGCCGCAACGACATGGCAGGTGAGGATTTTCGTCAGCTTATCCTTGTTTTCAGGCTTCAAAAGCGTGTCAACGGTGCCTTTTGGAAGTGCTTCGAACGCTTCATTTGTCGGCGCAAACACCGTAAACGGCCCTTTGCCCTCAAGCGTGGAGACGAGACCAGCAGCTTTCACCGCAGCCACGAGCGTAGTATGATCTTTTGAATTGGCGGCATTTTCTACGATGTTCTTGTTTTCATACATGGCCGCACCACCGACACTCGGGTTTGCGGCATATGCACTGAAGCTACCTGTGGCGGTGGCGGCAATGGCAACGGCCGAAACTATCATAAGCTTTCTCATAGTCGTCTCCTCTCAATGCCGGCCTTCTGGCTCGGTACTGATTGTACGAACGACCATGGCGCCGGTTCAAAATTCTCTCCACGATACCGAAGAATTTGGTGCTTCAATGTATCACGAATTCGTAAGAACGCTCGAACGTGGACGATATCCGTCAGATGCCAATCAATGGCTGTATCATCCGCAACAATCTACTTTTGAAGCGCAGCAGCGAGGCATATGCAGTTCTTGCCGGCGTCGACCCTAGGCTGATGCATCAGCGTGTCGTCCGCATCTCGACATCACCGCGCGAAAATGTCGAAACCGCGTCGCTGACGCTGCCTTCAAGGACAAGTGTCAATTCCATGCCGCGGTGCGAATGCTCCGGAACTGGCTGACCAGCAGGTATTTTTAGCAGCCGTACAGTTGTCGTGTTGTCGCCGGTCGGTATCAACATCCGCGCTGCCCCGCGACCGAGTTCGTACAACTTCAGCCCGCCGGCGGCCTCGATGTATCCATTGAGGGGCTTGGGATAGGTTTTATCCTGTCGAGGATTCTTTTTTATAGGCAGGACGTTTTCTATCTCTCCAGCATCGATCCTTGCCTTGAGGCTCTGCCAGCTCTGCGACACGTCAGTTTCATCGGGAAGCTCGCAGTCTATAAAATGGCCGCCGACACTCTCCAGGATGCCGAGCTTTGATCGACAGGCTGGGCAATAGCGAGATGAGTTGCTACAGCTACACTCCAGCGCTCTGTTAGATCGTGCCCCACCGAGCGGTGTGACTCGGTGGTAGCGCAGCCTCTCGCGAGCGCGCCCCCAATTGCGCTGTAGCGAGTGAGGGGCTGTGCGGGCGGCCATCAGTGTTTTCCGCTAGGGTCGAGTTGTTCAAGACACAACCTGACGGAAAGATCACTGATGACCACTGACATGATGAACGTGCGTTCGCTCGTTGAGAAGAGCGCGGATGCTGATTTGTTGCGCGAGATGATCGGCTTTGCCGCTGAATGGCTGATGGAACTGGAGGCCGGCTCAGCTACGGGTGCAGGTTTCGGAGAAAAGAACCCTATGCGGCTTGCGCAGCGCAATGGCTATCGTGACCGCGATTGGGAGACGCGAGCTGGTGCAGTCAGGCTTCGCATTCCGAAGCTGCGCGAAGGTAGCTACTTTCCGAGCTTCCTCGAACCGCGCCGCATGGCGGAGAAAGCTCTGACGGCTGTTATCCAAGAGGCGTACATTCAAGGAATATCGACACGGTCGGTCGATGATCTGGTCAAAGCCATGGGGATGAGCGGCATCTCCAAAAGCCATGTGAGCCGGTTTCGCGCCAGCGAGAGATGGTGGAAGCGGATTATGGCGGCCTTTGTGTTCGCAGTTTTTGTGTTCACGCGCGGACATACATTGGCATGCCGCTGCACCTCTGGAACGAAACTGGCAAGCCTGACCGCTTTCATCGTGCTTCGATACGCGAGCATCGATCGTGACTGACTGTTTTACGGCTCGATCGCGTTCGTTAAGTGGCGTCAACGTGTTGAGTATCTTGGCGGGCAGTGACAGGTCGTTTTGATTGCAACGGTAGATACTTCAGCAAAACCACGAGGGCTGTTCAAGAATCGATCGGAACCCTCTCAATATTTGAGGCGTGAGTTCGACACGTCAATACGGTGCCGGACCGGCAGCGTGAGCAGCCAGGTCAAGGCGGTAGCGGGATCGGCACGTGTGCATCAATTGCCGACGGCGCTTACGCCCTTTAGCGCCTTTGCGAGGCTCAATCCGCTCATGTACGCGGCCTCAACGCGTCCAGCGATACACCAGTCGCCGCAAGCCGCAAGCTGTGTTTGCTTATCCCACAGAAACGGCTCACGAGCGGGAGTTTCGACGTCAGCGTACCGCCACTTGTGGAGGACAGTAGTTTTGGCTTCTGCCAATTCGATCCGCATAAAGCGCTGTAAGCCTATCATCATTTCAGCGTGGACGATATCGACGGGCAAGTCGATATTGGAATCGGCCCAGGCGGAATTGGCGTTGACCACGACCGATGCTGGGCCTGTGCGGCCTGGCTTCGTTTGGTTAAAAGCAATCCATCCGATGATGGGATCAGAGACGTGAGCGCCCGAGAAAGGAACGATGGTGTTGGCATCCCGTGTGATCATCAATGTGAAGCATGCGTGCATTCTGACATTATTTATAATCTGATGATGTGCGAACATCGATCGGAGCAGAGCCGCGGTTTGGGCAGCTGGCGCGGTCACGATGATCCAATCGAACGGCCCCTCCAAAACATCCCCGGCGCGGATGTGCCAACGAGCGGGCTCCCCAATAATTTCGTCTACTCTCAGACCCAGCCGGATGTCGAGGCCGGCGGATATCCATTTCGGCAGGGCGGTCATGGAAGGAACCGCGACGTATCGCGTCGAACTGGGAAAGACGCGTCGGACAGGGTTGCCTTCCGCCAACGAAACAACATCGCCCATCCACGGCTCAACGAGACCGATGCTACAAGCCTCATTCACGAGGTTGCCGAACTCCTCATCCCTCACCGTGAAATATTGTGCTCCGTGGTCGAATGCGACATCCCCGATCCGACGCGTTGCCATCCGACCGCCGACGCCTTTGCTTTTTTCAAAAATTGTTACGTCGGCAACTTTCGCAAGCGACTTCGCAACCGTGAGGCCTGCCATGCCTGCCCCGACAATCCCAACTCTCAATTTGGCTGCCACACATAACCTCCACTTTAAATGCCCGCCCTTCCATTTTGCGCTCGTGATCCACGCTGCACCGACAATCTGCGCTATAGCCTGCGCATGTGTCCCTGCGCTATCAGATTTTCAACCAAGCTGCGCTCGGTATCGAACGGATGACCATCCCATCCTTGATGCGAGAAACCAGCGAGTAAAACCTGATCGTCAGGAGCGGAGATCTCACCAATGACATAGGCGATAGCGAGCAATCCCGAGCTCGGAACCACATAGCTGGCAGGCGTGAAAGCCTGAAGCTCCAAATCGACGAGTTCGTGATATCGGCGCGGTATCATCGCGAAGCGTTTGTTTGTTTCACCGGCGAAGCTGGCGAACTGTTCCGTGTAGTCGTCACAGAAGTCGTCGAGCGAAGGGTGTTGGATCGCAAGCAGCGGCTTTAGCTCGACGAATTTCGAAATATCGCGAACGCACCATATCGTTGCGGCTCTTTTGACGGCAGGATTGTTGCGCCAGGTCGTTGACCCGATCATCACTGCCGCTGGGCGACCGGTGTTGCACACGGCAACAATATCGGTTCGAACGCCGCCCTCGCCGACCGACCGGCAGTCATTAAACCTGATGACGAGATCACAGCTATCTATGGCGCTCGCGTCATCGTTCGAAAATGTGCCGTTGCCAACAATCGCGATGGTTTTCGCCATTGATCTCCGCTCCGTAGGACGAAGTGTCTACGACACTCTCACGAAACAGATCAAAAATTTGGTGTCCGCGTCCGCTGGATTTGATCCGGCCACAGACGCTGATCGTACCATCGGAGCAAAAAAACAGATGAGAAGTTACAATGGACGCAATCGTTGGCGAGACCGATTTTCGAGCCACCTCAGAAATGCCGACACGGGAGGAAGCCGAGGCCGCGGTGCGGACCTTGATCCGCTGGGCCGGCGACGATCCCTCGAGAGAGGGTCTTATCGATACGCCGAGGCGCGTGGCCAAGGCCTACGGTGAGCTCTTTTCCGGCTACGACACAGCCCCTGCAGACATCCTGGCGAAAACCTTTTCCGACGTTGCGGGATACAGTGACATGGTGATTGTCAAGGATATCGAATTCCATTCTCATTGCGAGCATCACATGGTGCCCTTTCACGGCGTTGCCCACATTGCCTATTTCCCGGATGGCGGCGTGCTTGGACTGTCAAAAATGGCTCGCCTTGTCGATCTCTTCGCACGCCGGCTGCAGACGCAAGAAACGATGACATCTCAGATTGCCAAGGCGCTGGACGAAAGTCTGCTGCCCAGAGGCGTGGCTGTCATGGTCGAAGCCGAGCACATGTGCATGGCGATGCGCGGCATTCGAAAACAGGGTGCTAGAACCATAACGACTACGTTTACCGGGCAATTCGAAAGTTCGGTAGCGGACCAGTCGCGCTTTATGCTGCTCGTCCGCGGCTGAGCTACTGTCCCGATTCTTACCATGAACAGGAGGTGGCATGAAAGATGCCGCGCCCGTTGAGAGAACGGATCAGTGAGATGCGGGTAATGATCGAGGGACA
>NZ_JBGLYS010000077.1:0-7430 GCF_047304155.1 Rhizobium sp. Rhizsp42 | reverse complement strand
TAGTGGCGGCATAATCGAGGCGGAAATCCACTTAGCGAAACGCCCCAATCTGTTCAGACAAACCGAACCAGCTCTGTCCGGCCGACGCATTAAGCGCAACGTTGCAACCAGGTCACTATGCCGAGCAAGACTGGTATTGCGACCGAGATTATTTCCGAGCTGCAGGTCGACGCCTTGCCAGCTCCACCGTATGTCGGGAGCGGTCCAAGATGCGGCGGACCAGAGCCAGAAACCTACGAGGGTCACGGCTGCAGCCGGTCTATATCGCGTCGTCATGAACGCAAGACCGGCTGTGACTGCCGCAAGCCCAGCCCAACCCCATCCTGGAAAAAGAATGCCTGCCGAGGTGATCGGTTGAGCCCATCCGACAATCCCGAAGGGCGGTATGGCCATGAGCACCATCGCGATCGCATATCGCAAGGCTCTTTTGCAGCCGGATTGGCGTGACCACAGCGCCGCGTGCACGAAGACGAAGCCGATCGATGCGACAAGCCACAAGATCAACCCTGGCCAGATATCCGATTGATAGAAGGCAGCCACACCTTGCGGCAAGCCGCGCGAGGCTGCCAGAAAATAGGCTGCCGATAGGACGCCTGCAGCGCAGCGACTGCGTGCCATCGACCACAACGCCGGAAATGCTACAGCTGCGGGAAGCGCCAACACATGTCCGCTCCAAGCTATACAACCGATCGCGGCAGACGCCAGAACGAGGGCAAGTTGTTGGAGCCAATCAGGGCGCATAGGTAAGCACCTCCTTTGCGAGCCCGAGGACACCGGAGGCTGGAACCGGGCCGAAATACCGCGAATCCCAGGACCCTGGGAATGGCGAATGCAGAAAGACGAAACCGGACGGAACCGTCCCGCCTTCATATGGATGCAACGGTCGCCCTTGGCCGTCACGAGACACAAGGTTCGAGTTGGCAATCGGCCGTCCATCGATCGTGACGGCGCCCGCGATCTCGATGCGCTGCCCGCCTAGTGCAGTCACCGTTTTGATCAAAGGGCCAAAGCCGCCCGGGCACAGGCCCGAGCGAAGGTAGCCTCGCTCGAATCCTTCCAAGATGGTGTCGGTCTCTGGGGGGCAGACGAATACCATGTCGCCGACCTGAACCGGGCGATCGAGGGGTGCGACACGCCAAAGGCCGAGCGGCTCGCTGGGCGTGGTATTGATCCGAAGGCCACCAATGACGCCGCCGATAGTTACTGCGAGCGTAAGGCTGCATGAAACCGCGAGGAGAGCGATGGCCGGGCGCCTTTGGCGTCCGGCTGCCGAGGCAGGGGTCAGGTGAGACATCATTTCAGCGACAACCCTTTCGTTTGGGTTTGGCGCATGGTTTCCGCCTGCTTGAGCGCCACCGCTGTCCGTTCATGCGCGGCCAGTTGCTGGACGGTACGGATCGTGTCCCAGGCGGAACGTAGTTCATTCTTCTGGGCCGGCTGCATTCCCGCCGACGCCGCCTCGAACGCCTTCCCGTCCGCCGTCGTTGCCGCGAGTGGCAGGAAGGTTCGTTCTCCGAAGCGCTCCGACACCGACTGGGCAAACCCCTCGAGTTCGGCCTTCACTTGTCTGTCCGCCAGGGCAAATTCAAGACCGGCGGGTATATCGTTTCGATCGATGGCGTCGCGCACGCGCTCGAGCACTTGCCTTGCGGACGCGGAGAGGGCAGGGATATCGAGCGAGAGCTTGGTGCGCACCGCGCGCTCCTCCTCCTCATAGCGGCTGGCAACGTCTGCCCGTTGCGCGATGAAGCCCCGCAGATCGCGGGCAAGGGCTGGCGCGTTGACGAGTGCTGTATCGCGCGCCTGCTTCTCGGTGCTGCCGGCAAACAGGCCGGTCTTGCCCTTCAGCACGCCAAAGCTTTCCGGCCGTTCGGCAATCCGCATAAGCGTCGTTGCCGCCAATGTCCCGTTCGTCAGCATGGCATCGACATTGACCGCCTTGAAAGCGGCCCGAGGATCCGCAAAGACGTAATGGAAGCGAGCAGATACCGCCGACCAGCTGTCCTTCAGGACGGGGTCGGCCGAGAGCCTGTCTTCGACCGCCTGAGCGATCGATCTGGGGAAGGTCGTCGTACCTGAGACCATGGGTTCTACCTCCTTGATTGCGGACGACGTCGATGCTCTCGACTTGGCTCCGCCAAGGCCAAGCTCCACTGCCGCGGCGGCAAGGCGTGCGCCAAGCTCGGCGAGCCTCGACGATTGACGGACGGTCCATTGCAGCCGGTCGTGCGCGATCGTGCGGGCGACATTCATGAGATGGAGGCCACGTGCCTCGGCAAATCGCAGTGCCGCGCGATAGTGCGAACCGTCCTGATAATCGAGCGTCGTTTCCTTCGATCCGGCCCGCGAGAGCCGTTCATGGAGTCGTGCCATCGCCAGCTCCTCGATCGGCACGACCTTCCAGGAATTCCGGTCGACCTCCTTGCCATTTGGAAGCGTGACGCGCTGCGATCCGACGTGCTTGAGGCCGATGCGATCACCGATCTCGGCTTTCGCTTCATTCATCGCCCGCGCGAGATCTACACCCCAGATGGTGCGCTCCTGGTCATCGGCATGGCCGAGCGTCACATAGTAGCTGTCCCGGTTGCCCGGCTTGTGTTCGTAGGGCGCCATGCCATGACCGATCAGCACGCCGCCGCGCCGTTGCGCGAAGTCTTCCAGGCCGGCATAGAGTTCGGCCGTCTCGCGGTGGCGGGTCATGGCGACATAGGAGAGATGTCGGTCCAGCGTGCTCGACGCCAGCACCTTGACGCGATCGACGGTGGCGCCCTGGCTCTTGTGGACCGTGGTGGCGTAACCATGATCGACATTGGTGTAGAAACGCTGCTCGACCACGACCTGGCGCCGGTCTCCGCCAATGCCGACCTCAGCGACAATACGCCCTGGCTGGGCCTCGACCACACGCGCCAACATGCCGTTCTTGACGCCCAGCGATCCTTCATTCTTCAGGAAGACAATCTGATCGCCGGCCGCGAAGTGCCTCGTGCCGTCTTGCGTCCTGAACGCATCACCGGCCTCGATCACGCCTCGCTCGACCAGCTTGCCGCGAGCCATCTCGTTCAACAGCCGCACATCGACGCGGCGATGGGCGAGGATCAGGGTCGCCTTGGCCGGATCGTGTTCGCGGTCCCAGTCAGCGATCAGGGAAGCGATAGCCTCGCCCCTGGTCCAGGCGGTCCGCACCCTGTCGCGCCGCGCATAGGCGTCGAGCGCGGCCGAGACGTTTCCGCGCGCCAGATCGAGCGAGGCATCGCGCATCCATTGTTCGCGCTGACGGTAGATTGTCTCGAGTTCCGCATAGCCGATCCGCTCGGCAATGGCGCGGAAGGCGGCCCCGGCCTCGATCGGCTGAAGCTGCTCGGGATCGCCGACCAGGACGAGCTTCGCACCTGATGTCGTCACCGCTTCGACGAAGCGCGCCATCTGTCGGGAGGAGACCATGCCGGCCTCGTCGAGGACGAAGATGGTCTTGTCATCAAGCCGGTCTCGCTGCTGATCCCATCGCAGCTCCCAACCCGAAAGCGTACGGGAGGCAATGCCCGCTTCCTTCTCCAAACCTTCGGCCGCCTTACCCGCAAGCGCCCCGCCGACCACCCGATATCCGGCAGCCTCCCAGGCTTCGCGCGCCGCCTTCATCATCGTCGTCTTGCCGGCGCCGGCGCGGCCGATCACGGCGGCGATCCGCTCGGGACCAGTGACATGTTCGATTGCCGTCTTCTGCTCATCCGATAGGCGGTCATGCCGGGAAAAGACACCGTTAAGGACCGCTGGCTTGACGGCGTGAGAGGATCGCCGCGACAGCCAGATCGACTGATTGACCATCTGGGATTCAACGCGGATCAGCTCCCGTGTCGTGTACTTCGCCGCTGCCCTGACGCCGGTGACAAGATCCATATGCTCACGTTCGAGCCGGAGCGTCCGTGGGCTCCGCAGGATCCGCGCCATCAGGTTCTGGAAGACGGCCGCATCGTCGATATAGCGATAGAGGATCTTCGCGACATCGCGTTCCTCGAAGACGCTTTTCTCGCGGGTGATGAGGTCGAGCACGATCTCCGGATCGCGCTGGATCCGCCGGGCGTTCTCCTTTCGGCGTTCTTCCTGCAGTTCCAACCGCTCGAGCGCGACCTTCTCCTCCGCTCCCTCAGCTTTCCTCTCGATCGCCTTGGTCCCGACGCCGAGATGGATGGTCGGTGTCAGCTCGATCCCTTGCCTTTCGAAGGAGCGCCCATCGATGCGGATATCGAGACCGGCGAGCGCCAGATGCTGGTTCTGGAGCGCGAACCATCCATCGCGAAAGGCGTTGAAGTCCTCGGCTCCGCCGGCCCAAAGCTCATAGGCGATCTTGCCGGCATCGTTACGGAGAGGATTGCCGTCAGCTCCCAAGACCGCGACCTTCTTGGCGCCGAACCCGTCCTCGGTCAGCGGCCGCAAAGTGGTCATGAGATGGATGTGCGGATTGCCGGGAGCATCGTGAAAGACCCAGTCGGCAACCATGCCGCTGGCGGTAATATGCCGTTCGACGAAGTCGCGGACCAGCGCGATGTTCTGATCGGCGTTGAGTTCCATCGGAAGAGCAATGGTCACATCCTTGGCGAGCTGCGCATCGCCGCGCTTCTCGAAGGCCTCGACCTTGTTCCAGAAGGTCTCCGAGGCACCTGAGACCGAACGATCGGCGATCATCTCCCGCAGCCATTGCGGCGCGTCCTCGGGAACGACGAACTCCTCATGCAGCAGCCCTTGCTTGCGGGAATAGTCGATCGTCCTGGCTTCCCGCTCGAATTCCATCTTGGCGCAATGCCGGTAGGCCGCCGACAGCACGGCGCTGCGGCCGGAGCCGCGGGCAACGATGCTGACTGAGAAATGCGGGACGGCCACGACGAGAACGAGCTCCTAAGATCGAACACGATCAGACTGTTCGTCGGGAGCGGAGGGCCCCGCCAGGGGCTGAAAGCAAGGCGTCGCGTCAGCGACGTATAATTGCGCCCTTGGATCCGCTCCTTCGGAACGGCGGGATCATTCGCCGAAAGCTGGCGCTTTGGCGAGGTGCAACATTGCACCTTTCCAGCGAGGGAAAATTCGGGGCAAGCTTCAGTTTCATCGGACTGAAAGCCACGAGGAACCGGCGCCCATGAAGAAGCCAACCGCCAAAATCCGGGAAGAGATTGCTCGCCTGCAGGAGCAACTCAAGCAGGCCGAAACACGCGACGCCGAGCGCGTCGGTCGGATCGCGCTACGTGCGGGGATCGGAGAGGTCGAGGTAGAAGAGGCTGATCTTCTGTCGGCTTTTGAAGAGGTCGCCGGCCGGTTTCGCGGAGAGACGAAACTCGCCCAGGGAGGCAAGCCTGCGACCACGCCGCCGAACGGCGTTGGCGAGGTTTCGGGCCAATCTGCGGAGACTTGAACGGATGCAAAAGATGACAGCGAGCGAAGCCCGCAAGAAGGACGCGCGGGAGAAGATCGAGCTTGGGGGCCTAATCGTCAAGGCGGGCTTGCGGTACGAGAAACGGGCGCTGCTGCTCGGGCTTCTGATCGATGCAGGCGCGCGGATCAAAACGGACGAGGCGGAACGAACCCGCCTGAGTGAACTCGGCGCGAAGGCATTTGCCGATGACGCCTAGGCGGATCCTCGTCGCCGCCATTCCAGCCGTGGCAATGCTGGCAATTGTGCTGTTCCTTCTCGGCATCGAACGCTGGCTCGCCGCGTTCGCAACAACGGACCAGGCAAAGCTAATGCTCGGGCGGATCGGACTGGCATTGCCCTATGCGCTCGCTGGCGCCTGCGGCCTCCTGTTCCTCTTCGGAACCAGGGGATCGATCAACGTCAAGACGGCCGGTTGGAGTGTCGCCGTGGGCGGCCTTGGCGTGATGGTCGTCGCGGCGATCAGGGAGGGATCGCGCCTGCTGGCATTCGCCGGCCAGGTGCCCGCGGGAAGGACGCTTCTGTCCTATGCCGATCCTTCGACCATCACAGGAGCGGGCGCGGCACTGCTTATCACGTTCTTCGCCCTGCGCGTCGCCAGGATGGGCAATGCGGCCTTTTCGCGAAGTGAGCCGCGCCGCATTCGGGGCAAGCGCGCCCTGCACGGCGAGGCGGACTGGATGACGATGCAGGAGGCGGAGAAGCTTTTCGCGGAAGCGGGGGGCATCGTCATCGGCGAGCGTTATCGTGTCGACCGAGACGATCCAGCGGCGACATCGTTTCGAGCTAGCGAACCGACGACCTGGGGCAAGGGTGGCTCCGCGCCGCTCTTGTGTTTTGACGGCTCGTTCGGCTCATCGCATGGGATCGTCTTCGCCGGTTCGGGAGGTTTCAAGACGACGTCTGTCACAGTGCCAACGGCGCTCAAATGGGGCGGCTCGCTTGTCGTGCTCGACCCATCCAGCGAGGTGGCGCCGATGGTCATGGAGCACCGGCGCAAGGCGGGCCGGCGCGTCATCGTACTCGACCCGAAGAACGCTGGTTCTGGCTTCAACGCGCTCGATTGGATCGGTCGGCACGGCAGCACCAAGGAAGAGGATATCGCGGCCGTCGCATCGTGGATCATGAGCGACAGCGGTCGCGCGACTGGCGTCCGCGACGACTTCTTCCGCTCATCCGGACTACAGCTACTGACCGCGATGATATCAGACGTTTGTCTATCCGGCCATACGGACGCGAAGCACCAAACTTTGCGGCAGGTTCGTACCAATCTGTCGGAGCCAGAGCCAAAGCTTCGCGCACGCCTGCAGGAGATCTACGACAATTCAGCGTCGGCTTTCGTCAAGGAGAATGTCGCCGCATTCGTCAACATGACGCCGGAGACATTCTCCGGCGTTTACGCCAATGCGATCAAGGAGACGCATTGGCTGAGCTATGCGAACTACGGCGCGCTGGTGTCGGGCTCGAGCTTCTACACCGAGGCGCTGGCCGATGGCGAGACCGACGTCTTCATCAATATCGACCTCAAGACGTTGGAAACGCATTCCGGCCTCGCGCGCGTCATCATCGGCTCCTTCCTCAACGCGATCTACAATCGGGATGGAGCGATCAAAGGCCGTGCATTGTTTCTGCTCGATGAGGTCGCAAGGCTCGGTTACATGCGGGTGCTGGAGACGGCGCGCGATGCCGGTCGAAAGTACGGGATCACGCTGACGATGATCTATCAGTCGATCGGCCAGTTGCGGGAAACCTACGGCGGTCGGGACGCGTCCAGCAAGTGGTTCGAGAGCGCCAGCTGGATATCCTTCGCCGCGATCAACGATCCCGAAACCGCGGAATACATATCGCGTAGGTGTGGTACGACCACAGTGGAGATTGACCAGGTTAGCCGTAGTTTCCAATCGCGTGGATCCTCGCGCACTCGCTCGAAACAGCGTAAGCGGTTAGCCGACCACGCTCGACTGGAAGTTCCACGGCATCAGAGCGTCGATATCCTGCGCGGGCCATCCGT
>NZ_JBGLYS010000076.1:0-8021 GCF_047304155.1 Rhizobium sp. Rhizsp42 | reverse complement strand
TCCCTTTCCAGTTTGTGAGTGGCGGTTGGTAGCCTTTAGGCTTGACCTTTCCGCTCCAGCCCCTTAACCGCCACTCACAAACTGGAAAGGGACGGGCATGAAGGTTCTGTTGATCGGATCGGGCGGACGCGAGCACGCATTGGCCTGGAAGCTGGCGCAATCGCCCGAACTCACCAAGCTCTACGCCGCCCCCGGCAATCCCGGGATCGCCGAGCATGCGACCCTCGTCCCCGTCAACACCGAGGACAACGACGCCGTCGTTGCGTTCTGCAAGGATAACGCGATCGATTTCGTCGTCGTCGGCCCGGAAGCGCCGCTGGTGGCGGGCGTGGCCGATCGCTTGCGCGCCGAAGGCTTTGCCGTCTTCGGTCCGTCTGCCGCCGCTGCCCAGCTCGAAGGCTCCAAGGGTTTCACCAAGGATATCTGCGCCCGCTACGATATTCCGACCGGCGCCTACCAGCGTTTCAACAATGCCCCCAAGGCCAAAGCCTATATTCGCGAGCAGGGCGCCCCGATCGTCGTCAAGGCCGATGGTCTTGCAGCCGGCAAGGGCGTGACCGTTGCGATGACCGTCGATGAAGCGCTTGCCGCCGTCGACGATTGCTTCGAAGGCGCGTTCGGCGCCGCCGGTGCCGAAGTCGTGGTCGAGGCCTATCTCGATGGCGAAGAGGCGAGCTTCTTCTGCCTGAGCGACGGCAAGCACGCATTGGCGCTCGCCACCGCCCAGGACCACAAGCGGGTGGGTGAAGGCGATACCGGCCCGAACACCGGCGGCATGGGCGCCTATTCTCCAGCCCCCGTCATGACGCCTGAGATGGTCGAGCGCACGATGAAGGAGATCATCGAGCCCACCATGCTAGGGATGGCCGAGAGCGGTTATCCCTTCTCCGGCGTCTTTTTCGCCGGCCTGATGATCACCAAGAAGGGCCCGGAGCTGATTGAATACAACGTCCGCTTCGGCGATCCGGAATGCCAGGTGCTGATGATGCGCCTGAAGAGCGATCTCCTGCCGATCCTTTATGCGACCGCCACCGGCACGCTGGACAAGGTCACCGCCGAATGGAGCGACGATCCTGCGCTGACGGTCGTCATGGCCTCCAAGGGCTATCCCGGCTCCTACGACAAGAACACGCCGATCAAGTCCATTCCCGAAGCGGGCGAGGGTGCCAAGGTGTTTCATGCCGGCACAGCGCTGAAGGATGGCGCGCTCGTCGCCACCGGCGGCCGCGTTCTGAACGTGACCGCGACCGGCAAGACGGTCGGCGAGGCCCAGGCTCGCGCCTATGCGCTGCTCGACAAGGTGGAGTGGGACAACGGTTTCTGCCGCCGCGACATCGGCTGGCAGGCGATCAAGCGCGAAAAAGCGTGATCCGATATCGAAATCGGATCAGTTCTCTAAATTTTTACCCTTTCCCCTGACGGGATGGAAATAAAGCCGCGTTAAACCTGTGTTCAAGGTAAGACGGAGTGTTTCCATGCGTCAGGTTTCTGCGGTTGTTTTGGGTGTCGTCGGTACGTTGATGGCGGGTTCCGCCATGGCGTCGTCGATCGACGTGGTCGGCGCCGATGCGGCATCGGCTGACAGCAGCATCCTGAAGATGACCTGCACCACATGCCCGCCGCTTCAGGTCGTGGAAGCCAAGAAGGAATATATCGTCCCGACGCTCGCCGATGGCGCGCTCGAGCACTCGCAGATCCGCGACGTCGACGGCGAAAAGAAGCTGTTTCGCACCGAAGGCTGGATGGGCGGCTCCCCCGTCGTGTTCGTGACCAAGGCGCCCGCGCCGGTGGCTGTTGCCGCTGCCCCAGCCGCCGTCGACGGTGTCGATACGGCGACGACGTCGGCCGTCATCAGCGCCGATACCAAGCCCGTCGTTGCAGGCGCTGCGGGGCAGCCGGCGGAACAAACGCGCCCGCTCGACGTTTCTAATTTCAAGCTTAGGCCTTGATTTAAAGTTCCCTGCCCCTCCCGTCCAAAGTTTTGGTCATCCGGGGCTCCACCTCAAAAGGGTGGTGAAATGCGCTCCTGAAGAGAAGCAGGGGCGCATTTTCTATTTTATACTTCGCCGGCCCAGGCTGGCGCCGCCTTTGGGCCCACTTCGTGTTTGGGACATCATCTAGTCCTTGGTTAAGTGTTTCTTATAAAAAACAGGCCATTTCTAGCTGCGACCGGTAGCCGCATGTCGTTTTCGCAGCAGTACCAGCGTCGGGCGCCGTGGCGCCGACGCATACGCGGTAGGATACCGCGCCGGATGATCTCACCAGAGCTCCGTTGCGAGGCCAAATGAAGAATCTTAGAATTTCCAGGCAGTTGTTTTTGCTCGTCGCCGGCTTGATGGTGGCCTTCTGTGCCGCCTCCTACCTGCAGATACGCTCCTCGACCAACGCGATCTATCATGAGCGCAACGAGATGCTGCGCACCCAGGTCGAATCCGGCCTGTCTATCATGCAGCAATATTACGACCGCGAGAAATCCGGCGAGCTGACGCGCGAGCAGGCCCAAGCGCTGGCATACAAGCAGCTTTCGTCGATCCGCTACGAGCCAAACGGCTATTTCATCGGCTACGACTACGACGTCGTCATGCGCATCACCTATGATACGCCGAAGCTCGGCAAAAGCAGCAAGGGCTCGCCCGACAGCCGCGGCAAGCCTTACCGCGACGAGATCGTCAAGGTCGGTCGCGCCGGCGGTGGCATCGTCGATTTCTACGGCCCGAAGCCTGGCCAGCCGGCCGATGCGCAGTTCCGCAAGGCCGTCTACACCAAGGCGTTCGAACCCTGGCAGGTGGTGGTCGCCACCGGCGTCTATCTTGACGATCTCGACGCGCAGGTTCGCTCCGACGTGCTGAAGGCGCTGTCCGGCGGCCTCGTCGTGCTGCTTCTGGGTGCCGCCGCCGCCTTCTACGTGGTTCGCAGCATCTCCGGCCCGCTGACCCGCATCCACACCGCCCTCCAGGCTGTCGCCGAAGAGAATGTCACGATCGCCATTCCCCACACCGACATGAACAACGAAGTGGGCATGATGGCCAAGGCCACGAAGGCGCTGCAGGAAAAGGTCCGTGAGCGCCACGCCATGTCCGAGCGCGAAGCCGCCCAGCAGATGGCGCTCGACGACGAGCGCGAGAACAACCAGCGCATGCAGCGTGACGAAACCGCGGTGCAGGCCCATGTGGTCTCCACCATCGGCCAGGCGCTGGAGCAGATCGCCCGTGGCGATCTCACGGTCCGCTGTGCTGATCTCGGCCAGAAATATGCCACCCTGCGCGACAACTTCAACGATGCGCTCGGCCATCTCGAGGCTGCCATGTCCAAGGTCTCGGTCAAGGGCGGCGATATCGCCGTCAGCAAGGAAGAGATCCGCCGCGCCTCCAACGAACTGTCGCAGCGCACCGAGCGCCAGGCCGCAAGCCTGGAAGAGACCTCGGCCGCCCTCGACGAGCTCAGCGTCGCCGTGCGCCAGACCGCCGAAGGCGCGCATGAAGCAAGCCAGCGCGTCCACTCGGTCAGCTCCGAGGCCAGCCGCAGCGACGCCGTGGTCACCCAGGCGATCGAGGCGATGGGCGGCATCGAGAAGTCTTCCGAGGAAATCGGCAAGATCATCGGCGTCATCGACGACATCGCCTTCCAGACCAACCTGCTCGCTCTGAACGCCGGTGTGGAAGCCGCGCGCGCCGGCGAAAGCGGCAAGGGCTTTGCCGTCGTCGCCCAGGAAGTCCGCGAACTCGCCCAGCGCTCGGCCGCCGCCGCCAAGGAGATCAAGGACCAGATCGCCCGCTCCTCCGGCCAGGTCGAACAGGGCGTTCGCTTCGTCGGTGAGGCCGGCGAGGCGCTGAAGCGCATCTCTGATCAGATCAAGGCTGCCAACGACATCGTCTCGAAGATCGCCCACAGCGCCTCCGAGCAGGACACGACGCTGCGCTCGATCACCTCCTCGATCAACCAGCTCGACGCCGCCACCCAGCAAAACGCTGCCATGGCCGAAGAGACGACCGCCTCGGCGGAATCGCTCGCCAGCGACACCGACGAACTTTTGAACCTCATCCGAGGCTTCCGCGTCGGCACCCAGGCTGAGTACGGGGCAGCGCAGACACGCCGCGCGGCGTAAGGTTTGCGGGAACGTGCGATAGGATGACAACAGCCGCCGGAGCGATCCGGCGGCTGTTTCGGGTTTATTGGGGGCGCGCGATCCGTGGTGCGGCTTGGCGTGAGAGCCATTCACGTTGCAGTCCTGGAGACGTGCTCAGATCCTCGGCACGAGGCCGAGGATGACGCCGAGAATTTGGAAGCCTTTTGTTTTCAATGGTTTGCGGACGGCGCCCCACCCTCAGACGTCATGCTCGGGCTCGTCCCGAGCATCTGCTGCCATATCGGTTGGCTCGACGTGAATGGACCTTGCGGAGAACAGACTCCAAGTACACCGCACTGCCCAGCCGTTTGCCTTCCTACTTCCCGCTCGTTTTCTTCGCAGCGACCAATTCGTCGCCGGCATCTGGTTCGCTATCGGGAACGCCGTCGAGGATGGCGAGCGCCGCGCTCACATCGCCCCGTTCCGCGCGCTTCTTCAAGCTCATGATCGCCCGCCGGTGCCCGATGCCGTCGGCGATGAAGGCGGAAAGCAGCTGGTTCAGCGATACATTGTCCTCCGCCGCCGCGCGCTTGGCTTCTTCCATCACATGATCGGCTATTCTGAGAGGATAGGTGCTCATGTCTCTTGTCTCCTTTGCGCGATGAAATTTCCAGCGCTCATGACTGACATGCCAAAGGCGCTGACTGCGAGGTGCCGGAAATGGCGGTCGTTGCTGATGATCAGGGTGGCTCCGGCTGCCAGGGCGCACTCGATGTAGATGTCGTCCTTCGGATCAGCGAGGAACGGCCTGAAGTGAAACCACGGCGAGACGAGCACAGCCTTGCTGAACACCGCATCGAGCAAGATGTCGATCTTGCTCTCGCTGAGCCAGGGAGCCTTGCCGAGAATGCCCGGCCGCTTCAGCACATCTTCATACTCCAGCGCCACCGCCGGCGACAAAGCGAAGGCGACACCACCAGTAAGCATCTCGCGCACAAGCTGATGCGAGGCGCCTTTCGAGGATCGCAAAGCCGAAACCATGACATTAGCATCAACGACGATCATGGCGGTTATATGATATCGCATGTGATATCATGTCAAGACATGCCGATCTCGCCATTCAACGTCCCAAACGCTTGCGCCCAGCCCCGCAACATGTTCATGAAAACGCAAACGCCACCCGTCGCCATTTGAAAGCCCCACCATGCAGACCACCGAGCCCAGCGCGACATGACCACGCTTGCAGCCTATGCCGGCCTCTTCGCCATCTCGCTGATCGCGGCCACCATCCTGCCCGCGCAGTCGGAGGCCGGCCTCGTCGCGCTCATTCTCTCCGGGCAATATTCCACGCTGCTGCTCGTCGTGGTCGCCAGCGTCGGCAATATCCTCGGTTCGCTGGTCAACTGGCTGCTCGGCATCGGCATCGAGCGCTTTCGCGACAGGCGGTGGTTTCCGGTGGGGGAGGTGGCGCTCGATCGGGCGCAGCGTTGGTATCGGCGGTATGGGAAGTGGTCGCTGCTGGCAAGCTGGTTGCCCATCGTCGGCGATCCCATCACCGTCGTTGCCGGCGTGATGCGTGAACCGCTGCCGGTCTTTCTGCTTCTGGTGACGATCGCCAAGACCGCGCGCTACGCGGTCCTGGCGGTGATCACTTTGGGCATCGTCGGCTGATCAGCCGGCGATCTTCGAGAAGTCGGCGACGGTGCCGGTTGCTTCGCGGATGAGGCGCAGGAGCGCCAGGCGGTTGGCGCGGATCGCCGCGTCCTCGTCGTTGACGAGCACGTCGGTGAAGAAGCGGTCGACAGGCGCGCGCAGCGTCGACAGAGCGGCCATCGCCGAGCGGAAATCTTCCTTCTCGATCGCGCCGGATGCCTCGGCTGAAACCGTCTTGATCGCGGCAAACAGCTCCTTCTCGGCGTCGAGCTTCAGAAGCGCGTCCGAAACGCCATCGGCCACCACGGTACCCTTCTTCTCCTCGGCGGCCAGCAGCTGCACGGCGCGCTTGGTGCCGGCGAGCAGGTTCTTGCCGTCCTCGGAGCTGACGAAATGCGTCAGCGCCTCGACGCGACGGGCGACCATGCGGAGATCGTCGGTCTCGGGCGTCAGCACTGCGTCGATCAGGTCGTGGCGGGCGCCCTGGTCGCGCAGATAGACCTTCAGGCGGTCGTGGAAGAAGGACAAGAGGTCGAGCTGGCGCGACATGTCGTCGGCGGCAACGGTGTTGCCGATATCCATGTCGATGCGCGCCATGTGGCTGACGATGCGCGGAAGCAGCGTCAGATGCACGCCGCGCTCGAGGATGATGCGGATGACGCCAAGTGCTGCGCGGCGCAGCGCGAAGGGGTCCTTGGAGCCCGTCGGCTTCTCGTCGACGGCCCAGAAGCCGATCAGCGTGTCGAGCTTGTCGGCGAGCGCCACGGTGATGGCCACCTTGTCCTGCGGCAGCTGGTCGGATGGGCCCTGCGGCTTGTAATGCTCCTCGATCGCGGTCGAAACGACGGCCTCTTCGCCCTGCAGAACGGCGTACTTGCGGCCCATCACGCCCTGCAGCTCGGGGAATTCGCCGACGGCTTCGGTGCGCAGGTCCGCCTTGGCGAGCACGACCGCGCGGTCGACCAGCTTGTAGTCGGCGCCGGCGGGGAAGGCGACCTTGGCGGCCATGGCGCGGATGCGCTCCACCCGCTCACCCTGCGTGCCGAGCTTGGCATGGAAGGTGACGTTCAGCGCATCGAGCTTGGCCATGCGCTGGTCGAGCGGCTTCTCGAGGTCGAGGCTGAACTTCTTGGCCGAAGCCTCCAGCGTCTCCAGATCCGGCAGGTCACCCTGGTCGCGCTTCCAGAAGTGCAACGCGTCGGAAAGACGGGCGCGCACGACCTTGCCGTTGCCGTGGATGATTTCCTTGCCGCCATCCGTCGCTTCGATGTTGGAGACGAGGATGAAATTGTTCGAAAGCGTCTCTTCGCCCGGTTTGCGGGTGACGAAGCACTTCTGGTTGGTCTTGATCGTCAGCCGGATGATCTCTGACGGGATCGAGAGGTAGGCTTCCTCGAAGCTGCCCATCAGCACCTGCGGCCATTCGACGAGACCGGAGACCTCTTCCAGCAGGCCTTCGTCCTCGACCAGTTCCAGGCCGTTGGCGAATGCGACGTCGCGGGCGTCGTGCAGGATGATGTCCTTGCGGCGCTCGGCATCGAGGATGACCTTGGCCTTCTCAAGGTTCGCGACATAATCGTCGAAGCGCTTGACGGTGATCGCGTCTGGCGCATGAAAGCGGTGGCCGTAGGTGATGTTGGAAGCGACGATGCCGGAGATCTCGAACGGGATGACCGTCGTTTCCTCATGCTCGGTGCCGAAAAGGCAGATGATCGACTGCAGCGGCCGCACCCAGCGCAGCGAGCCCGGCTGCGACGAGGCCTTGCCCCAGCGCATCGGCTTCGGCCAGGGGAAGTCGCGGATGATCGAAGGCATCACCTCGGCGATGATCTCCTCGGCGCTGCGGCCGGTCTTGGAGATGATCGCGACGTAGAAATCGCCCTTCTTCGGGTCGCTCTGCACCTGCGCCTCGGAAATCGAGGACAGACCAGCCGCGCGCAAAAAGCCTTCGATCGCCTTTTCGTTGGCGTCGGTGCGCGGTCCCTTGCGTTCCTCGCGCACATCGGCGGAGCGGGCGGTCAGCCCGCGAATGTCGAGCGTCAGGCGGCGCGGCGTCCAGTATTCCCGCGCGCCCTCATAGGAAAGTCCCGCCTCGACGAGCGCGTCGGTCACAAGCTTCCTCAGATCGCCGGCAGCCTTGCGCTGCAGGCGGGCCGGGATCTCTTCGGAGCGGAGTTCTAACAGCAGATCGGGCATGTCACTTTCCTTGCCTCCACGGGGAAGGCGCTACCTTGCGGGTCTGAAAACGGTCGCCTCTGCTAGCAAAGAATGGCGCTGGTTTACAAGCTGCAAAAGCGGGGAG
>NZ_JBGLYS010000075.1:0-8076 GCF_047304155.1 Rhizobium sp. Rhizsp42 | reverse complement strand
CCGGGGTTGGCTGAAACGGGCCGCCTGATCGTCCGGCCGGCTTGGCCGTATGCTTAGGCTACGACGCGCGCCGGCCGGACGACCATTCGACTCCGTTTGAGCCAACAGAATGCTTCAATCTAACCAGGAAAGGCTCTTATGAGCACCCGCCTTTACGAACATCCGATCTTTCTGGAACACATCACGCCCGAGGGCCACCCCGAGCGATCCGACCGCCTGCGGGCGCTGAACGTGGCGCTGGGGCATCCGCATTTCGACCGGCTTGACCGCCAGCAGGCGCCGCAGGCCTCCGAGGACGCCGTGCTTCTGGCGCATCCCGAAGAGCACCTCTTCGCCGTGATGCGGCAGGTGCCGGAGGAAGAAGGCGAGATCAACCAGCTCGAGGCCGACACCTATGCCAGCCCGAAAAGCCTGCAGGCGGCGCTGACGGGGATCGGCGGCGCGATGGCGGCGGTCGATGACGTCTTCACCGGCAAGGCAGACAATGTCTTCGTCGCGTCGCGCCCACCCGGCCACCACGCCGAGAAATCCAAGGCGATGGGCTTCTGCTTCTTCAACAACGCCGCCATCGCCGCCCGCCACGCCCAGCGCAGGCATGGCGCCGAGCGCGTGGCGATCGTCGATTGGGACGTCCACCACGGCAACGGCACCCAGGACATCTTCTGGGACGACCCGTCCGTGTTGTTCTGCTCGACGCACCAGATGCCGCTCTACCCCGGCAGCGGCGCCAAGAACGAAACCGGCGCACACGACACGATCGTCAACGCGCCGCTTTCGCCCAATGTCGGCAGCGAGCATTTCCGCGAGGCGTTCAAATCCCGCGTGCTGCCGGCGCTCAACGACTTCCGCCCTGACCTGATCATCATCTCGGCCGGCTTCGACGCGCATCACCGCGACCCGCTGGCGCAGATCAACCTTGTCGGCGAGGACTTCGACTGGGCGACCGGGCGGCTGCTCGAAGTGGCCGACAAAAGTGCCGGCAACCGGGTCGTCAGCCTTCTGGAAGGCGGCTATGATCTGGAGGGCTTGGCCGAATCGGCAGGCTTGCATGTTTTGAGAATGATGAAGGGTTGAGCATGACCGACAACGCCAAGCCGGAGGTTTCCGGCCTCTCTTTCGAAAAGGCTGTCGCCGAACTCGAAAGCATCGTCGCCCGGCTGGAACGCGGTGACGTGGCGCTGGACGAGTCCATCGAGATCTACGAGCGCGGCGAAGCGCTGAAGAAGCATTGCGAGACGCTGCTCTCGGCCGCCGAAAACCGCATCGAGAAGATCAGGCTCGACCGCGCGGGCAAGCCGCAGGGCGTGGAGCCTTTGGACGGGGCTTGATCGGCTCACCCCGTCCCTTTGCCAACGGGCCTTATTTGTCGAGGCTAAGCATCACGTAAGCTTCACCACCTCGCCTGTCGTGCTGGAAGATAAAGCGCTTTCCCTTGATCGCCGCGACGAAAGGCTTTCCTGCCTTGGCGTCATTCGGCACCTCGGCGCCGGAGGCGGCGATGACACGAAGGAACTGCGCATGCAGCGTCGGGTCAGAACGATTTTCGCTGGTAACCGCGCATTCCTTCTTGGGTTTGATCTGCACGGACATGGAGTGGTCGTCGGTCATGCCGCCGAACTGCTGGTCGGCGTCTTTTACGCCATAGCGTTTCGCCTTGGCCGCCGCGGTGGCGAATGTTGGCGCCGATGCAAGGCAGACATCCTTGAACGCGGCCACGGCGATGTCATTGCCCTTGCTGCTCTTTGGCGCGGCCAACGCCACCTGTGGAACCATCAGGCAAGCTGAGAGGGTCATTGCGACGCTGAACTGTGCTGCGCGGCGGGAAATGCGGTCTGTGGGGATCGTCTTCATAAGTTTACTTTGCCTCAGGCTTCGGTGTTAGGGCCGAGAACAACAGAGCGTAATCGGCCGTGAATTTCGTGTAGGTGATGCGTGGATAGATTTCCGGAACGTTCAGGCGGATTGCATCCTTGAACGTCTGCGGCGCCTCCGATCCAGCCAGGCGCGCCCGCGCGCTGGAAAAGAACCCACCGCTGCTGGTCTGAACGATATCAATTACGCCGGCATCGACGATCTGGCCCTTGCCGATGGTGATCGTATTGTCGCCAAGCAGCGTGTGCGGCTCTTTTCCTTGAGCCCCGAACAGTCCGCCATTTCCAGTCCCCATGGATGCGGTACTGTTGCCGTTCTCGCAAGTGATCATGGTAACGGCATAATGGCCCGGCTCGATGGGGCGGAAGGAGGTGCGGATATCGCGCACGCCATTCTCCTTGATCAGCGCCGGCACGTTCAGCGTCAGCATTTGCGCGGTCGTCTTGGCAAGCTTCTTAACCATCGCATCGGCACCATAAATGCCGCTGGGCTGCCCGATTTCGGTAAATGGTCCCGAACTGATCTTGCCATCGACGACCTTCTGGAGGCGGACGGTGCCGCGCACGCAATAGCTGCCATTGAGCGAAACGCGCACGACGGCAGCAGCGCCCTTGTCCGCGACCATGGCATCCGCCTGCCTGGCGGCATCCTTGCCGTCGGCGCCCATTTTGGTTGAGTTTGGATTGGTGGCGCAGGAGGCCAGGGTGGCGAACACGGCCAGAAGAGCGGCGCTTTTCGCCAGCCTTCCGAGCTGTCCATTTTTCTTATACTGCATGTACGAATGGCTTTCAGGTTTAAATGCGCCCCTTGGTTGCATCAATCCCGAAATGAGACAAGGCCATACCAACGCCAGCGAGCGGCGACGTGCGCGTGCGGTAAAACCGCCGTTAATGACCACAGCGAGATTGTAACTTTTGGATCGCGTCACCTCGCAAAGGTTTGTGCTCGATCGCAGGCTGGTGCAGCGCTGCCCTTACCCATCAAACCTCTTGGCCAGCGGCCAAACGTCGGTCTATCATCCCCGAAACACCAGAGGGGAAGAGACGGCATGACGGATAGATTGAAGGGCAAGATCGCGATTGTCTCGGGCGGGGCGACCGGCATGGGCGGGGCGGCGTCGAAGCTGTTTGCGGCCGAGGGCGCCAAGGTCGCGATCATCGATCGCAATGGTGAGGCGGCGGCTGAGACCGTGCGTGAGATCCGCGCCGCAGGTGGCGAGGCTGATTTCTGGACGGCCGATGTTTCTGACGAGACGGCGGTGAACGCGGCGGTCTCCGCCATCGAGGCGCGCTATGGCGCGGTGACCGTGCTCTTCAACCATGCCGGCACGATTGTCATCAAGCCGTTCCTCGAAACCACACTGGAGGAATGGGACTGGCTGCATGCCGTCAACGTGCGCTCGATGTTCCTGATGACCAAGGCGGTGCTGCCGAAGATGATCGCGGCCGGCGGCGGGTCGATCGTCTGTACCTCGTCGATCTCGGCTGTGGCGGCGACGCCGATGGAAGTGCTCTACGACACGACCAAGGGCGCCGTGCACATGTTCGCACGCGCCATCGCCGTCGAGTTCCGCGACCGCAACATCCGCTGCAACGCGGTCTGCCCCGGCTTCATCCGCACACCGCACGGCCTGCGCGAAGTGGCCGACCTGCAGAAACTCGGCGTCGACGTCTCGGATGCCGCGATCGCAGCGCAGCAGGGCCGCATCGGCGAGCCGGAGGACGTGGCGCGCGCGGCACTTTATTTGGCGAGCGATGAGTCGAGCTTCGTCAACGGCGCGCATCTGTTCGTCGATAATGGGTTTACGGCGATGTAATCGCTGCGGTCGGCTTGGCCGGGCGTCTCGACCAAGTCGCAGAGGTCGCTTATATTGGCGGCATGGACAAGGATCAGGTCATAGCGATCATTCGCAAGCATGAGGACGCGCTCAGGGCTGAGGGCGTTCTCGGGCTTTCGCTGTTCGGGTCAGTCGCCCGTGGCGAAGCGACACCGGAGTCCGACATCGATGTCATCGTTGAGCTTACGGACGAGGTGCTGCATTCCGGCTTCGGATATTTCGGGACGCTGTATCGTCTCAAAGAAAGACTTGAAGATATCACGGGCCGGCCTGTCGACGTCATCTCGGAACCGATCGAGAAGCCTCGCCTCGCCAAAGAGATCGAAAGAGACCGCCAAGTTGCCTTCTAGCAAACCATGGCTCCGTCTGGCCGACATCACCGATAACAGTCGAAAGATATTGGCCTATACCGAGGGCACGCTCTATAGCGCGATTACCGTCCTGATCTCCGCGTAGTCGGCATGCAAGCCATCGGCATCGCGCTCGATCAGACCGGCGCGGGACAGGATATCGACGTCGTCGTGAACACGGCGATAGTCGCGGTTCAGGCTCTTGGCCAGAGCGGCGATGCTTGCTTGCGGATTGCCGCGTAGGTGGCGAAGCAGTTCCAGCCGTTTGGCCGTCATCGTGTGCGCGAAGACCTCCCAATCCACGAAAGTCAGATGTTCCTCGGAAACGGGCTGGCCCGCCTCGGCGCGCTGCCATGCGTCGATGAAGCGCTTTGCGGCATCGTCGAAGGAACCGCCAACATGTACGTCGATGTTCTTGCTCATATTGCCTCGCCTCTCACCTGCTCGACATCATGCCTGAAATCAGCCAGCAAACGCTCCACGGAGACAAACTGGTAGGCTTCCTCGCGTGGTCCGTAGTGTCGATGATCACCCTTGCCGCGCTCGTTGTCGTACAAGACGATGCGTTGGCCCGGCAGACCATAGAAGAGCGAGTATTTCAGGAAATGCCGCGACGGCGGGACCTAAACAGGAACTTGCCAGATGGTCATTTCGAGAATGGCCCCATCGTCGTAGATGATACGTTCGCGAAACAGCAACTCGGCCTTCATGCTCGAAACTATGACATCTGATGCCATAGCGCGTCAATCGCCTTGAGCCTGCCTTCTGGTCATCAGGCACGATAGCCGATAAGCTCACCGCTTTCGCCAACGGAGACACCCCATGTCCTTCTTCCCCGGCAAAGACCCCCTCCCCGGCGATGCCTTTGCCTGCGACGCCATCGAGAACCTGATCATCCCGCGCACCAGCGATATCGGCGGGTTTCAGGTCAGGCGGGCTCTGCCGACCAGGCAGCGGCGGCTGGTGGGGCCGTTTATCTTTTTCGATCGAATGGGGCCGGCGATATTGAAGCCGGATGAGGCGCTTGATGTTAAGCCGCATCCACATATCGGGCTGTCGACGGTGACCTATCTGTTCGATGGCGAAATCCGGCATCTCGATAGCCTCGGGACCGAGAAGGTGATCCGGCCGGGTGATATCAACCTGATGACGGCGGGGCGCGGCATCGTGCATTCCGAGCGTACGCCCGACAATCTGCGCGGCCATCCGCTCCTGATGTCCGGGCTGCAGACGTGGCTGGCGCTGCCCGATGACAAGGAGGAGATCGATCCCACCTTTGCGCATACGGAAAAGAGCGAAATGCCCGTGATCGACGAGCGCGGGGTACGCGGGCGGGTGGTGATCGGCGCGTTCGAGGGCATGACCTCGCCGGTCAACGTGTTTTCCGATACGCTCTATGCCGATATCAATCTCGACGCCGGCGCGAAATTCCCGTTCGGCGCCGCGCACGAGGAGCGGGCGATCTATGTGCTGTCCGGCGAAGTGGTGATCGCGGGCGACCGATTCGCGCCCGACCAGCTGCTGGTGTTCCGCCCGGGTGACGCGATCACGCTGGAGGGCGGTGCCCAAGGCTGTCATCTCATGCTGTTCGGCGGGGCGGCGCTGAACTCGAAGCGCTACATATGGTGGAACTTCGTTTCCTCGTCGAAAGAGCGGATCGAAAAGGCCAAGGAGGAGTGGCGCACCGGCCGTTTCGACATCGTTCCGGGGGATGAAGAGGAATTCGTCCCTTTGCCGGAGTAGCGTTCTCCTCTAGAAAGGATCCTTGCGGTTCTTGAAATCGACTTCTTTCACCGCAACTTATGGCCTAAAGGCTATGTGCCCCAAAACGCCTGGAAAAGACGACAAGAACAAGAACGACAAGAAAGAGTGCCTCCCGTGACACAACCGCCGAAGACGCCGCTGCTGGACAAGGTCATCTATCCGGCCGACCTCCGTAAGCTGGAGGATCGCGACCTGCCGCAGCTTGCGCGCGAGGTGCGCGACGAGATGATCGACGCGGTGTCGAAGACGGGCGGGCATCTGGGCGCCGGCCTCGGCGTCGTCGAACTGACGATCGCCATCCACAATGTCTTCAACACGCCCGACGACAAGCTGATCTTCGATGTCGGGCACCAGTGTTATCCGCACAAGATCCTGACCGGCCGGCGCGATCGTATCCGCACGCTGCGCCAGGAAGGCGGGCTCTCGGGCTTTACCCGCCGCGCCGAGAGTGAATACGATCCGTTCGGCGCAGCACACTCCTCGACCTCGATCTCGGCCGGCCTCGGCATGGCGGTGGCGGCGGACCTTTCCGGCTCGAAGCGCAATGTCATCGCGGTGATCGGCGACGGGGCGATGTCGGCGGGGATGGCCTATGAGGCGCTGAACAATGCCGGCGCGCTCGATGCGCGGCTGATCGTCATCCTCAACGACAACGACATGTCGATTGCGCCGCCGACAGGCGCCATGAGCGCCTATCTGGCGCGTCTCGCCTCGGGCCGCACCTATATGGGCATGCGCGAAGTCGGCAAGAAGCTGACCAGCTATCTCGGCAAATCGGTCGATCGCGCCATTACCCGCGCCGTCGAACATGCGCGCGGTTACGTGACCGGCGGCACCATGTTCGAGGAGATGGGTTTCTACCATATCGGGCCGATCGATGGGCACTCCTTCGAGCACCTGCTGCCCGTGCTGCGCAATGTGCGCGACAATGCGCATGGGCCGGTGCTGATCCATGTGGTGACGCAGAAGGGCAAGGGCTATGCGCCGGCGGAAGCCGCCGCCGACAAGTATCACGGCGTCAACAAGTTCGATGTCATCACCGGCGCGCAGGCGAAGGTGAAGCCGAACGCGCCGAGCTACACCAATGTGTTTGCCGAAGCGCTGGTGCAGGAAGCAGAACTTGACGACAAGATCGTCGGCATTACCGCCGCCATGCCGAGCGGCACGGGTCTCGACAAGCTGGCAAACGTTTTTCCGTCGCGCTGTTTCGATGTCGGCATTGCCGAGCAGCATGCCGTGACCTTCGCCGCCGGGCTTGCCGCCGAGGGCTACAAGCCGTTCACGGCACTTTATTCGACCTTCCTGCAGCGCGCCTTCGACCAGGTGGTGCACGATGTGGCGATCCAGGGCCTGCCGGTGCGCTTCCCGATCGACCGCGCCGGTTTCGTCGGCGCCGACGGCCCGACCCATGCGGGCTCCTTCGATACGACCTTCCTCGCCACGCTGCCGGGCTTCGTCGTCATGGCCGCAGCCGACGAGGCGGAGCTGAAGCACATGGTGCGCACGGCGGCTGCCTATGACGCTGGCCCGATCTCCTTCCGCTATCCGCGCGGCGAAGGCGTGGGCGTCGAGATGCCGGTTCGCGGCGAAATCCTGCAGATCGGCAAGGGCCGCATCGTCAAGGAAGGCACCAAGGTGGCGCTGCTCTCCTTCGGCACCCGCCTGGCGGACTGCATGCTCGCCGCCGAAGACCTCGATGCCGCGGGCCTTTCGACCACGGTCGCCGATGCGCGCTTCGCCAAGCCGCTCGACCACGACCTGATCCGCCAGCTGGCGCGTCACCACGAGATGCTGATCACTGTTGAAGAAGGTGCGGTTGGCGGATTCGGCAGCCATGTGCTGCAGTTCCTGGCGACCGACGGCCTGCTCGACAACGGGCTGAAGGTTCGCTCGCTTGTGATGCCCGATCTGTGGGTGGAGCAGGCGAAGCCCGAGGTGATGAATGCGCAGGCCGGGCTCGACCGGGCCGGGATTGTCGGCACCGTGTTCAAGGCGCTTGGACGGCCGGCGGCTGTTGGGTTTGCTGGGTAAGCGGGTTGGTTGATGGGTTGAGTGAACGCTCGGCCTTGGCGATTTTGTTTACGCTAACTCTGCGCAAGAATTACCCCCCTCTGCCCTGCCGGGCATCTCCCCCACAAGGGGGAGATTGGCTGGGGGCAGCCGCTCGCTCCACTCTCATTGTTTGGCGTAGACCTTTCAACGGGTCGATCTCCCCCCTTGTGGGGGAGATGTCCGGCAGGACAGAGGGGGGTG
>NZ_JBGLYS010000074.1:0-9068 GCF_047304155.1 Rhizobium sp. Rhizsp42 | reverse complement strand
TCCTGATGTGAGTTCGACACGCGACATCTTGGCATATCGCGATGCCGGGAGCGGAGGCCGTCCATCACATCAGGTCACCCAGGTTCAACCAGTTGTCGTCGCTCTAATCGGGCTTCTCGGGTCGGCGGCCGATCCGGCGATAGTGATCTGACATGGAGCGCATATTCGGAATTCCGAACGTTCAGCGGAGCGGCTCAGAAACTATAATCTATCGCTTTGACCCACGGCCAGCCAGGTCATCGAGCGGCTAGTAGCCTAGGCTCATTGAAGATAATTTATTCAGTCAAAACAATGAGATTGAGTTTGGGGACATCAGTAGGATGAATTTGGCCCGCGCTATCAAGGAAATTGGCCACTGTAGCGCTGCAGAACCACAGACACTGTAGAGCAGGATAACTTTTCCCGAACTTTTCGCCGTAAGTCATTGATTCTGCTGAGCACGTTATTTGCGGTTACTAAGAAATTTCCCAAAACACCCCTTAAGAGATTCCGAACTCCGTCCGGCCCCTGGTGCAAAGGCACAAAAAAAAGCCCGGCTGGGAAGCCGGGCTTTTCACATATTGATGGTGCCTAAATCGGGTTTGTGCTAACTGAGTTCCGATCGCCTATAGTATCGACCGACGAACCTACCGCCTTGGATCACTGGCCGCGTTCCCTGGCCACCGAGTTCCAAAAGGAGCTCCATCGGGGTCATATTCCGCTCCACAGCCAACATGTCCAACGTGACAAATTCGGCATCGAACCGATCGACGTCCTGGGTCTTTACCCAAGCTCGACGCCCTTTACCTCCGACGCGATTTTCTCGCATAATGTAAGGTATGAGACCGGCCTCAATGACGGCGTCTACGACCGACTTTGTTACCTTCAACCTGCGTCGAGCTGCGGTCAAGTCTATCAATTCGGCATCGACGTTTGCCTCGTTTGTCTCGTCGTCGAGTGTAGCGCGGGAGGCTTTCCGGAGATCGTCGAGGTCGATCTGAACGGCGTCGAAGCGAACCGTCGGGCCATTGTTATAGACCCTTTGAATGTGTCCATCCAGCAGCGAGCGGAGGGCCCCTAACACGCCGCCATAGTGCCGGAGGGTAACTAGTGGCCTGATTTCACCAGTTGGCTCTTCGACTTGAACCGCCGATTTGATCTTCAGCACCAGCTCCTCAACCTCGCTACGGTGGACAAGTCTATAGATTCTACTCTCCTCTGGTGTGTTGGCGATTGCGGTCAGGATGCCTGCCTTGATGATCTGATCAACGATCGCAATGGAGCATCCGAGTATTTCGGCGACCTCGCCGGTGTTTAGCCAGGAGCGTGCGTCGAGCAGCGGTCGATGGATCATGCTCTTCTTGAGGAAGCGCGGGAGATCCCCCTCGAAGGCGTCCGCCAAAATCTGCTTAACACGCTTTTCTGAAAGCCCGTAGGCAACGGCCGCCGACGGGACAGTATGAACTTTGCGCGTGAGCACAGGCCAGAAAAAGGTTTCGCCACGATCCAACGCGACATGCTCTTCAGCATGCTGTTGTAAGAGCTTCATCAGAGGATGATAGTCCCTGTTGTGCTTGTTCACCTTCCACCAGTGGTGCGCTGCCGAGTAGATGGACCGTGGCCGGGTGACCGTGCGAGAGACTGTGCGGACATAATCGGTCAAAAAGCTCCAGACCGCTTCCTCACCATCTTTGGCGATAGCGTAGCCCGCGTAGCGCCGTTCAGGCGTTTCGAAGCCGCCTGCAATACGGTGAGACACATTCCCACGGTGGAGCGTCTCCTGAAACTCCCCAATAAGCGAGCAGAATTCGGCGGAGACGTAAGCCGGGAATTCGTCTAGGAATGAATCTGCCGCAGGCTTGTTGAGCCGCTTGGTGAAATAGACGTCCGCTTCGTTGACAGATGCAGCTTCGGACAGCGAAAAACCGCGCGAGAGCTGTGTGAAATCCTGCAATCGCTGCAGTTCGATTGCTCGACTGATCAATGGCGTTCCGTGTACGGCGCAGGTGGTGATCATCGACCAGCCCCAAGCTGCACGAATATAGGCGTGCCCCCCGGGAACGAGGTCTGTCTTTTCATGGTCCTCGCGCAGGCAGTGAGGACAAAAACGGACTTTTCGCGTGTTAAGCTGCGACCGTTTTACGGTGCTCTCGCCGTAGGACACGATGACGCCTGGGCCAACAGCGTACTTCCGGATAGATTGTTCGGTTTGGCCGGAGAGAGCCGCGAGCCGCGTAACCGCTTTTGGCGATAGCGTACGAAGGCTGTCGCCGTTTGATTGTCCAGACGACAACATATCACAGGCAGCTCGGAAGCCGTTCGCCCAGGCGAGGCGACACGCGAAAGTCTCTACGCACTCGTCGTCGCGGAAGGGCACCGCTCGCGGAAGCTTAATAGGTGACGTCATCGTCTTCGTCCTCTTCATTCTTGAGCAGGTCCGCGAGTGCCTTATTAGGTTTGATCTGCAAAAACTCTGGGGCTTCGAACACATTGTCGCGCCGGGTACATCCGGTTTTGTTATGATAAGTTGTCCGGAGGTGGTCCACTGTGATCTCACGATCACCAGCCAGGAAGGCCGCAAAGCACGTTTCCTGAAGCATGAGAATTGCGGTTCCCATTACGTAATTCGCCGCATGCATCAGACGGCTGGTAACCTTGTCCTCGGTTTCGAAGGAGTAGGTCATACCCGCTGCCTTCACGACAATCTCGTCGATCAGGTAGTCGACAAACCATGCGTACTGAGCTTCAAGTGGCGCTAGCCGGAGCATATTGGTCCGCCGGGCCACCTGTTCGTCTTCGAAAATAGGCATGACTTCGGGAGTTCCGACGAAGATCACGTGAAGCGGCCAATCGTCTGAGCTGATCAGATCTTTGAGGACGTCTTGCATCCTTTTGATGAAGCCGGTTTTCGATCCGCGAACACCATGTTGGAGCTCGTCCACCAGGAGATATTTGTATCCGAGTTCCTTCATGTGGTTGAGGACAATGGAGGGCATCTCTGGCTCGGCCTTCTTTTTGTATTCTTTATCGTCGATGCGCATCTTCTGCAGAATATGGAACATCGCTGATTTCGCCGTCGAACCCGGCGGCAGCTTGGTCCGAAGGATTGGTGAAACCTGCTCTCCAAACGCATCAAGCGACGGCTGAAAGTAGGGCAGCAGGTTGAGGTAATAATTCACCAACGTCGTTTTGCCGCTTCCCGCAGGAGCGACAACGCACAGCGCACGCTTTTCGGTGCCGCCACCGTTGTGACTGGCTCCGCAATTCATGTAGAGCGCGTCTGCCTGCTTGCAGAAGGCTTTGTCGCGTGCAGAAGTCAGGTGATAGGATCGCAGCTTCTTCCGGAACGCGAAATAGCCGGTGAGATCGGGCAACGGTTCGTAGACAAACTTCTCGGGCCTTTGGATCTGCTTAGCCGTCATTGCGGTCTCCTTGCATCGCAGAACCCCTTGACGGCCTTGTATGCCGCTACCCATTCTTCGAGGGAAATTGGCTCGTCGCAGGTATCAAGCGCCTTTGAAGTGAGCTGGAGCGTGGGGCCTCCCGAGAATTCCACGCTGACCATACGGATGTCGTCCGCACGCACGAGAACCGTTACCTTCTCGGGTCGTGCCCCCTCTTTCCGCAGTCGTTGGAGTTGGAGCGCCTCACTGTTGAAGTGAATTCCGTACAGGGTGACACCGAGGGTAGTAACCTGTCGTTTCATGGATTGGTACAAATCAGTACGCGTCATAGTCATCTTTCACCTTCTTTTTCGCTGGGACCGATTTCGGCTTCGTTGCGGATTTTGGTTTGTTCTCAAGGACGGTCGGCGCGATGCTTTCGCCCCGGATCGCCTTGAAGCTGTTCTGGAGGAGCGCGTTTTTCCCGATCAACGGTACCGGCAGCGCAGAAAGAGCACGCTTCTTCTGGAAGTCGGTTCCCTCGAACATGATCTTATGGTGCCGTCTGTAGTCGTCCTTAGTGGGGCGGTGCATCGTGATGCCAGCGGCCAGGATGGCGCTGTCGCCGACTTCGCGACGGTGCGCCAGAGCGGCCCACTGAACCTCGAGGTCGTTCTTTTCATCTTCCTTTGCGTCCGCCAGAACATCCTGACGCGCGAGAATCCATTCCTTGAGGCCGATGGGGCTGTCGAAGCCGAAGCGGTTAGGAACAGTGATCCATTTGCGGTCGGGCAACTGAACGGAGATCCAACGCAGGTCTTCCTCGTGGTAGCGGATACGAACTTTCGCGTTGCCACGGAGTTGACGCTGCCTCTGCAGTTCATCGGAATTGTACCGGATGCCCCAGATGATGATGCCTTCGGGATGAATGGCGCGCCGCGCGTCCACACCGAAAATGTGCCTGCGCATGTGGAGGTCCATCAAGCGTCGGTTGCCGGGTTTCATCTCGGTGAGATATTGAGCCACCATGTTATGGGGCGCGCGCTTTCGAGGTCCGGAGATGGTCAGGTGGTGGTAATCGACCGTCATGCGGATCAGAAGCGCGTAGAATTCCTCAGCGAGAAGCGCCGCATTTTGCTCGGAATCATAGTCGCCACGCTCGACGACGTTTGAGAATGTGCGACCAGGCATGCCATGGGTAACCAGTGCTCCGAGGGTACGCAGCGCTCGCTCGCATGTCCCGCGAAGCCAGGGCTGTTCGGCCGGAGTGCGATCCAGTTCAATACCGCAAGCGCTCGCAACTTCTGTTACTTCCTCAGCGAGGTATTCTGAACCGTTATCACTGACAAAGTTTTCGATGATGATCGGGAACCACTGTCGTTGAGCCCCACACATCTGTGCCATGTGGGTTTTGTCGGAGATCGCCATTTCGATCGCGCTGACGACCATCTTCGACGAGCGGTTTTTCGACATTCGGATGGCGACGATATAGCCGGTTGCGACATCGACGCCGACCGTGATCCAGACGCGCGAAGTCTCTGCAACCTTTTTCATATAAGGAGTCAGATGGTCCCAGACTCCATAAACGCGAAGCCATACAGCCAGATCGCATTCGTGGTCATCGAACGCCACCAGCTCGCCAACGCGAGTGATATCGTTTCCATGGCGAAGGGGCCGGAACATCTTCCTTGCCTTGGCGGCACCGTCATGAGCGAGAACTCGATCATACGACGCTCCGGCCAGGATCATGCGGTTGAAGATTTCGTAGGTGACGTGGGTCAACCCAGCTTGCTTCGCTGCTCCCTCGTACCCTTTGAAAAGACCATTCTTCTGGGACTTGTCAGCCGCGTAATGCCGATCAGCCCAGGCGATGGCGAAAGCGAGCGACTCCGGCGAATGGTGCTCGCGGTTTCGCGTGCAACCAGGCTTGTTCGGCTTGCGGGCGAGGGCGACAAGGTTCTTGTCGAAGTAGTAGTAGCGATTGTACTGCTCGAAAAACGTTTCGACGGTCGGCGGATCTTTGAAGATCTTGACGGTCGATAGGGCGTGGGAGCGCTGCTTAGTCTGCTTAGATTCCTTTAAACCCACTCGCTCATTCGCAGCTCGCTGCTTTGCGATGTTCTCGTTGTTGATTTCCTCGTTCCACTTTTCCAACAATCCTTGGAGCATTTTGGCGGTGATCCGCACACTCGTGCTGCCGATGAGGTCGTCGTAGCGGTCGATAAACCCTTTTGAGCGATAGACGCGAACGCGGCTGTCTGCCGTCAGCTCCTTGATTGTGAGGTCGCCCCACATTTCGCGAAACTGGGTCTTTTTGACGCTGAAGTAGTCCTGCTCAACGCGAATGTCACCGTTGACGATGCCGTGGTAATAGTCTTCGTGTGAAATCGGCCTAGTGTAATCGGGGTTGTCGATTGGATTGAAAAAGTGACCGGTTTCGTCGGTATGTTTCGGGCGGCAGATCATGCCGTCCGAGAAGTGAACGCGATCGTCCATTCGCAGATCGAGGCGCAGATAGCCAACATTGAACGCTGCTTCGAACATCAGCGCACACTGATCAGGTTGTCGTCGCGATCGATGAAGCTCTTCGCGCGATAGACGCGGGCGCGGCTATCTGCTGTGAGCCCCGCGAGCGTGGGATCGCCCCACACTTCGCGAAACCGGGTCTTCTTGACGCTGAAGTAGTCCTCCTCGACGCGGATGTCGCCGATCACGATGCCATTGTAATAGTCAGCGTGGGAAACGAACTTCGTGTATTCAGGGTTGTCGATTGGATTGAAAAAGTGACCGGTTTCGTCGGTACTTTTCGGACGGCAGATCATACCGTCCGAGAACTCCACCCGGTCGTCCGTTCGGAGATCGAGGCGCAGATAATCAACAACAAAAGCTGCGTTCTTTGAAGGGGACATTTGTACTCTCCTACTTTGATGATGGGCGACGGCGCGCGTGCAGTTGTTCGGCGGAAGGTCTTCGTCGGTCGGCGCGGCAAGTGGGAGACGAAAGCCCATTGCGGCGTGAAACTCCGGACTCGTGTAAGGCGAACCGACGGTCAGATCGACGAACACTGGGAGGGGGCGAGTGCCGAAGGTAACGCGGTTTTTGCAATTGAAGGGGAGGTTGCTGTCAGTCATTTTCTCTGCTCCAGGCATAGCTCCGCCATCCCCGGCAAAGGGGTGCGCGGTTGATAGTGTTTGAGGGACGGGCCTTAGTGGACGACGGCCAATCGGCACCAATCGGTGATGCGTGATAGGGGATCTATGAGCACTAATTCTCCGTTATCGATCAGTTTCCCGATGGCGGACTTACGCAGATGATGTGGCACGCCGTTATCGTAAAGTTGCCAGAGGAACATCTGCGGAGAGAAAAGGTACATCATCTCCCGCGCCGCCATCACTTCCTCTTCGGTGGTGTTCTTGCGGCACCAAAGAATGAACCGCGCGTTGAAGGCAGCCGTTCGCGTTGCCTGAGCATCAGTGAAAACAAATGTCTCATCAAACTCAGACTGCGGCACGCTGACGATCTGCTTCAGCTTCTTCTCCTCGTCGTCTCGCCGTTCCTCGGGCTTGACCGAGACCGCGATGCGTCGGCCATCACGAAGGAGGACCAGGTAGTCGAACGTGTAGTAGTGCCAATCGTCGTTTGCGTCGGGATATTTGACCCTTGGAGTCTGCGACCAGATATTCACCACGTCCGGCCAGGTCATCAACATCTGGGCAACATTCTTTTCGTTGCGGCTTTCGTGTTGGATGACGCGGCAGTCATAGATCAGGAATCCGCGATAGCTCCATTTGCTGTTCCTGGCGACCGACCTGGTACCGCCGTGCGGCATCAGATCAATTGAAACAGGGTGCGCATTCTCGGCGTAGTCGAGGTCAACCGTGAGATCAACGTACCATCCAATACCGGGACGCGAGCCGTGCCCGCTGTCCGAAGGGTCGGTCGTTTTTAGTGATCGAACAGCAATCTCACCGCGCCGCTCCAACGCTTTGCGCTGGCGGTTCCGCATCAGAGCATCATAAACCACGTATTCGTCGCGCATAGAGCTTCTCCTTTCAGCAACGCGGGGACGCAGCCGTTCCGAAACAAAGCTGTGACGAGATCGGTTGGATCGGGGTCAATGCTCTGCGCCAGAACTCGGAGTGCTACTAAGCGCACGGAGAGCAAGGTGGCTTATGAAAAGTGCAAACGTTTTGATCGGTGATTTCGCGCAATTCGCCAGAAAACGGCCGCGCGGTCGCCAATGAGCGACGGCAGTAGTTGATGTACATGGGTTTAGATCCGGCTGTTGATCTCAAAGCGCAAGCGGTCGCGCGTCGCCGGAAGATGTCGTCGAAGACCCTTTGGGTCTGAACGTTCTCGTCAGCGGATCGCGCCGAGATTACCTATTCGAAACAACGACATATGCTTTGTCTCCAGACACTAGCTGCGGGCATGATGACAGGCCTCCGTCACGAGGCCAAGAGAGCAATGCGAAAAATTTTAATAAAATATTAATTATGGTTAACGCCGCAGTCGCTGTGTACCCGGCCGACGATTTGTTTCTTGCGACCATCCGAAAAAAAATAATGCACGCGAAAAAAGATCGGTGTGCAGATGAAAAATGCGCTGTCAGGACTGCTGAATGTAATTGATGAACGCCTCGGACCAAAATTGCGCGAGCTTGGTGTCAACGTGAAACCCAGACGAATGACTGCCGGACAAGTCGTCGCATTCGAGGCGAAGGACCGTCACGTTCCGCTCGAAATCATGGTTCAGGGGTCGGTAATACTGCCTGGAACGGCTCTGGACCTGTCAAACTGCATTGCCTACTTCGAGCGATCGGAAGCCATCAATATCGGCAATAATGGCTGGACGTACTATGAACATGTGACCAATGCGTCGTATCGATTCACTGGCGATGTGGATCACGATTTCGAGCAAGTCGCGGCGATCATCGAGAAGATAGGGGTGGTTCGTCACCCAGGCGTCAAAAATCGGGTCACTAAGAACAGAGACCTTGCGATGGCATACGAGTCGATATCGGACCGTCTATCGCTATATGGAAATTTCGAGATTGAACATTCCTGGGATGGAAAGGCCGAAGCCTTGGAGTTTGACGATGCGTCGGGCAGTAAGTGGCGTTTTGAATTCGCCAGCAGCCGGGTGAAAGTTATGATCGATGGGAAAACGGCCGGGCTGTTTGACTCGGCCGATCGATATGGCATGCAGGATCTGATCTCTGCACGTATTCAGCAGTCCCCAAATCTCTCTGGCTGGTGACGTCATTCATCTCCCAGGACGTCGTCGAAACGCTCAGCAAAAAGGGCTCGTTCTTTCTCGTCCTGCTCTTCAGCCCACCTGCGGGCGCGGTTCCGCAACGGATCTGGGTTATTGACTCCTCCAACAGCGGAGATGATAGGTGCGTACCGCCTTTCGCCGTTGGTGATTTCCCAAGCAGCAGGATGATCAAGATCGACGGTTTGACCTGTGATGGCTCGGTGGATCTCGCGCGCGATGGCGAGCGAGACCAATGGGGGACGGGTGCTGCAAACTTGTTGCCGCGCTGACCAATCGTCACCGTCGTAATACCAATCTTCCGGCATTCCCTGCAGAAGGCTTAAGAGCGAAACAGACATCGGCAACAGTGGGACGTAAGCGGTTAGCCGACCACGCTCGACTGGAAGTTCCACGGCATCAGAGCGTCGATATCCTGCGCGGGCCATCCGT
>NZ_JBGLYS010000073.1:0-9121 GCF_047304155.1 Rhizobium sp. Rhizsp42 | reverse complement strand
ACTGTCCCTCGATCATTACCCGCATCTCACTGATCCGTTCTCTCAACGGGCGCGGCATCTTTCATGCCACCTCCTGTATCGTTCATGCCTAAGCGCGGTGTCGCCAAATGGCCGATCGCGCGAAATTGCGCCCATCCGAGCGCTGCTCCAACCCTTCGTCGGAGCGCTGAGACCGATATAGGTCGAATGGTGGCGAACGCCAGAAAAAAAGCGGGAATCCGGAGCCCGAATTCCCGCTTTCTCACATCATCCCGGAAGACGATGGATTATGCCTCGAGCCACTTCACCTGCTCGGGTGTCAGCTTGATATCAAGCGCCGAAAGGCTGTCTTCCAGCTCGGCGATCGTGCGTGGTCCGATCAGCGGAATGACCGGGAACGGCTGCGCGATCACATAGGCGAGCGCGATGTGGATCGGGCTGCGGCCAAGCTTTTTGGCCAGCTCGATCGCACGGTCGCGGCGCACAAAGTTGCGGTCGGAATACCAGCAACGGACGATTTCCTCGTCATCGTGCTTGTCGCGACCGGCACGGTCGGTGAAGAAGCCGCGGCCCTGGCTGGACCATGCGAAGTTCGGCACCTGCCGCTCGTTGAGCCATGTCTTCCACTCGTCGGTCGACGACGTCACGCAACCGGCCCAGATCGGGTCGAGCATTTCAGCCAGCGAATAGTTGTTCGACAGCGCTGCCAGCGCCAGCTTGCCGTTCTTCGCAGCATAGGCCGCCGCCTCGTCCATGCGCTCGCGGGTCCAGTTGGAACCGCCGAAGATGCCCCGGATGCGGCCGCGCTTGACCTCGGCGTCCATGGCATCGACGAACTCGCCAACTGGCACATCGGTGTTGTCGCGGTGCATAAAGTAGATGTCGACATAGTCAGTCTTCAGGCGGTTGAGCGACTGGTCGAGCTGCTTGGCGATGACATCGGGGTAGACCAGCGGCGAGTGCGCGCCCTTGCCGATCAGCACGATCTCCTCGCGGTTGACATTGCGGCTGGTGTGCCAGTCGCCGAAGATGCTCTCCGTCTTGCCACCGCCGTAGACAAAGGCGGTGTCGAAGACATTGCCGCCGGCTTCATAGAAGGCATCGAGCGTCAGTGAGGCGGCGGCGAAGTTCGGGAAGAACTCGAAGCCGAGCGTGACCACAGAGGCGGGCTTGGAGATACCGGGGATGGCGCGCTTGGGAATGCTGTTGCCGAGCGTGACCTTGTCGCCGGCAAGATTGGTCACCCGCTTTGCCGCTTTCTCTACGCTGTATTCCAGGCCGATCGAGGCGCGCCACTGGTCGAGCACGCGCAGATTGCCGACGGAATCAGCCCAGCCCATGCCGGGAGAGGTGAATTCTTGCTGGCCGGCGCGGATGGCATCGCCCGCCGCATCGACTTCGAACGAATAGAGCCAACGATCTTCCTTGACCTCGATCGTCTGCTGCTCGTTGCCCTTGAAGAGCTCGATCTTGCCGACGCCGCCCTTGTGGCCCGAAGCGAACCAGAAGTCCTTGACCTCGATGCGGCCTTCCGAGCCGATGATGCGCAGCGTGTTGTCCTGGTTCGCCATGATCGAGCACGAGACCTCGGCAATGACGCCGCCGGGGAACTGCAGCACGGCGGATGCCCACTCATCGACGCCAGACTGGCCAAGATGCCCGACGCCCGCGACCTTTTCCGGCTCCAGGAACGGCTTGCCTTCGGCAGCACCCGCGATCAGCCGCGCCATGGAAACAGGATAGCCGCCGACATCGAGAATGCCGCCGCCGGCGGTCTCGTTCGCGAAGAGGCGGTGTTCCGGGCGGAACGTGCCCATGTTGAAGCCGAAGCTGGTGCGGATGATGCACAGCGCGCCGATCGCGCCCGATTTCACCAGTTCGACGATCTTGGCCGTCTGCGGATGGACGCGATACATGAAGGCCTCGCCCGCGAAAACGCCGGCCTTCTTGGCCTCATGATAGATGGCGTCGGCATCGTAGGCGGTTAGCGCGATCGGCTTTTCGACCAACACGTGCTTGCCTGCCCGGATCGCCTTGATCGCCCATTCGGCGTGGCCGGTGTGCGGCACGGCGATGTAGACGGCGTCGATCTCGCTATCTTTAAGCAGCGCCTCATAGCCCTTGACGATACGAGCGCCGGGAAAGTTCTCAGCGAGGCCCGGCTTTTCGGGATTGCGGGTGGCGATGGCGACGAGCTTGCCGGTGCGCGAATGCGCGATGCCATCGGCGAAAGTGCGCGCAATGGTGCCCGGGCCGATGATACCCCAGCGGATCGGTTGATCTGAGCTCATGGGAAAGTCCTCTTCTTTCATGTCAGTCAGTTGCAAGTCTTGGGATGGAATTGTTTAGCGCAGGCGTTTGCCCGCGCTGTCGAACAGGAAGACGCGTTTTGCCGTCAGCCCGACCGTCAACGTGTCGCGCTCGGCGGCGGTGCGGGATTCCGGGCGCTCGATGATCATCTGCTCGCCGCCTTTCGTGGTGGCATAGATGTAGCTGGTGTTGCCGAGGTGTTCGGCGACGTCGATGGAGACAGTGAGATCCGTGTCCCCCTGCCCGGCATCGCTGAAATGCTCCGGCCGGATACCGACCGTGACGTCAGCCCCCTTCTCGACCGCCGAGGTGATCGGCAGCGTCAGGCGCACGTTCTGCTCGCCGGCGATGGCGACGGTGGCCGTTCCGCCCCCCGTCTCGACCACCTTGGCTTTCAGGAAATTCATCTTCGGCGATCCGACGAAGCCGGCGACGAACTGATTGGCGGGATCGTCGTAGAGGTCGAGCGGCGCGCCCACCTGTTCGATGTTGCCGGACCGGAGCACGACGATCTTGTCGGCGAGCGTCATCGCCTCCGTCTGGTCGTGGGTGACATAGATCATCGTGGTGCCGAGCTGCTTGTGCAGCCGCGAGATCTCAACGCGCATCTGCACGCGCAGTTCCGCATCGAGGTTGGACAGCGGCTCGTCGAACAGGAAGACTTGCGGCTCACGCACGATGGCGCGGCCGATCGCGACGCGCTGGCGCTGGCCACCTGAGAGCTGTTTTGGGCGCCGCTGCATCAGCTCGTTGATCTGCAGGATGTTGGCCGCATGCTTCACGCGCTTTTCGGTATCCGCCTTGGGATTGCCGTTCATGCGCAGGCCAAAGCTCAGATTCTCCTCGACCGTCATGTGCGGATAGAGCGCATAGGACTGGAAGACCATGGCGATGCCGCGGTCAGCTGGCTCGACATCGTTGACAACCTTGCCGCCGATGTTGATCTCGCCACCGGAGATATCCTCCAGTCCGGCGATCATGCGCAGCAGCGTGGACTTGCCGCAGCCCGACGGGCCGACGAAGACGACGAACTCGCCATCCTTCACGTCGAGATCGGCGCCATGGATGATCTCGAGCGCGCCGAAGCGCTTGACCACGTTTTTCAAAGAAAGTTCAGACATCAGGCGTTCCCCGACTATTTGACTGCGCCGGCCGAGATGCCAGCGATGAAGTGACGTTGCAGGAACACGAAGACCACGAGGATCGGCGCCGTGAGCAGCATGGCGCCGGCCATGATGCCGCCCCATGAAACCTTGGTGAGACCGATCAGCGATCCGAGCGCCACCGGCGCGGTCATCATTCCAGGCTTGGAATTGATGAGCAGCGGCCAGAGGTAGTTGTTCCACGACGCCAGGAAGAGGATGATTGATAGTGCCGCCATCGTCGGGCGTGCCAGCGGCAAGGCGATGCGCAGGAAGATCTGCCGTTCCTTGACCCCTTCGACACGCGCGGCATCGAAGAGTTCCGCCGGCATCATCGAGAAGGCCTGACGCATGAACAGCACGCCGAGCGAGTTGAAGAGCGGCGGGACGATCAGCGCCACCCAGGTGTTGGCGAGCTTGAACTCGCGCGCCACCATGATGAACTGCGGGATGACCACGACGGCGAAGGGCAACGTGATGGTGCCGAGAATGATGGCGACGACCATGGACTTTCCGACGAAGCGATAGCGCGCAAGCGCCCAGCCAGCCATTGACGTCAAGAGCACCGACAGGAAGGTATAGACCGAGGCGACCACCACCGAGATGAACATGGCACGGACGAAATCGGTATCAGCCTGCAGGTTCTTGAAGTTCTCGACGAAGTTCGTCGACGGCCAAAGCACGATGTCAGGGCTGAAGATGCCGTAATCGGGCATGGTCGAGAAGACAAACATCATCCAGATCGGAAACAGCCAGACGATGGCAAGCGGCGTCAGCACGACATGCAGCAGCACGGTCTGCAGCATCTTGGATTGGGACTTGGACTTCATTTCTGTTCCCTCCCGACCCACAGATTGAGCAGTGAGATGGTGATGGCGAGGATGGCCATGGTGTAGGCGATCGCCGACGCGTAGCCGAAGTTCAGCGACAGGAAGCCTTGGCGATAGAGCAGCAGGCCAAGCGTCTCGGTGCCGCCGCCGGGACCACCGCGATTGGTGATCAGGAAGGGTTCGGCGAAGAGCTGCATCGTGCCGATGACGGACAGGATGACGCAGAACAGGATGATCGGCTTCAACAGCGGCAGGGTGATATGAATGAACTGCTTGGTCTTCGACACCTTGTCGAGGGTTGCCGCCTCGTAGACATCGTCAGGGATCGATTGCAGACCGGCGAGCAGGATGATGGCGTTGTAGCCCGCCCAACGCCAGGTAACAGCAATGATGACGAGTGCCATCGCGGCATTGGCGTTGTCGAACCAGGAAACGGGAGACAGGCCGACCGAGGTGATTAGCTTGTTGACGATGCCGAAATCGATGCTGAACATCAGCCGGAAGACGGCGGCATAGGCCACCTCGCCGACGACGACGGGCGCGAAGAAGGCAAAGCGATAGAGCGGGCGCACCTTCAGGAGCGGCGAGTTCAAAAGCACCGCCATCAGCGTCGCAAGCGCGATCATGACAGGCACCTGGATCACCAGGATGATCAGCGTGTTATAGAGCGCATTGTAGAAGGCGGGATCGCCGATCAGGCGTCCCCAATTCACGGAAGCGCTGAATTTCCAGGGATTTACACGCGTGTTCTGAAACGAGATCAGAAACGAGCTGATGATGGGCCATAGCCAGAAAGTGGCGAAGACGAGCAGATAGGGCGCAAGAAAAAAATATGCGCTCCGGTTCCGGGTCGGCATTTCATTCTCCTCAAAGTCGAAGCGAGAGATGGAAGCCGGGCACCCATAGGATGCCCGGCATCGTCACTCATTCCGCAATGGGAAGGCCGGTAGCGGTCTCGATCTGCTTGGCAGCGTCGTCGAGCGCCGCCTTGGCATCGGGGTAGCCGCCGGCGAAATACTTGGTCTGCGTGGCCTTGTAGATCGCGTCAGCGTCCGTCTGGAACTGCGTGCCGCGGCTCGGCTTGATCTTCGGCAGGGTCGAGAGAATATCGGCCCAGACCTTCTGGCCGCCCCAATAGGGCTGCGCCTCGTTGACGAACGGATCCTGTACCGCCGACAGCAGCGACGGCACGAGGCCGAAGGACTTCAGCATCGCGACCTGGCCTTCATTGGTGCCGAGCGCGTAATCGACATAGGTCCAGGCGGCTTCCTTGTTGGCTGAGTTGGCGGCAATCGCCAGCGACGAGCCGCCGAGGTTGGCCGCGTGCGGTCCGTCCGGCGTCAGGCTCGGCATCATGTAGACGCCCCACTTGCCGGAGAGATCGGGCGAGCCCGAGCGCACGGTGCCTTCATACCAGCCGCCATACATCTGGCTGGCAGCCTTGCCGGCGGTGTTGGCCTGGATCTTCTCATCCCAGATGGCGGCCGTCAGCGTCCCGGCGTCCTTCATCTCCTTGACCTTCTCAAGGGTGGCGACGCAGGCGGGCTGGTTGATGGTGATGTTCTGGCCATCCGTCGAGAAGTAGCCGCAATCCTGCTCGTTGGAGATCATGCGGAACCATTCGCTGTCGCCGTTGAAGTCGGCCTGCGCCATGACGACGCCGGGATTGGCGGCCGAGATCTTCTTGCCGGCGGCGATGAAATCGTCCCAGGTCTTGATCGATGCCGGATCGACGCCAGCCTTTTCATAGAAGTCGCGACGATAGAAGACGGCGACCGGACCGGAATCCCAGGGCATTGCATAGGCGACATCACCCACTTCAAGCTCGGTGCGCTTGAACTCAGGGAATTTCCCTTGGATTTCAGCCGTATAGCCAAGGTCCTTCAAGTTAGCGAAGCAATCCGGGAATCGATTCCAGAAGATTTCCGCCTCGAAGTTTTCGACCGTGACGATATCAGGCAGCCCCTCGCCGCCAGCGGCGCAGGCTGCCAGCATCTTGTCGAAAACCTGTTGGTTTCCAAGGTCTTCCACCGTGACCTTGATATCCGGATGGAGCTTGTTGAAGCCTTCGAGCGTGGACTTCAGCGCAGATGCGGCGACGTTCCAGCTCCAGATGGTGAGATTGGCGGACTGCGCGAATGCGGAGCCGGATGCAAGAAGTGCAACAGCAGCGGTTGCACCGATAAGTTTGAAGCGCATTGAAAATCCTCCCTTTTCAATTGCCGTCCCTTAGCGAACGTGACTACACTAACCGCAAGGGAGCCGCTGTCTCCTAAAAAGGGAATATGGATTTGGCGGAAAGTAAGATTGAACAGAGGGCTGTCTATCAGCCGGGAGCGAGCAGCATCGAGGGATTGCCGACGGCACTCCAGATGTTTCACAACCATCCGCCGCCAATGCTCATGCCGCATTGGCATGTGCAGGTGGAGCTGAACTACATCATGCGTGGTGAGGTGCACTACCGCATGAACGGCCACGACATCAGCATGAAGGCCGGCGACATGTGCCTGTTCTGGGGCGGGCAGCCGCACCAGATGGACGAGAGCAGCGATGATTCGATCTATGCCGGCGGACATCTGCCCCTGGTCTATTTCTTCCGCATGCGTGTGCCGATCAACATTTCGAGCCGGCTGATGAAGGGCGAAATCCTCTTCACCTCCGCCACCGATGCCGCCGACATCGAGAACTTTCCGCGCTGGGTGGCCTATGCGAAATCCGGCGATGCCGCCAAGGCGCAGCACGCCGTGGAGGAGATGCTTCTGCGCATCGAGCGCATCGTGCTCGAGCCCTATTCGATGCTGGCGCCCAACGGCTTGTCGGCGACGGATGATGTCGAGCAGGCCTATCCGCAATCCTCGCGCAGCGTCGCGCGCATGTGCGACTTCATCGCCTTGAACTTCCTGCATGAGATCGATTCGGTCGATATCGCCCGCGCCGCCGACCTGCATCCGAAATACGCGATGAACCTCTTCAAGAAGACAACGGGCATGACCCTCAGCAAATACGTCAACCTGCTAAGGCTTTCGCGCGCGCAGGCGATGCTGATGAACGAAGAGGCGAATGTGCTGCAGGTGGCGATGGATAGCGGATTTGGCTCGATCAGCGCCTTCAACAAATCCTTCCGCCATATCGCCGGCATGTCGCCATCCGATTTCCGTCGCGACGCGCGCTTCATCTCGCAATACGTTCCGGCCTGAGGAGGCAGCGCCGTAAACGTTGCCGGAGTGACGTGAGCCGGTTCGCGCGCCGACAATCCGCCATGTTACCGATGATACTTTGAGGTACCGATCGGTTAACCGCATGACAATATACCGCAGCAAAACCAAGGAAAATGATCGTGGTCGAGAAAACACCCGCCTCATCCAGCAACACCGCAATCGACGAGAAGACCGGGAAGCCGCAGCTTCGCTCCAGGGCCTGGTTCGACAACCTGGCCAATCCCGACATGACGGCGCTCTACCTCGAGCGTTACATGAACTTCGGCCTCAGCCAGGAAGAGCTGCAGTCGGGCCGGCCGATCATCGGCATCGCGCAGACGGGCTCGGACCTGTCTCCTTGCAACCGTCATCACATCGAATTGGCCAAGCGCGTCCGCGAAGGCATTCGCGATGCGGGCGGGATCGCGATCGAGTTTCCGGTGCACCCGATCCAGGAAACGGGCAAGCGCCCGACCGCCGGCCTCGACCGCAACCTCTCCTATCTCGGCCTCGTCGAGGTGCTTTACGGCTATCCGCTCGATGGCGTCGTGCTGACGATCGGCTGCGACAAGACCACGCCTGCTTGTCTCATGGCCGCGGCAACCGTGAACATCCCTGCGATCGCGTTGTCCGTCGGCCCGATGTTGAACGGCTGGTTCCGCGGCGAGCGCACGGGTTCGGGCACGATCGTCTGGAAGGCGCGCGAGATGATGGCGCGCGGCGAGATCGACTACCAGGGCTTCGTCAAGCTTGTCGCCTCCTCAGCGCCCTCGACCGGCTACTGCAACACGATGGGCACGGCAACCACGATGAACTCGCTTGCCGAAGCACTCGGCATGCAGCTGCCGGGCGCCGCCGCCATCCCCGCCCCCTATCGTGACCGACAGGAAATCTCCTACGAGACCGGCCTGCGCATCGTCGAGATGGTGCGCGAGGATCTGAAGCCGTCCGACATTCTGACCAGGGAAGCCTTCATCAACGCGATCAAGGTGAACTCCGCGATCGGCGGCTCGACCAACGCGCCGATCCACCTGAACGCGCTTGCCCGCCATGTCGGCGTCGAGCTCTCGGTCGACGACTGGCAGACCCATGGCGAGGAAATCCCGCTGCTCGTCAACCTGCAGCCTGCAGGTGAATATCTGGGCGAGGATTATTACCACGCAGGCGGCGTGCCCGCTGTCATGGGCGAGCTGATCAAGCACGGCCACCTCGACACCAACGCGATGACGGTCAACGGCAAGACGGTCGGCGAGAGTTATACTGCGTCGATGATCGAGGACGAAAAGGTCATCCGGCCGTTCGACCGGCCGCTCAAGGAGCGCGCCGGCTTCCGCGTGCTGAAGGGCAATCTCTTCTCCTCGGCGATCATGAAAACCAGCGTCATCTCGCCGGAATTCCGCGACCGCTATCTCTCCAATCCCGAAGACCCGGAAGCCTTCACCGGCCGCGCCGTGGTCTTCGACGGGCCGGAGGATTACCACCACCGCATCGACGATCCGTCGCTGGCGATCGACGCCGCAACCATCCTCTTCATGCGCGGCGCCGGCCCGATCGGCTATCCGGGCGCTGCCGAGGTGGTGAACATGCGCGCGCCGACAATCCGCCATGTTACCGATGATACTTTGAGGTACCGATCGGTTAACCGCATGACAATATACCGCAG
>NZ_JBGLYS010000072.1:0-9199 GCF_047304155.1 Rhizobium sp. Rhizsp42 | reverse complement strand
GCGATCGGCTCGACCGTACCTAGGGGTATGCCCTTCGCCAATCGCCTTTGCCCTGACGAAAACCTGCTCCGGCAGAACCGGTTTCATTTAGCAATGCATGGCTCTCGAAAAAGAAACGCCGCGAAGGATGGGCATCCTCGCGGCGCAGCAAATTGCTGAAGAATAAACAGGGCAGGCACGTCAGGCACAGGGCGGGGCCATTGGCCGGCGCCGGTGCAAGCTTTGGGTGCGGCGTCGCCGCGGAATTCGTTAGATCGCCGGACGCGGGGTCGGCAGCGGAATGGTGCCGGTCGTGACCCGATCGGTCGCGACATGGGCGGCGGCCGGGCTGTCTTCGCCGTCGTCGACTGGCGGGCGGTAAGGCATCGGCTGGTTCAGCGCCACGGTACGGTCATCGCGCAGCTGCTGCGGAGCGGCTGCCGTTGCCGGCTCTACGGTCGTCGCAGGTGCCAGGCCAACGGAAGGTGTCGCGGTCGTGGCAACAGTTGTGCTCTTGCCGCTGCCGAACTTGCTGTCGAGCAGTTCAAAGGCAACGAGGGCGCCAGCGCGGGCCCGCTCGCCGAGAACGCCGAGCGTATTGGCGCCCTTGGCGCAAACCTCGGGCTTCTCGCCGCACATGCCGCTCAGATAGTCATAGGCGCCGGTCACGGCGACGAAGGCGTCTGCAATCTGTAATGTCGATCCGGTCTGCGTGTTCGTCTGGCGCTCGCCGCTGAAGAACGACAAGGCGACGAAGAGAAGCCCGAGCCAGATCGATGATTTGAGTAGAAACCACATGTTCGTTGCCCATCCTGTTTTCCCGCTCGGTCTTGCCGCCGAATCAGGTCCGTCTTCCGGTGTGATTTCACCCTAGCCAAAACTTGCGAATGCCGGTTTTCGAAACTCGGTGGCATTTGCGTCAAATTTAGTTCAAATTTTAATCGAAACCGCATTCGGCGCATTTCGGTCGAATTGTAGCCATTGGCGTTAAGCATGCCATGAGCCACCTCCTGTAATTGCAGGCTTTCCTTGAAGCGCGTTCGCCCCAAGCGTTAACGACTTGCCGAAAAATGAGCGAAATCCGTCGCTTACTCGCTGTTAACCGTAAAAAACAAAGGGCCCTTCCGGTGGCCCAAAATGGGACTTTTCGCGCTTTCCGGCCGGGGAGCGGCACTTTCCCTTATTCTTTCCTTAAGCGCCCGGGGCCTATTCTTGGGCCTCTGTGAAGAGCCTTTTTAGGGCGGGTATTGCGTGCTTGTATTGAGTGACATCGTGGATCGGGCGACAGCCCTCGTGGACCGGGCGGCGGATCGCTGGCTCTCCCGGACGGGAGGAAGTGCCGCGGTGCGCCAGCGCGAGCTGACCATCCTGCGCCGGCTTGCACTCCTGTCTTCGGCAGCCCTTGTCGTCGCCCCCGCTGCTCTCTCCATCGTCACCAGCCCGGCCGTCGCGCTGCCTGCAGGCGTTGCCGCCGTCGTCGGCGGTTTCCTGTTTTCGGCCGTCGGCAGCATCGCGCTGTCGCGCCAGAGCATCGTCACATCGGGTGTCGCCACCCAGTCCGCCGAAGAGTTCTTCATGGAAGCCTCGGCCGGCCTCATCCTGTTTCTCGATCCGCAGGGATCCGTCGTCAATGTCGGCGGCCGCGACAAGCGCGATTATCTCGCCTGGATGCGCGCCCCTGACGGTCGCGGCTTTATAGAGCAGATCCATGTCTCCGACCGCATCCTCTTCCTGCAGGCGCTCGATCAGCTGCGCCAGGGCGAGGAGCAGGCGGCCGTCGATCTCCGGCTCGAGCGTCCGTCGGTCTCGGTCGACAATCGCCAGTTCTCTCATCTCAGAACCGATCTCACCGCGCGCCGCGATAGCGATGGCGCGCTGATCAGCGTCGTCGCCCAGCTGCGCGATGTCTCCGCCGAGCATCAGCTCCGCGTCGAGGCCGAAGCCCATGCCGCCGATGCCCGCTCGGCCAATGACGCCAAGTCGCGGTTCCTGGCGGCCGTCAGCCACGAGCTGCGCACGCCGCTGAACGCCATTCTCGGCTTCTCCGATATTCTGATCGGCGAGTATTTCGGCAAGCTCGCCAATGAGCGCCAGCGCGAATATGTCGGCCTCGTGCGCGATTCCGGCGCGCATCTGCTCTCCGTCGTCAACACCATGCTCGACATGAGCAAGATCGAGGCCGGCCGCTACGAGCTGGTGCTGGAGCCCTTCGATATTGCCACCGTCGTCCGCTCCTGCGAGGCCATGCTCGGCCTGCAGGCCAAGACCAAGGGCGTGTCGCTGACGAGCCGCATCCAGCGCGGTCTCGACGAGGTCGTGGCCGATCAGCGCGCCATCCAGCAGATCCTCATCAATCTGGTCGGCAATGCCGTCAAGTTCACCGAAGCTGGCGGCGCGATCTCGCTCGACGCCTCGGTGCGCGACGGCATCCTGACGCTTTGCGTCTCCGACACCGGCATCGGCATTCCGGCCGACAAGCTGCAGCTGCTCGGCCAGCCTTTCGTGCAGATCCAGAACGATTACACCCGCCGGTTCGAGGGCACGGGCCTCGGCCTGTCGCTGGTCAAGGGCCTGGTCGCGCTGCATGGCGGCGATTTCGCCATCGCCAGCACGCCGGGTTCCGGCACCATAATCACGATCTCGATTGCGGCGGATGGTTCCGGCGTTCCCGTCATGGACCTCTCGGCCAATCACCCGGTCGAGTTTCCGCCACGGCTGAAAGCGTCGACTGGCATGACCGACATCTTGGAAGAGGGGCTTTTCGATGGCCGCGAGCAAGCGAAAATCGCCTAAGGGAAAGAGGGGCAGGCAGAAGCCGAGCCTTCTTCTCACCGGGGCTGCCGCCGTTGGCGGTTTGGGGCTGCAGGGCATTGGCTTGCTCGGCGGCGTCATCGGCCGCAATCCGTCGATCACGGGCGGCACGGCCGCCTTCCTCGTCATCTTCTCCTTCGTCGCCGCCAATGCGCTCTGGTATCAGCCGGGCGTGCACCCGCACCCGTTCCTGCGCACCCGCGACAGCCTGTTTCCGAGCGCGCTTATCGGCCGCCCGCCGGTCGAAGAACACACCGGCGAGGTCACCACCTTCAAGATCGAGCGCGAGGGTGAGGGCGAGGCGAACAGCGCCGAGACCACCAACGCCGTCCCACCGGCACCGGTGGCCGGCCAGCCCGCCAACCAGCTGGTCATGGATATCCAGGCCGAACTCGTCCGCCGCGGCCTCTATAACGGCGCGCCCGACGGCGTCATCGGCCCGCGCACCAGCGCCGCCATCCTGTTCTTCGAGGAAACCGTCGGCATGCCGCAGAGCGGCGACGCCACGCCCGAAGTGCTGGCCGCACTCAGAACCGACGCCATCGGCCCATCCGCCATCCCCACCGAGCGCCCGCGCGAGGATGTCTCGGCCCAGGCGCTTGCCGAAGACCCTGTTGCCGCCGCCATCCGCAGCGCCGAGCACCAGGTGAAGACCGCGCCAACGCCAAAGGCGGCCCCCAAGCCCACCCCGGTTTCGGCCCCGGCAGCCCAGGTGCCGGTCAGGCAGGTCCCTGTCCAGAAGATCTCGGCTCCGAAAAACGCGCTGGAACCCGTTCCGGCAAGGCAGACCTCGGTCGCCCGCGCCGCTGCAACCCCATCGACCTCGCCGTCGTCGACCTTGAACAGTGTCGATCTGGTCCTGAAGATCCAGCAGGGCCTCGCCAACATGGCCTACACCAATGTCGGCGTCGACGGCGTCGTCGGCGAACAGACCCGCGTCGCCATCCGCCATTTCCAGAAGCACTACAACCTGCCTGAAAACGGCGAGCCCAGCGAGGCGGTGCTGAAGAAGCTCAAGGATATCGGCGCGCTCTGAGCGGGCCGTCTCATGGCCGCCGCGTTGCGGCTCCGCGCTCGCCGGTCTATACCGCCTGCATGAGACTTCGCACCGACATCTTCGTATCCGCGCTGCTGCGCCGTGTCTTCGCCAAGGGCGATTTCGCCGCCGTCGAGAAGAAGGGGGCCGACGAGGCTGGCGCGGTCTTCATCCGCCAGCATTTTCGCGATGGCTCCGAGACGCTTTATGGCCCGGCGCCGCAGAGCTTCTTCGATGAGGAAGCCAGCGGCGAACGGCTGTTCGAGATCAGGCTCGAGCGCAAGGATGCGGATGATGTCAGGGCGATGCTGGAGCGCGAGCGCAAGTTCGACAACGACCTCTGGATCGTCGAGCTCGAAGCCGATGATGTCGCCGATATCGTGCCGCTCGCCAGGGAGCGCGACGGCCGTCTCTGACCGACTTTAGCGCGAACGTCCGACGAGCCGCATGGCGCGTGCCGGCGGCTGGTGAACGGCGCGGGCATGCGAGGTCTGCTGCGTGACCGGATGGGGCGCGGCCGGCGCCTGTTCCGGCAGATAGGTATAGCTGTCGGCCCGGCGCCATGCCTCGACGCGGTCGCGGCACTCTTCCGGATCGAGCGCATCGAGCACCATCCAGGCGCGGGTGACGCTGTGCTGCGCCTCGGCCAGATGCGGATAGAGCTTTTCGAGAACGAAGACGGCGTCGGAGAAATCCATGCCGATGCTGGTCAGCGTCGTCGCCATCTGCTGGCCCGACGTGTCGAGCATGATGCGCTCGGCAAGCCAGCGGCTGGCCGACAGCGTATCGGCAAGCGCCGTCGCAAAGGCGACCGCCTCGCGGCTGCGGGCAAAGCGTACCAAAAGGGCCGATTGCAATGTCGAAAGGGTGCGAAGACCGAGCCGGTCGTTATCGTCACGACCGAGATGGCGCGCCAGGCCACGCAGCGTGTCGCGAACCTCTTCCTCGCGCGCGCCGCCGGTGACGGGCATCTCGGCGGTCTCCGTCGGGGCAGGGGAAGCTATCGACTGAGCGCTCTTCTGTTTCGGTTCGGTGGCCTGCGTCGGCTCGACGGGATGGGCGGCGATCGTCTCGACCACCACGACCTCGGCGTCGGTTTCGACGGCTATGGTCTGCACTTCGACAGCAACAGGGGTGGCGGCAACAGCGGACACCGTCTCGGTGACGACAGGCCCCACTTCGGTGACCACGGACGCCTTTTCGGTGGCCAACGGCGCAGCCTCTTGGGCCACGACCACAACCTTATCGACCACCGGCGTCGCCTCGACAACCACAGGCGCAACAACCTCGACAGCCACAGCAGCCGGTTCGCTGATCTCGACCTTCACGCTCGCGGTCTCTGCAATGGCCTTAAACTGTCCAGCCTCCGGCGCAACGAACGGCATCGCCGCGCTGGCGAGCGCTTCGGCGACCTCGGCTCTGTCGACTGTTGGCGCCGGCTCGATCGTCTCCACCTGCCGCTTCGGCGCGGCATGGCGCAGCCCGACCAGCACGTCGATCACCCGCGGCGACAGCGCATCGCGGCTGACGATGGCGCGCATGTGCTCGACGCCCTGCGTGCGGGCAACGGTGATCAGCGTATCGTCGTCGATCGCCGGCGAGGAGATGAGGAAGGGGGCGGAAATGGCGATCGGCTGGCAGCCGATGAACAGGGCGACGGCCTGCGGAATGGCAGCGCATTGCGAGAGCGCTGCCACGGCCTGGCGCTTGGCGTCATCGGAGGAGGCGACGAAGAGGGGGGTGAACAATTCGGCGAACTGGCGAAGCTCCGATCGGGTCGGCGGCTGCAATCCCTCGAAACTGCTCACTGTCGCCATGAGAACCACGTCCTTCTTCCGGCTCGCGGAGGGGGCCTCTAGGTCTCGAAACCGGTCACGCACAAAACACACCCTGAACACGCTAGAGGGATGCCGCTGGCCTGGACGCGAAGACGCCTCTACCACATACGGGATATGAACAAATCCTACAGGGACACGGTTAACCGTTGCTGAAGATTTGAGGGGAATCGTCCCGAAATGGTGCCGTGCAACATCACCAGGCGCGGCTTTTGCCGGCCCGGTCTTTGCCCGTTAAACGAGTGATGTGGATGACTTACATGGACGGCCTAGAGCGCCCGGTGTCCGCGCAGCGCGGTTAGCAGCTTGTCGGGATCGTCATAGCCGGACTGGTAGAGATCGAGCGCCGTGGAGGCGGCGACCTGTGCCTTCGAGCTCTTGATGTCGATGCGCTTTTCCGCGCACCAGGCATCCAGCGCGTGGCGCAATATATCGAGATCCTCAGGCGAAAATGTCGACCCAATCATCAGAGACATCTGTCTGCCCACCCTGGTTAACCGTCAGACCCAGTCCCCAGATCAAATCCAGGGTCGGCCGCGTTTTGCCCTGCAGCCGATAATACGACCTTAGCGGCATCTCGGCGAACTGCAATTAATATTTTTGTGAGGTAAATTTGCAACATCGGTGATGGCGGAGCCCGTGTCTGGCGCTGTATCGCTAACTATATGATTTAAAGCTAAAATTTGCGACCGATGGAAACAGCGGATCTTTGCGATCGGCATGCAACCAAAGGGCGGGCCCCTGCGTTTTAATGGAGACGTCGATCGACAAGGATTCTCCGGCCGAATTTTAATATTCTGTTAACCACCGTCTGTCTCAATCCGGGAAGCAGAACGTGCTCCTTGAGAGGGGCGCCATCATACGCATCACGGTATTGTTCACGATATGCCGTGAGAAAGGCGCGAATGACCCGATGCCGGCAAATCCGGCAAGGGTGCGCCGGTCCGCGCAGGCGGGCAGGGTGAGATCTGAGCTTCATCCGTCTCGGGCAGTGCAGGGAGACGACAATGGCAATAGTCATCGCATTGGCTGATCGTCTATCTCGGACGCCAGGCCGCAAGGAAAGATCATCAAGCGTGGAAGGATCGCCGCTCGAAGCGCAGATCCTGCTTTACACCGGCGTGCGCTACGAACGCCTGACCGACCCCGACAAGCCTACGGCCGTTCGCCGCGCCTCGCGCTCGAAGGGTAAGTAAGGCTCTAGTTGGAGGGAGCGAATTCCTCGCAACCGGCTTCCGACAGGAAGCTCTTGGCTGCTGCGTCGAAGCTCGTCTGCGGCGCCAGCGTTCTCAAAACCGCGTATCCGCCCGACCGCGTCGTTTCGACCAGGATCGTCCTCTGAAGTTCCTGCGGCAGCGACTTGCGCAATTCGGTCAACTGGATCGGGCTGCCGATCAGGATATCCACCGCGCCGCCGACCGAGGTCCGGTCGTTCATGCTGAAAATCTCGTTCGACGCATCGTCGAACAGCGCGATCGACCAGAAGGGCACGTTGCCCCTGGCCGTGAACCGCACCGGGTTCTCCTCGATATCGAAGGAACAGACGGCGGTCCTGACGAAAGGATCGTCGTTGGAAAGCCCCGCCGTGTCCTCGGTACCCCCGAGCAGATAGAACGTGTCGAGATCGCCTTCGGAGGCGACGCGCGTTGCCGCATCCTTGCCGGTGAAATGCGGCAGCGACAGGATGATGACGAGATGCAGCAAAGCGGCGCCAAAAAGGCCGGCCAGAAGCGCGAACAGAACCCTAAGCATTGCCGCACCCAGTCTTTTCAAGCTTCGGCATCGCCAGATCGATGACACCGGAACTGCCCGCCGTCGGCGTGTCGAACAGCGTCAGCACTAGCTGAAACGTGCCCGCGGCCGGAAGCGCCAGCCAGTTGTTCGGCCTTGCGCGGGTCGAGATGTCGATGGTGAAGCTGCTGTCCGGCTGGCGCAGCACCGTCCACGAATTGAGCGCACCCGGCAGCCCTGGCTGCAGCGAGGCCGGATTGCCGGAATTATCAGATGTGAACAGCGTCCAGATCCGAGCCGGCGGCGTCTGCCCGGTGATCCGGTAACTGCACCCCGCCTCCAGCCGATTGCCGGCGTCATCCACCTTGGCGGTGAACATCAACCCCTCGGCCGACCCATAAAGCAGCCGGCCTGCGCGCGCCCGGTGTGATTTCGCGTAAGGATCGGCATTCTCCGTCTGCAACTCCGGAAACGCCTCCCACGCGCCGAGCTTGATGGCGCCGAAGCCGGCGGTCGCATTCAGCGCATAAAGCGAAACGAGTATCCCGCCGCCGAAAGCGATTATCAGCGTCATCGCGATAAAGAGAGGAAATCGAAACACCGGTCGCCCTTGATAGCCAAATCAGTTGAAAGGGTTACCACTGATTCTGGCTGGGCGGAATGGTGGAGGGGGAAAAGGTGGGGGCGATGAGCGTCGACCGACCACGACTTCGTGGAACGCTGGCGGCACCACACACTCGACGTCATGCTCGGCCTTGTGCCGAGCATCTGCCGACGGTGCCTCTCGAGCGACGGTAGTGGACACGTGGCTCCGCGCCGGGCATCCGCACCGTTGCACTCGTGGAGGCGTGCTTAGATCCTCGGGACGAGCCCGAGGATGACGCCGCGTGTAGGGATTTCGCTGCGGAAACAAGTGGTTGTCGGTCGAAGCCTTTGCCAACTAGACAAAAGGCAGCCTAACTTTCACTCTGCCACCCTCTGCGGCTCAAGCGCCGACGGCAACCCCACCCTCGACGTCATGCTTGGTCTTGTGCCGAGCATCTGCCGATGGTGCCTCTCGAGCGACGGTAGTGGACACGTGGCGCCGTAGCGTGCATCCGCACCGTTGCACTCTCGGAGGCGTGCTTAGATCCTCGGGACGAGCCCGAGGATGACGTCGCGCATGGGGTTTTCGCTGTGGAAACAAGCGGTTGACGGTTGTCTTCATCCGCTGTGAGCGCCGACAGCAACCTCATCCTCGACGTCATGCTCGGTCTTGTGCCGAGCATCTGCCGACGCGGCCTCTCGGGCGACGGTAGTGGACACTTGGCGCCGCACAGGGCATCCGCACCGTTGCACTCTCGGCGGCGTGCTTAGATCCTCGGGACGAGCCCGAGGATGACGTCGCGGGTGGGGATTCCGCTGCGGAAACAAGCCGTTGTCGGTAGTGTTCATCCGGTGTAGCCGCCAGCGGCAGCCTCATCCTCGACGTCATGCTCGGTCTTGTGCCGAGCATCTGCCGACGCTGCCTCTCGGGCGACGGTAGTGGATACGTGGCGCCGTACAGCGCATCCGCACCGTTGCATTCCGGGAGGCGTGCTTAGATCCTCGGGACAAGCCCGAGGATGACGCCGAGTGTGGGGTTTTCGCTGTGGAAACAAGTGGTTGCCGGCCAAATCGCGCCAAGGGCAGCCTAGCCCTCACTCCGCGCTAGCCACCTTCTGCGCCGCCAGCGGTGCGGCGGTCTTCAGTTCCTCGCCGATATCCTTCAGCAACTTCGTCGATTCCACCGAGAGCATCCGTGGGCGCACCAGGGGAGGCGGGGCGC
>NZ_JBGLYS010000071.1:0-11113 GCF_047304155.1 Rhizobium sp. Rhizsp42 | reverse complement strand
AACCCACCCAATCCCGCAACGCAAAAGATTGACTTTCACCTCCTGATGCCTTACGACTGACGAAAATCGAAATTCGTCAGTCGTAAATCAACACGGCAGAAATCATGAGCGACACCGCCGAAAGCATTCTCGAAGCGACAAGACAGGAGAATGTGACCCGCATTCTCGATGCGGCCGAGCGGCTGTTTCGTCACTATGGCTACGCCAAGACAACGGTCGCCGATATCGCCCGCGATCTCGGCATGTCGCCGGCCAATGTCTATCGCTTCTTCTCCTCGAAAGTAGAAATCCACCAGGCGATCTGCGGGCGCATGCTCGCGGCTAGCTACCAGCAGGCCTACGAGATCTGCCATCTGCCGCTCAGCGCGTCCGAGCGGCTCAGCCGTTTCGTGCGCGGGCAATACCAGATGACGGTCGAGACCATGCTCGACCAGGAAAAGGTGCACGAGATGGTGGTCGTCGCTATCGAGCGCGACTGGCATGTGATCGAGAAGCATGTCGACAGCATTCACGATCTGCTGGCCGAGGTGATCCGCGAGGGTATCGAGGCCGGCGAGTTCGTCGATCAGGATCCCGCTACCGCGTCGCGCTGCTTTGGCGCCGCCACGGTGACGCTCTGCCACCCGATCATGGTGGCGCAATGTCTTGCCAAGACCAACCGAGCGACGGTGGACGAGCTGATCGACTTCTCCATCAGGGCTTTGAAGAGATAATCGGGCGGCGCGGCCGCCAACAATTCAACACACAAACATACCGGGAGTGCGAAAGATGATTTCGCTGAAGACAGTCAAGTTGCCGTCCGTTGCCAGTTTCGCGCTCCTTGGCGCCGTTTCGCTCGCGCTTTCGGGCTGCAGCGAGGAGAAGAAGGCGGAGACCAAGGAGATGCTGCGGCCGGTCAAGGTCGTGGAAATCGCCAAGGCGGGTGAGACCCGAGCGCTTGATTATTCCGGTGCGGTGAAGGCGCGCGTCGAGATGAACCTCGGCTTCCGCGTCGCCGGCAAGATCACCGAGCGCCGCGTGAATATCGGCGACCGCGTACAGCCGGGCGATGTGATCGCGCGCATCGACGCGACTGATTACGAGCTCGCGACGAAGACGGCGGAAGCCAATCTGGCGGCGGCGGAAAAGGGTGTCGGTACGGCAGACCTCGCCAACAAGCGCGCCCAGCAGCTGTTCGACAAGAGCGTGACGGCGAAGTCGCAGCTTGAGCAGGCGTCGCTCAGCTATGACCAGGCGGTGTCCACGCGCGACGCGGCTCGCTCCTCTCTCGACCAAGCGAAAAACCAGGTGAGCTACGCCGAGCTGAAGGCCGACCAGAGCGGGATCGTGACGGCGATCAGCGCCGATACCGGCACGGTCGTTGCCGCCGGCACGCCGGTTGCGACTGTCGCGCTCGACGGCGAAAAGGAAGTTCAGATCGCGGTGCCGGAGAACGACATCGCCGAGTTCAAGCCGGGCAAGACGGTCAAGGCGAGCTTCTGGTCTTCGGCCAAGCTGGTGCTCGACGGCAAGGTGCGCGAGGTCTCCGGCAGCGCGGATGCGCAGTCGCGCACTTTTGCCGTTCGTGTGAGCCTGCCGCATGACGATCGCGTGCTGCTGGGCATGACGGCGACGATCGAGGCCAGTGTCAGCAACGCCAACACCCATGTCGCCATCCCGCTCGCCGCACTTGCCGAAAAAGACGGCAAGAAGATCGTCTGGGTGGTCGATCGCGACCAGCAGACCGTGCATGCCCGCGACGTCACGATCGCCGATTTCACCGGTGACGGCGTCAATATTGCCGACGGGCTGAAGACCGGCGATCTCGTCGTTGCCGCCGGCACGCAGTTCATGACCGACAATCTCAAGGTCAAACTGCCGGGCCAGCAGTCGGCATCCGCCGAAACTGCGGCCGAGACCGGCGACGTCGTTCGCTAAGCGGTCAGGAGAGGGAACGGGACAATGGACAATTCCACCACCGAGAAGAAGCCCTTCAACCTGTCGCGCTGGGCAATCGGCCATCCGAGCATCGCGCGCTTTCTGTTCGGCCTGATCCTCATCACCGGCGTGCTCGGGCTGATGCGGATGGGGCAGAAGGAAGACCCCGATTTCACCTTCCGCGTCATGGTCGTTCAGGCCGTGTGGCCGGGCGCCTCGATCCAGGAAATGCAGGACCAGGTCGTCAACAAGATCGAGCGCAAGCTGCAGGAAACCCCGCATATCGACTGGGTGAAATCCTATACGCGCGCCGGCTCCGCCGTCATCACGCTGCAGATCAAGGGCGATACCAACGGGGCTGATGTCGCCGACGCCTTCTACCAAGTGCGCAAGAAGGTCGGCGATATCTCCAACGAGCTGCCATCAGGCCTGCTCGGTCCCTATTTCAACGACGAATTCGGGGATACCTTCATCACGCTGCAATCGATCAGCGGCGATGGCTACAGCTATCCGGAACTGAAGAAATTCGCGATCCAGGCGCGCGACATGCTGTTGACGACGCCGGGTGTCGAGAAGGCCGTGATCATCGGCGATCAGCCGGAGAAGATCTTCATCGACGTGTCCTCGCAGGCGCTCGCCGAACGCGGCCTGACGGTCGTCGACCTGCAGAACGCCATCAAGGGGCAGAACAGCGTTGACCCAGCCGGCTCCGTCGATACGGGCACGCGCTCGGTGCGCATCGCCGTCGAAGGCGACGTGACCAAGGCCGCCGATATCCGCGAGCTTCGGCTCAAGGCCGGCAACCAGGTGACCCGCCTCGGCGATATCGCCACCGTCTATTCCGGCCTTCAAGACCCCTATCAGCGCAAGTACCGTTTCAATGGTCATGAGAGCGTCCAGGTCGGTGTCGTCATGGCCAAGGGCTACAAGGTCACCGATGTCGGCAAGGATGTCGAAGCGACCTACAAGCGCTTCGAGGAGGCGCTGCCCTACGGCGTCTCGGTCGATCAGATTTCCAACCAGCCCGATGTCGTGACCGATGCCGTCAGCGAGTTCATGCATGCGCTGGGTGAAGCGCTGGCCATCGTTCTCGTCGTCTCGTTCCTGTCGATCGGCTGGCGTTCGGGCCTCGTCATCGCGATTGCCATTCCGCTGGTGCTGGCCGCCACTTTCGCCATCATGTACGAGCTTGGCATCGACCTGCAGCGTATTTCGCTCGGCGCGTTGATCATCGCCCTCGGGCTGCTTGTCGACGACGCGATGATCGTGGTCGAATTGATGGAGCGAAAGCTCGAAGAAGGGCTCGTGAAGATCGAGGCGGCGAGTTTTGCCTATTCCTCGACCGCCTTCCCGATGCTGACGGGGACGCTGATCACCACGGCCGGCTTCATTCCGGTTGGCTTCGCGGCCTCCACGGCCGGCGAGTATGTCCGCACGCTGTTCTATGTCGTCGGCATCGCGCTCGTCGTCTCGTGGTTCGTCGCGGTCTATTTCACGCCATGGCTCGGCTACATGATCCTGAAGCAGCGCCAGCATGCGGGCGGCGCGCATCATGATGCCTTCGACACCAGCTTCTATCGCCGGCTGCGGTCGACGGTGGGCTGGGCCGTGCGCCATCGCATCATCGTCGTTGCCATGACGCTGGTGACCTTCGCCACCAGCCTCTGGGCCTTCCAGTTCATTCCGCAGAACTTCTTCCCGCAGTCCTCGCGCCCCGAGATCCTCGTCGATCTCTGGCTGCCTGAAGGCACCAGCATCAAGGAAGTCGAGACGCAATCGAAGGCGCTCGAAGCCAAGATCATGGACGACAAGGACAAGAAGTTCGTCGCCACCTATATCGGCGAGGGCGCGCCGCGCTTCTTCCTGCCGCTCGACCAGCAGCTTCCGAACCCGAATTTCGCGCAGCTTCTGATCATGGCTAATGACGAGCCGGCCCGCGAACGGCTGATCGTCAAGCTGCGTGATATCCTCGCCGAGGATTTCCCCGATATCCGCGGCAAGGTCGACCGCCTCTTCCTTGGTCCGCCGACAGGCTGGCCGGTGCAGATGCGCGTCATGGGTCCGGATCGCCAGGAAGTGCGCAAGATTGCCGACGAGGTGAAGGCGAAGTTCCAGGAAAATCCGCTGCTCGGCGCCATCCACGACGACTGGCTGGAACAGGTGCCGGCGATGAAGCTGGTGATCGACCAGGACCGCGCCCGTGCGCTTGGCGTCACCTCGCAACGCGTCCGCCAGATGCTGCAGACCGCGATGTCCGGCGCTCCGCTCGACGATTTCCGCGATGGCGAGGAGACGGTGTCGATCGTCGCCCGCGAGCCGGAAGCCAATCGTTCGCTGCTGTCGGCGGTCAACTCGGTCTACGTGCCGACGGATTTCGGCGGCTTCGTGCCGGTCTCGCAGATCGCCAAGGTGGTGCCGGTTCTCGAGCAGGGCATCGAATGGCGGCGCGACCGCCTGCCGACGATCAGCGTGCGTGCCACGCTGCCCGATGGCGTGCAGTCGAACGACGTGGTCATGAAGATGTATGCCGATCTGCAGCCGCTGCGCGACAGCCTGCCTGCCGGCTACAAGGTCGAGATCCAGGGCGGTGCCGAGGATTCGGCCGAAAGCCAGGCCTCGATCGCCGCCAAGGCGCCGATCATGCTCGTCGTGATCGTGCTGCTTCTGATGGCGCAGCTGCAGCACTTCGGCAAGGCGATGCTGGTGCTGGCGACCGGTCCGCTCGGGATCATCGGGGCCGCGGCAGCCCTCCTGATCTCCGGCGCGCCCTTCGGCTTCGTCGCCATCCTCGGCGTCATCGCGCTCTTGGGCATCATCATCCGCAACTCGATCATCCTGATCGACCAGATCGACCAGGACATCAAGGCGGGTATGCATCGGCAGGAAGCAATCGTCGGCGCGGCCGTGCGGCGTTTCCGTCCGATCATGCTGACGGCGCTAACGGCTGTCCTCGCGCTGATCCCGATCTCGCGCGGCGTCTTCTGGGGCCCGCTCGCCTATGCCATGATGGGCGGCATCCTGGTCGCCACCGTGCTGACGATCCTGGTTCTGCCCGCGGCCTATGCGCTGTGCTTCGGCAAGGAGCCGAAGGGCAAGGAGGATGAGGCTGTATCATCAGGCGAGGATGACGCGGTGGATCACGGGCATCCGCCGGCGATGGCGGCGGAGTGAGAATGCGAACGGCGCGGTGAGAACCGCGCCGTTTTTGTATAGGATTACCAATGAGAACTGAGGGTGTAGCCCCCTCATCCGACCCTTCGGGCCACCTTCTCCCGTTGGGGAGAAGGGGAGGTCGGCGCGAGCGGCCCCCACGAGTCTCTTCTCCCCCGCGGGGAGAAGGTGCCGGCAGGCGGATGAGGGGGCTGCAGGCTCGTAGCTTGCGATCTGCGGTAGCCGTAGCTACCCCACCATCTCCGCTTCCGCCTTCAATCCCAGCAATGCCGCCCCAATCAGCCCGGGTTCAACACGGCACTCGCTGCGCACGACGAGCGGGCGGTCGAATTTGCGCAGGATGCGGTGGCGCACGGCCTTGTCGAGTTCATCCAGCAGTGGCTCCACATTCGAGAGCCCGCCGGCGACGGGGACGATGGTGGCGCCGGTGATGTTGACTGTTAGCGCCAGGGGAGAGGCGAGGAGATCGATAAAGACGTCGATCGTGCGGGTTGCCTTTTCCTCGCCGCGCAGCCACTGGCCGATGATCTCCTCGCTGGTGAAATCGAGGCCGTGCAGCGTCTTGTGCAGGCGTTCCATGCCGCGCGCGCCGCCGACGGAATCGACGCAGCCGCTCTGGCCGCAGCCGCAGGCATAATGCGGGATCTCGACCGGCGGGTGGCCGGCGCGCAGCGCGACGATCGGGCCGTGGCCCCATTCGCCGGCAAAGCCGCCCGCCTCGTTGATCAGCCGGCCATTGGCGATTACGCCGCCGCCGACGCCGGTGCCGAGGATGACGCCGAGCACGATGCGGTGGCCGCGACCGGCGCCGAGGCCGGCTTCGGCCATGGCGAAGCAGTCGGCGTCGTTGGCGACCAGCACCGGCACGCCGAGTTCGGCCTGAAGATCGGCGGCGATGGTGCGCTGGTGGATGCAGGGAATGTTGGCGCAGGTGAGCAGCTGCGTATCTGGATCGACGACGCCGGCGATCGAGATCGACAGCAGCGTCGGCGTGCCGCCGGCTTCCGCGATGAAGGTTCTGAGCGTATCGACGAAGGCGCCGAAATCATCGAGGGGGGTCGGGCGGCGGCCGAGCGGCGTGATCTCGGTTTCGGAAAGCGCAACGCCGCCCTTGATCGCCGAGCCGCCGATGTCGAAGGAGATGATCATTCGTATTCTGCTTGTTCCAAACGGTTAGAATCTGCTCGCATCGTTCGGTGTGATTTGCAAGCCTAAACCCTGATCAGGCAGGCAGCGTGATGCGCGCTTCGAAGCCGGAACTCTGGCCGCTGGCGGGCGAGATCAGGTCGAGCGTTCCGCCCATCTGAGAGACGATGCGATCGGCAATTGCAAGCCCAAGGCCGGAGCCTGAGGCGCTGGTGTTGCCGCGCCGGAAGCGCCTCTTCAGCGTTGCGATATCGCTTTCCGCGACCGGCGGCCCGCCATTGACGACACGCACGACGCCATTCGCATCGAGGCTGACATCGACCGATAGCTCCGGGTCGCCGTGAACTAGGGCGTTCTCGATGAGGTTGCGCAGGATGATGCCGAAAGCGTCCATGTCGGCGTTGCGGACCAGCTTTGTCGCGGGCGCGGCGGTGTAGCGCAGACGACCCTGCGAGCGGCTGTCGCGTTCGTAATCGGTGACGATCATGTCGAGCACCGGGCGAAGGTCCGTGGCGGTGGCGCTGCCACCGATGCCGGCCTCGGCACGGGCGAGCTGCAGCAGCTTTTCGGCGAGACGCCCGAGATTGACCAGCGAGCTCTCGACCTGATGGGCGCGGGCCTTGGTTGGTCCTGGCGGTAATTCCTCGGCAAGGCGCTGCGTCTGCGCCAGCGCGCCGGCGATCGGCGTTCTGAGCTCATGGGCGCTGTTGGCGGTAAACTCGCGCTCGGCCTCAAGCGCGGAGCGCAGGCGTCCGAGCAGCAGGTTGACGGAGCGGGCGATCGGCTTCAGCTCTTTCGGCAGACCGGCGCTCTCCACTTCCGCCAGATTGCCGCCGTCCTTGGTGCCGATATCCTGGCGCAGCGCATCCAGCGGCTTTAGCGCGCGGCCGACGATGAACCATATGGCGAAGATGCTGGCGGGGATCAGCGCGATCAGCGGAATGAGCAGGGTGACGGCGCTCTCGCGCACGGCCTCGCGTCGGTTCTTGAAGCGATCCGCGACCTGCAGGAAGAGCGAGCCGTCGGATGTCTTCTCCGTGTAGATACGCGCGGTCGCGCTGTCGAAGAAGCCTGTTTCGAGCGGTGCGGGGAAGGGCTCGGCAAGCGCGTCATTGGAGCGCAACACCACCTTTCCTGATGGATCACGAACCTGATAGGTCAGATACTCGCGGTTGGCGGCGGTGTTCAGCATGGCGATGCCATGCGGGTCGCCGATGCCGCGCTGGTCCATGTCGTCGAGGATCAGCGCCAGCAGTCGCTCCGTTGTTTCCTGCTGGGCGCTGTCGAAGATCTCGTCGAACTCATGCTGCATCACGCGGATGCTGAGGCCAATGGCGATAAGCCAGAAGATGACCATGACGGTCGTCAGCGCGGTGATGAGCGGGCGGGTGATACTGCGTTCGCGCTTCATTGTGATCCGAGTGTGTAGCCGATGCCGCGGGCCGTGCGGATGCGATCCTTGCCGATCTTCTTGCGCAAGCGGCTGACATAGACCTCGACCGTGTTGCTCTCGATTTCCGAGCCGAAGGCGTAGAGCGCCTCTTCGATGCGGTCCTTGGAGACGATCGCGCCGGGGCGCGCGGTCAGGAGGTCAAGCACCGCCCATTCGCGGCTGGTGAGGATTACGGAGATGCCGTCGACGGAGAGCTTGTGCTGAGGCCGGTTGATTTCGATATCGCCGATCTGCACCACCGGGTGCGGGTTGGCGTCGTAGCGGCGGGCGACCGCCATGATGCGCGCCTCCAGCTCGCCAAGGTTGAAGGGCTTGACGAGATAGTCGTCGGCGCCGGCGTTCAATCCCTCGATGCGGTCGGAGATCTGGTCGCGTGCGGTGAGGATGATGACGGGCGCGCGGATGTCGCGGCTGCGCAGCTTGCGCAGGAAATCGACGCCGCTGCCATCGGGAAGATTGAGGTCGAGCAGCACCAATCCATATTCGACAGGGCCCGTGGCGGCTTCCGCGTCGGCGAGGTTCTTCACCCAATCGACGGCGTGAAAGGACGCGGCGACGTGATCGCGCACCGCCTCGCCAATCATCTTGTCGTCCTCAACCAGCAGAATTCGCACGATTTTTCCCTCTGGCGCATAGTTAGCGTGCCGTTCGATGTCAGGTCAAGCATGGCTTCGCGGGCAAAGATGGCGCTGCAATGGCGGGGCTGAGCACCATCCACTGCTTGCGTTGAGGCTAAAATAGATTGTGCAATTTCTCAATGCACTCGACATTTGCCCGAATTTTGTTTTGATCTGGCGCGAACATAGCTTCAACCACATGCTTTGCCGGCGGAAGCCGGTGCAGTCGCGCGCAATGGATAGTCGATGGTGAAAAAGTCCGAAACTTCTGGTCGTCTTGATGACGCGGCGCGCGCCGGCTGGCTCTACTATGTGGCAGGGCGCACGCAGGACGAGATCGCCTCGTCCATGGGGATTTCGCGACAATCGGCGCAGCGGCTGGTGTCGCTTGCCGTGGCCGAGCGGTTGATCAAGGTGCGGCTCGATCACCCGATCGCCGCCTGTCTGGAGCTCGCCAACGCTGTGCGCAACAAATACGGGCTGCGGCAGGTGGATATCGTGCCGAGCGATCCGGGCGCCGGTGCCGCGACCGTCGGCATCGCCGAGGCGGCGGCGGCCGAGATCGAGCGCTGGCTGAAGAAGACCGACCCGATCGTGCTCGCCGTCGGAACTGGGCGAACGCTGAAGGCTGCGGTCGATCAGTTGCCGGCAATCGAGTGCATCAACCACCGCATCGTCTCGCTCACCGGCAACATCGCGCCGGACGGATCGGCCGCCTATTACAACGTCGTCTTCAGCATGGCCGATGCCGTCAAGGCGCGGCATTTCCCGATGCCGCTGCCGGTTCTCGTCACTTCCGCGGAAGAGCGCGAGACATTGCATGCCCAGCAGCTGGTGCGCTCGACGCTCGACATGAGCGCGCAGGCCGACGTGACCTTCGTCGGTATCGGCGAGCTCGGCATCGACGGACCGCTCTGTGTCGACGGCTTCCTCGAGAAGGGCGAGATGATGGAACTGATGGACAATGGCGCCGTCGGCGAGATCTGTGGCTGGATTTTCGACAGTGAAGGAAAGCTGCTCGACAACCCGATCAACGAGCGCGTCGCGTCCGCTCCGATCCCCTCGCGCGAGACCTCGGTGGTCATCGGAATCGGCAAGGGCAAGCGCAAGATGAAGGCGATCAAGGCGGCCGTGACCGGTCATCAGATCAACGGTTTGATCACCGATGAAGAGGTCGCCGAGTATTTGCTCACTTAGTGAGCAAAAATTTATTTTCTTTTAAATCAGCAATTTAACTCATCGTTTCGCGGCTGCAGCAACGATTGGAGCTTGACATTTGTCGTCTGTCATTGAGTAATTGCCCATGAGCAAAGCGAATGCTCGCTAACATCTTCTGGGAGGAAGATCATGACATTTAAAACTTTTCTGCTCGGCGCCTGCTCCGTCCTGGCGTTCGCGGGCATTGCTTCGGCTGAAACGCTGACGATCGCGACCGTCAACAACGGCGACATGGTCCGCATGCAGAAGCTCACAGATGACTTCAAGGCAAAGAACCCCGGCATCGATCTCGAGTGGGTAACGCTCGAAGAAAACGTGCTGCGCCAGAAGGTCACGACCGATATCGCGACCAAGGGCGGCCAGTACGACGTTCTGACGATCGGCAACTACGAAGTGCCGATCTGGGCCAAGCAGGGCTGGCTTCTGCCGCTCGACAACCTCGGCGAAAAGTATGACGCCAAGGATCTGCTGCCCGCGATCAGCGCCGCGCTGACCGTCGACAACAAGCTCTACGCCGTGCCGTTCTACGGCGAAAGCGCGATGATCATGTACCGCACCGACCTCTTTGAAAAGGCCGGTCTGAAGATGCCCGACGCGCCGACCTGGGACTTCATCGCCGATGCGGCGAAGAAAATCACTGACAAGAGCGGCGAAGTCTACGGCATGTGCCTTCGCGGCAAGGCCGGCTGGGGTGAGAACATGGCGTTCATCACCGCGCTCGACAACTCCTTCGGCGGTCGCTGGTTCGACGAAAACTGGAAGCCCCAGTTCGACAGCCCCGAGTGGAAGGAAGCCCTTGGCTTCTACGTCAACCTGATGAAGGAAGCCGGCCCTCCCGGTGCATCCTCGAACGGCTTCAACGAAAACCTGGCGCTCTTCCAGACCGGCAAGTGCGGCATGTGGATCGACGCGACCGTCGCCGCTTCGTTCGTCTCCAACCCGAAGGAATCGAAGGTTGCCGACAAGGTCGGTTACGCCCTGTTCCCGACCAAGGGCGAGATGAAGAACCACGGCAACTGGCTGTGGTCTTGGAACCTCGCGATCCCGGCAACGTCGACCAAGGCTGAAGCCGCGCAGAAGTTCGTCGCCTGGGCGACCGACAAGGCTTACGGCGATCTGGTTGCGAGCAAGGAAGGCTGGGCAAACGTTCCTCCGGGCACGCGCACCTCGCTCTACGAAAACGCCGACTACCAGAAGGCCGCTCCGTTCGCCGCCAAGACGCTTGATGCGATGAAGGCAGCCGACACGCAGAAGCCGACCGTCAAGCCGGTGCCTTACACCGGTGGCCAGTTCGTCGCGATCCCTGAGTTCCAGGGCATCGGTACGGCCGTCGGCCAGCAGTTCTCGGCAGCTGTCGCCGGCCAGATCTCCGTCGATCAGGCCCTGCAGAGCGCTCAGCAGCTGACGACCCGCGAAATGACGAAGGCTGGTTACCCTAAGTAAGCCTCCCGAGACATGGGGCGGGGGGCGGGGCCCCCCCCCCCCAGGCCGGGGGGGTTTTAAAAAAAAACAGACCCCCAGCAACAACCGAAAGGGGGGTGGGGGGGGGGGGGGGGTTAAAAAAAGGGGGGGGGGGGGGGGGGGGGGGGGG
>NZ_JBGLYS010000070.1:0-11166 GCF_047304155.1 Rhizobium sp. Rhizsp42 | reverse complement strand
GGCCGGGATTGTCGGCACCGTGTTCAAGGCGCTTGGACGGCCGTCGGGCGCACGACGATGTCGTTGACGTCGACGTCGGCGGGTTGGTCGATGGCGTAAAGGATGGCGCGGGCTATGGCGTCGGGTTTCAGCGCCACGGCGCGATAGGCGACCATGGCCTGAGCGGCGAAGGGTTCGGTGATGGTGTCGGCGAGTTCGGATTCGACCACGCCGGGATAGATGCAGGTGACGCGCAAGATCTTGTTTTCCTGCCTGAGGCCATCGGAAATCGCCCGTACCGCGTATTTGGTGGCGCAATAGACCGCCGCTGTCGGCGAAACGGCGAGGCCGCCGACGGAGGAGACGTTGATGATCTGGCCGGATTGCTGGGCGTTCATGATCGGCAGCACGGCCGCGATGCCATAGAGCACGCCCTTGATGTTGACGTCGATCATCCGGTCCCATTCCTCGACCTTCAGCGAGGACATCAGCGACAGCGGCATGACGCCGGCATTGTTGACGAGGACGTCGACGCGACCGAACTCGGCAATAGCGGCATCGACGAAGGCCTGCATGTCGGTGCGGTCGGTGACATCGAGCGCTCTTGAGATCACGACACCGCCCGCGGCACGGATTTCCTCACTCAAAGCGTCCAGGCGGTCGGTTCGGCGCGCGCCGATGACCAGTTTTGCACCGGCGAGGCCCAATTCGCGGGCCGTGGCGGCGCCGATGCCGCTGCTGGCGCCTGTGATCAGCACCACCTTGTTGTTCATATCGGTCATGTCTTGCTCCTCAAGCGATCTGTTGACCGACACAGGATCGCGCCGATAGCGCCTGTCGCGGTAGATGGCTTTTCCGGAATTCTTGCACGATCCTCCGAAATGGGATGATGGTCTCTTGGCAAAATGCGCGAGACGTCCGATGCTGGCACCATGGAAACAATTACCGATCTCGCCGCCCTGATCGATAGCCATGCCGGCGTGGATGGAAACTTCGACACCGTACTGCCGCGCGTCGGCGTTATACGATCCTCGGCGACGACGGAGCCGCTGCATACGCTCTACAAGCCCTCTTGCTGCATTGTCGCGCAGGGGCGCAAGCGGGCGACGATCGGCGATGCCAGTTATATCTACGATGCCGCGCATTATCTCGTGGTTGGTGTCGACCTGCCCGTTATCGGCGCGGTGATCGAGGCCAGTCCTGACGCGCCCTATCTCTGCCTGCGGCTGGAGTTCGACCGTACGCTTCTGAACGAGATGATCGCGGGATCACCAGCACGCGACGAGAACCCGGCGGCAGCGCGGGTGAGCGAAACGACGCCACGGTTGATCGATGCGGCGGCGCGCCTGCTTGGTCTGCTCGATGCACCCGAGGATGCGCCGGTGCTGGCGCCGCTTGTGGAGCGGGAGATTCTGCACCGGCTGATATCGGGACCGCAGGGCGGGCTGATCCGGCAGATCGCCAGCGGCGAAAGCCGGCTGAACCAGATCGGCCGGGCGGTCGATTATGTCTGCCGCAATTTCGGAAGCCCCTTCGCGATCGAGGAACTGGCGGATATCGCCGGCATGAGCTCGTCGTCCTTCTACGAGCATTTTCGGGCGGCGATGGCGATGAGCCCGCTGCAGTTTCGCACCCAGATCCGCCTGCAGGAGGCGCGTCGGTTGATGATCGTAGAAGGCATGACGGCGGCCGAGGCGGGGTTTCGCGTCGGATATGACAGCCCATCGCAGTTCAACCGCGATTATGTCCGCGTGCACAGGGAAACGCCGAAGCGGGATGTGGCGCGGATGCGCATATCTCCGAACCTCTCCGGATTCTAGGAAGCGGCGGGCGGCAGGAGGAACAGCGCCAGGCCGAATATGGCGTAGACGGCGAGCGCCAGCACGCCGACATACCAGGCGCCGCGCCCGCCATTGGAGAGCAGCGCGGCCGCCATCATGGCGAGGAACATCATCGCGACCGCGCCCGGCCAGAACTGCAGCGACATGGGCTCGGGGCCGATGAAATAGCTGACGATGACGAGAACGGGGGCGACGAAGAGCGCGATCTGCGAGGCGCTGCCCAGCGCGATGCCGACGCTGAGATCGAGCCGGTTGGCGCGGGCGGCCGAGAAGGCCGCGGTCATTTCCGCCGCCGCGCCGACGAGCGCCACGACGATGAAGCCGACGAAGGCGGGCGTCATGCCCATCTTCTCGGCCGCCGCCTGCACCGAGCCCACGAAGACCTCGCTGATGAACGCGACGAAGAGCGTGACCACGACCAGGATGATGATGCTGGTCGAAAGCCCCCAGCCGCCATGGTGCTCCTCGGCCTCGCCGACGCTGGCGAAGAGCTCGCGGTGGGTCTTGAGCGAAAACAGCATGCCCATGGCGTAGACCGCGATCAGGATCACGGCGAGGCCGAGGCTGAGCGCCTGCACCATCTCCGGCCCCTGATCGGCGCGGCTCACCAGCGAGGGGACGAACAGCGCGACGGTGGCGAGAAACAGCAGCGACGCCTGGAAGCGGGCGCTGACGCGATTGAACTCCTGCAGGTGATGCTTGAGGCCGCCGAGCAGGAAGGAGCCGCCGAGCATGAACAGCGTGTTGGTGACGATGGCACCGGCGATGGCGGCCTTGACCAGCAGATATTGCCCGGCCTGCAGGGCGGCCAGGGATATGACGAGTTCGGTGAGGTTGCCGAGCGTGGCGTTCAACAGGCCGCCGACGGCGTCGCCCGTGCGGGCGGAGACGGCTTCGGTCGCGCGACTGAGCAAGGCCGCGAGCGGGATGATCGCAAGGACGGAGAGGATGAAGAGCAGCGTGTGCGATTCCGGCGAGGCGATATCCGTCAGGATCACCACCGGCACGAAGACGAGCAACACCAAGAGCGGCGCGGCGCGAAGCTCGGCCATTGTTGCCTCGACCAGCCCCGAAGGCCCATGTTTGCGCTGAACGTTCTGCACGGCGGGCTCCATCCGGATTTTCGCGCGGATGAGCATAGGGGCTTGGCGACCGTCCTGCATTGCGTGCGATCAACGCTGCGCCGATATCGCTGCCTTTCCCGCGAAGGATTGATCCTGCGCAATGCGTAGGGTCCTGTGCCTGCTAGTTTGGCCGGGATGAAAGCGAGGGGTGTGGTTGGAATGCAGTCAGGAGCGGTGAGCGGAGTGCGGTACATGGTTGTGCCGGGCCGCCTTGGTCTCGTCGACGTCATCGACCAGACAACGGGCCTGCCCGTCGATGCCGGGGTGACGGCTGTGCTGCTTGAGCCGCGTGAAGCGAGGGAACTTGTGCGGTGGCTCCTTCACCGGGCGCATGCTGAGAGCAGTCGAGCCCATGCCGAAGGCGGAGGGCGGCGTTCGGCATGCGCCGCGGAAGACGTTCCGTTCTGTAGGCTCGCGCGTAGACGCAACGAAGCCGAGATCGCCGTGCAATATTGACCCACATCCATTGGAGGTCCGGTGCCCGTCAATTTTCTCCTTGCCACCGCGCTGATCGCGGCCACAGTCGCCATACAGGCCGTCTTCATGGAGATCGGGCTTCGCGCCATCCGGCATGCGGAGCCGGGATATCTCGGCCGCCATGCCACGATCGCTACCGTCGCCTGGGTCAGCTACCTACTCATTCCGATCAGTCTCGATATCTGCCTCTGGGCGCTTCTCTACTATCTGATCGGCGCGCTGCCGTCGCTTGACGACGCGATCTATTTCTCCACCGCCACCTTCACGACGGTCGGCTATGGCGATGTCGTGCTTGGCAAGGAGTGGCGGCAGATTTCGGTGTTCGAAGCGGTCAACGGCTGGATCATCTTCGGCTGGGCGACAGCGCTGATCATGGCGGTCATCCAGCGCCTTTATTTCCGGGACGGCAAGGCGAACGACGTGTGAGGTATCAGGCGCGCGAGGTCATGAAAACGCCGACCAGCGTGACGCCGAGACCGACGAACATCGTCAGCGTCAGTGGCTCGGAAAACAGCGCCCAGGCCCAGAGCATGGTGACCGGTGGGCTCAGATAGATTGCGGCGCTGACCTTGGCGACCGGGAAGAGCCGCAGGCTGGTGTAATAGACCGAATAGGCGGCGAAGGTGGCGATCAGCACCAGCCAGACCATGCCGATGGCAAAGTTTTGGGTCAGCGGCGGCGCGATGTCCCCCTGCATCAGTGCGCAGATACCGAAGAGCACCGAGCCGGTCAGCGTGTGGATGCAGAGGCTCTGATGCACCGGCATGTGGCCGACGCGCCGACGCTTGTGGAGCACCGAGGCGAGCGCGAAGATCAGCATCGAGCCGACGGTCAATCCGTAAGCCCAGAGCGGCGCCGAGCCGAAGCTGAGGCTATCGAGCGAGACGATCAGCACGCCGGCGACGGCAATCGCCGTGCCCAGCCACTGGCGGCCGCTCAAGCGTTCGCCGAGCACCGGTTGCGACAGGGTGGCGATGGCGAGCGGCAGCAGGTCCGAGATCAGCGCCACGAGGCCGGTGGGCACGCGCTGCTCGATCGCCAGCGCGAAGCCGCCGAGATAGAGGAAGACCGACATGACGCCGAACCACATTTGCCCGACGATCGCCTTCCACTGCATGCGCGGGCCGATGGTCAGGGCGAAGGGCAGCAGGATCAGGCCGGACAAAAGTGTGCGCCAGAACAGCACGAGCACGACGCTCGCCTCCTCGCTGGCATAGCGGATGCCGACGAAGCCGGAACTCCAGCCGATGATCAGCAATGTGGCCATCAGCGGCCATAGAAGGCGGTGCTGCTGCTTGGTCGTGGCGGTCAATGCGTGGTCCGTCATCGGTGATCCCTGTCATGCGTCTGCAATCGACCGCTTAAGCCATTGCCGCCAGCCAAGCACATGACAAATTTCGATCGTGGCATGACTTTCAAGCGAAACCAGTCATGGAAGTTTGCAAATGCCGGCTCAACATTGCATGCTCTGATCGGCAGGCAACGAAGAGACCGAGTGACATGAGCGACCTGAACAACCGGCGGCTGGAGATCGACGCCTTGCGCGCCATCTGGGCGATCCGCCATCACGGCGGCATCACGCGGGCGGCGGAAGCGCTTGGCCTGTCGCAATCGGCCGTCAGCCACAAGATCAAACGGCTGGAAACGAGCCTCGGCTGCGAGCTTCTGAACCGCAAGTCAGGCGCCACCGCCTTCACCACCGAGGGCGAGGAACTGCTGGATTATGCCGGCCGCATTCTCGGCCTGCACGACGAGGCGCTGCTCAGCCTGTCGAAGACGACGCTGGCCGGACGGATCGCGCTGGGCCTCACGGAGGATACGACCTGCTCGGCGCTCGCCCATATTCTCGGCCGCTTCCGCCGGCTGCATCCCGATGTGTCCGTGCGCACGCAGGTACGGATGAGCCTGGTGCTGCGGGCGATGCTCGAGCAGGGCGAGCTCGACGCGGCGATCGTGCAGGTCTTCGCTCACGAGGTGCGCCCGACCGATGTCATCCTGTTTCGAGAGACGCTGCACTGGGTGAAGCATCCGAGCCTGCTCCTGCCGCAGAGCACGTCCGTGCCGTTTCTCTCCTTCCACGACGATTGCTTCTACCGCCACTGGGCGCTCGATATCGGGCAGGATGGCGGGATCATGCTGGAGACGGTGTTCGAATGCGCGAGTGCCGCGGGGATTATCGCCGCCGTGAGCTCGGGTATGGGCGTGGCGCTGCTCAACGAGCGGCATTTGCGGCCGGAGATGCAGATCATCACCGACCGCTTCCCCGTGCCGCCCGATCTCGTCTACGTGGTCCGTCGCGGCCGCAAGGTGCGCAACGCAGCACTTGATACGCTGGTGGCGGAGATCGAAAGCGAGATCAGCCGGTATGGCGGATTGGCGCTGGCCAGCTGACGTTTTCGGCCAGTTGAGGTCCTGAACGCGAAAGGGGCCGCGCGATGCGCAGCCCCCTTCCCTTTCCTGTCGATGATCAGGCGTTCGATCAGAACTCCGACCATTCTTCCTTGACGGCCGCGGCACTTGCGCCGCCACCACCGAAGGCGCGAGCGACGCTGCGCTTCAGCGCATTGGCCGGCGAAGCCACCGGGCGCGAGGCCGCAGTAGCGGTTGCCGCGCGCGGTGCGGCGCGGTCGTTGCCGAGGTTGAACTGGCGCAGCAGATCGTCCAGCGCCATGGCTTCCTGGGCGAGCGAGTGGCTGGCGGCCGTCTGTTCCTCGACCATGGCGGCGTTCTGCTGGGTGCCCTGGTCCATGTTGTTGACGGCGGTGTTGATCTCCTGCAGGCCGATCGACTGTTCGCGCGTGGCGGTGACGATGGCGCCAACGTGGCGGTTGATCTCCTGCACGGCGCCGACGATCTCCGACAGAGCCTTGCCGGTTTCGCCGACAAGCGAGACGCCGGAATTGACCTGCGTGCCCGACGTGTTGATCAGCGCCTTGATCTCCTTGGCGGCATTGGCCGAGCGCTGGGCGAGCTCGCGCACTTCCTGAGCGACGACGGCGAAGCCCTTGCCGGCTTCACCGGCGCGCGCGGCCTCGACGCCTGCGTTCAGCGCCAGCAGGTTGGTCTGGAAGGCGATATCGTCGATGACGCCGATGATGTTGGAGATTTCGCCCGAGGACTTCTCGATTTCCTGCATGGCGGTGACGGCCTTGCGGACGACCTCGCCGGAGCGTTCGGCGCCGAGACGGGTGCGCTCGACGAGCTGGCCGACATCCTCGGCGCGCTTGGCGCTGTCGCGGACCGTGGTGGTGACTTCTTCGAGGGCAGCCGCGGTTTCCTCGACGGCTGCGGCCTGCTGCTCGGTGCGGCGGGCCAGATCGTCGGCTGCGGTGCGGATTTCGCCAGCACCGGCATTGATGGCGGACGCATTGTGGCCAACCGACTGCAAGGCCGCCTGCAGCTTCTCGACGGCGTGGTTGAAGTCGTTGCGCAGGCGGTCGAACTGCGGCGCAAAGGCGGTGGTGATGCGGATCGCGACATTGCCGTTGGCAAGACCGGAGAGACCGTCGGCGAGGTTGTCGATGGCAAAGCGCAGTTCGCTTTCCTCGCGCGCCTTCTGCTCGTCGCCCATCTGGCGCTGGCGTTCGGCGTCTCCACGCATGCGGTCGGTTTCGCCGGCCAGACGCAGCTTCTCGATCGCCGCGTTCTTGAACACCAGAACCGACTGCGCCATGCGGCCGACTTCGTCCTGGCGATCAAGTGCCGGAACCTCGATATCGTTCTGGCCACCGGCCAGACGACCCATGGCGGATGTCATGCCGACGATCGGGCGAACGATGCTGCGCGACAGCATCCAGGCAAGCACGACGGCCGCGAAGGCTGCGAAGATGCCGCCGAAGAGCAGCGTCATGTTGAGCGCCGCACTGGCATCGGCCTTGATGGCGGAAAGCGCTGCGGATTCATCGCGCGCGGCCTGCTTGATCTTGGCAGAGGCCTGGCGGAAGCCGTCGAGCTGGCCCTTGGTTTCGTTGACGCCGATCTTGACGATCTGGTCGATCGGCATGTCGGTTTCCTTGCGCGCCTTGCTCTGTGGCACGGCGAGCTGGTTGAAATAGAGGTCGGCGGCCTTCTGCATGGCGTCGATCTGGCTCACGAACTCGGTCTTGCCTGCGGCCGTCTGCTTGGCGGCGGCAATCGCGTTCAGCATGCGGTCGCGATTGTTGAAGAGATCGCCATAGGTGCTGTCGCTCTTGAAGAGCAGGAAGCCGCGCAGGTTCACGGCCTGCTCGAGCATGGCCTGCAGGGCGTCGTCGATCTGGTTGACCAGCAGCTCCGACCGCTTTTCCTCGATGGCAGCTTCCGCCACGGCGCCGGCCTTCGAATAGACGAAGGCGGAGACGGATACAAAGATGAGAATGAGAGCCGCGAAGGTCGCGGCGAGCTTACCGTTCAGGGACATGTTTCTAGCAAACATCAGTCGGTCTTTCCTGGGCGCCTGGCGCCATGGCAAATCGGGCACGCGTCAGCGCGTGCGGGGAAACTATCAACGAGGGAAAACATGATCGGCGGTGGAATTTCGGGCCATCATGGCGGACGCGGTTTTCGGCCGCTGCAATCGACGGCGACACTAGCCACGGAAAATTTAAAATTGTTTAAGTCGGCGCGACAACGGGTCGCAGTTTATTGGCTGCAGCCACTGAATTCTCGGGGATTCAACCCGTTTGACGTCTCATCATCACACGCCATCATAGCGCAGGTTGTAGGTCTCTTTTCACTTGGCTAGAGACCGCTAATTTTCCCATTGCTGTCGACGAGTGAGCGGGCACCGCCGATCCATGTGACATCAGAGGACTGCGGCGACGGCGGAGACAATCAACAAAAGGCTTGCAACTGATGGCATTGCCCGGCATGGACAGGCCATGTCCGATCAAAATACACAACGCATCGACCAGCTCCTCGTCAGCCTGGGTCTTTTTGCCAGCCGTTCGCGCGCCCGCGACGCGGTCAGCCGTGGCACCGTCAAGGTCGATGGCAAGGTCGTCACCAAGGCGGGCGCCGTCTTCGGCGAGGATGTCTCGATCGAAATCGATGATCCCGCGCAGGAATATGTGTCGCGCGCGGCGCTGAAGCTTGCGGCCGCACTCGATCACTTCAAGCTCGATCCGACGGGCCATCACTGTCTCGATGTCGGCGCCTCCACCGGCGGCTTTACCGAAGTGCTGCTCGAACGCGGCGCCGCGCATGTGACCGCGATCGACGTCGGCCATGGCCAGATGCATCCGCGGCTTGCCGAAAACCCCGATGTTACCAATATCGAGGGCCTGAACGCGCGCCATCTGGAGGCCGAGGATGTCGGCCATCCCCTCACCTTCATCGTTTCCGACGTTTCCTTCATCACGCTGAAGCTGGCGCTGGCGCCGGCGCTCGATCTCGCTGAACCGGGTGCTACGGCCGTGCTGCTGGTCAAGCCGCAGTTCGAGGCCGGGCGCGAGGCGATCGGCAAGGGCGGCATGCTGAAGGACCCGTCGACCGCGCCCACTGTTGCCGCCGAACTGGAGCGCTGGTTCGTCGAGGACATGGGCTGGACCAGCCTCGGCATGATCCCCTCGCCGATCTCGGGCGGGGACGGAAACCAGGAATATCTACTCGCAGGAACCAAGCCGTGAGCACTGAAACAGTCACCATCCAGAAGCTCGGCGCCCAGGGCGACGGCATCGCCAACGGCGCTGATGGCCCCGTCTACGTGCCCTTCACGCTGCCGGGCGAAACGGTCGCCATCGCGCGCGTCAAGAGCCAGGGCACGGTCATGTCGATCACCACGCCTTCCCCAGACCGCCAGGAGCCGCACTGTCGGCACTTCGGCCCCGATGGCGTCAACGGCACCTGCGGCGGCTGCACACTGCAGCACGCAGGTGATGCGGTCTATCGCGGCTTCAAGCGGCAGCTGGTGATCGACGCGCTGAAGTCCAAGGGACTGACGCCCGAGGTTGGCGAGCTTGTCGTCGCTCATCCCGGCGAGCGCCGCCGCGTGACGTTCGCCGCGCGCAAGACCGAGAAAGAAATGCTCATCGGCTTCAACCAGGCCGAAAGCCACCATCTCGTCAATATCGAGGAATGTCCCATCTCGTCGGCAAGCCTCATCGCGCGGCTGCCGGCGATCAAGGCGATTGGTGCGGCACTTGCCGTCAACGCCGAGGCGTTTCGCATCACCGTGCTCGAAACCGCGACCGGCCTCGACATCGCCGCTGACGGCCTGAAGAAACTCTCGGACCAGCAGCGGCGCAAGGCAACCGAGACCGTGCTCTCGATGCGCGGGATCGCGCGCGTCTCCGTCAATGGCGAGATTCTGATCGAGCCGGTGAAGCCGATGCTCGATTTCGGCGGCGTCCAGGTATCGCCACCATCAGGAAGCTTCACGCAGGCGACCAAGCCAGCGGAAGAAGCGATGTCCGAGCTGGTGCTTGCCCATGTCGGCAAATCCAAGCGCATCGCCGACCTCTTCGCCGGCACCGGAACCTTCTCGCTGCGGCTGGCGCGGATTGGCCGGGTGCATGCGGTGGAAAGCGAAGACAAGCCGCTTGCGGCACTCGACCACGCCGCGCGCAACACGCAGGGGATCAAGCCCGTCAGCGTCGAGCGCCGCGACCTGTTTCGCCGGCCGCTGATGACCTCTGAACTGAAGGTCTACGACGCCGTGGTCTTCGACCCACCGCGCGCGGGTGCCGAATTCCAGTGCAAGGAGCTTGCCCGCTCCACGGTCAAGAAGATCGCCGCTGTCAGCTGCAACCCGCTGACGCTTGCGCGCGACCTCGCCATTCTCGTCGAGGGCGGCTATCGCATCGCCTCGGTGACGCCGATCGACCAGTTCCTGTGGACCTCGCATGTCGAGGTGGTGGCGACGCTGGAGAAGTAAGCCCGGCGCGCCCGACTATCGGATAGAGCTCAGCTGTCGGTCCGCAAAAGGCCGCCGGCCAGATGCTTGAAGGCCTCGACAACCCTTTCCAGCACCGCATGCGGATCATCGGCCGCAGCGATCCATAGCGCTGCGTTGAGCGCCGCACCGTTGATCAGACGGGCGGCGGCTTCGGCATCCACGGGCTTGACGATACCATCAGCAATCAGCGCCTCGATGGTCTCAGTGCTGGTGCGCAGGCAGGCGGTCTGGTTCGGCCATTGCGAGGGATCGCCGAGCACGGCGGGACCATCGAGCAGCATGATCCGCTGGATCTCGGGCTCGAGCGCCATCTCGATATAGGCGATACCTTCGTTGATAAAACCTTCCCAGGGCGTCTTGCCCTTGGCCTGCGCTGCGCGCTGGCGCACCAGCATCTCGGCATCGATCTGGTCGATGACGGCCTGCAGCAGCCCCTTCTTGTCGCCGAAATTGTGATAGAGCGCGCCGCGCGTCAGCCCCGCTTCGGCGGTGAAATCATCCATCGACGAGGCGGCGTAACCCTTTGTGGCAAAAGCCTTTCGGCCGGCCGCGATGAGCTTTTCCCTCGTTTCCTCGACCATCTGCGCGCGCGTTCTCGCCGTCACCCTTGTCTCCGTAAATTAACATACGCGCCGTATGTGTATTGACATACGCCACGTATGCTTCCTATATTCACATACGGGGCGTATATCACTTTCGCCCTTGATCGTGAAGAGCAGAGATCCAGGTGACTGGAAAGCAACGTGTCGCGCCCTGTGGCGCGACGGCGGACGCCTTGGGCTTTGCCTTGTTGAAACAGGAGGTGGCATGAAAGATGCCGCGCCCGTTGAGAGAACGGATCAGTGAGATGCGGGTAATGATCGAGGGACAG
>NZ_JBGLYS010000006.1:0-210618 GCF_047304155.1 Rhizobium sp. Rhizsp42 | reverse complement strand
CTCCCCTCCGGCCGGCCCCTACCGCCCCGAGGCCTCACCAACACTCACACACAAAAAAAACACCACACAAACCACCCCCCCCCCCCCGCCCCCCCCCCCCCCCCCCCCGCTTCCCTATGGTGAACACCCGATCCACGCATCCTGTCACAGAGTGCGGATCGGGCGTTCTAGCGCTTCCTTTGCCCCCAGAAGCGCTGTAGCTCGACTATTCGCGCTCGCCTGTGAAGTTGAGCAGCAACTGGAAGATGTTCACGAAGTTCAGGTAGAGCGAGAGAGCGCCGAAGACGGCAAGCTTCTGGTTCGATTCCTGATCGTAGTTCTCCGAATACTGTTCCTTGATGTTCTGCGTGTCGTAGGCGGTGAGGCCAACGAAGACGACGATACCGATGACCGAGATCGCGAACTGCAGAGCGCTCGAACCAAGGAAAATGTTGACCACGCTGGCAATCACCACGCCGATCAGGCCCATCATCAGGAACGAGCCCATGCGGGACAGGTCACGCTTGGTCACGTAGCCATAGAGGCTGGTCGAGCCGAACATGGTGGCGGCGATGAAGAAGGTGCGTGCGATGCTGGTGCCGGTGAAGACCAGGAACACCGAGGCCATCGACAGGCCCATGACGGCACAAAAGGCCCAGAAAGTCATCTGTGCTGCGCTTGCCGACATCGTCTGGATCTTGAACGAGAAGAAGAAGACGAAGGCGAGCGGCGCCAGCATGACCACCCACTTGAGCGGCGACTGGAAGATCGGCACGTAAAGCGCCGGCGTCGAGCCAACGATGAACGCGACGCTGCCGGTAATGACAAGGCCGATGCCCATGTAGTTGTAGACGCGCAGCATGTGCTGGCGAAGACCCTCGTCGAACATGGCCTGCGAGCCAACGGCCGCACCGTAACGCTGCTGATTGATTGGGTTCATTGAGATCTCCTCGAGTGAACTAGTAAAGGGTACGGGCGAGCCCATCGGCTGCCTGATCCAGTGAGATGGAGCGATCCGCAGTCACCAGCGCGTAAGCGACGTCACCGATCTGCCAATAGGCGGCCTCGGCGCCATCGAGCGCGATATGGTTGACCGACTGAACGGAGAAGACGCCCGGACGAACGGCAAACAGCGACAGCTGCTTCTTTTCGGCCGTGATCGACATTTCGACGCTCGGGCCGAACTCGGACGGGAATATCTGTACGTCCGAAATCGTCCAGTCGCGCGGGAGCTGCGGCATGACGATGCCGGTCGCGGCGCGAATTTCATCCGGCTTGTAGCCTTCCGCCGGCTGCGACGAGACGGACTGGCGCACCAAGGCCGTCTTGTAGGCCTGAACGGCCTCTTCGACATAGGCGGGCGCCGGAACGGACGCTGCCACCTCGGTTGCGGTAAACGCGCCGAACGAAGTGTGCGCTACCCAGCCGGCCGCCACCATGACGCCGACGGCAGCAACCCGCTGCACCGCGTGGAAGATGCGGCCATAGGCAAGCCCGCGCTCAAGACGGCGCGCAAGATCGCGCGTTTCCGCCCGGCCGGAGGCGCCTTCGTGAGCGAGCGCAAGGCGCAACTCGCCGCGCATGCTCAGATCCGCCATCACCTTGGCGGCCGTTTCAGGATTTTCGGAAAGATAGGATTCCACCTGGATACGGCGTGTCACATCGAGTTCGCCATCGACATAGGCATCGAGATCGGCGTCGATAATGGGATCAACTGCTTTCATTGCCGCCTCCTTCGATCAATCTCAAATGTGGTGCGCGCGGTGTCGCTTCTTCAATTTCGCGCAACTGGGCGCGAGCGCGCGAAATGCGCGACATCAATGTACCGATCGGAACGCCGAGCGCTGCAGCAGCTTCCTGATAGGAGAGGTCTTCAATCGCCACGAGATGGAGGGCCTCGCGCTGCTCCTCCGGCAAGCGGAAGAAAGCGTTACGCACCTGCTGCAGACGCACGGCATGTTCCTGCGCGGCTGGCAAGGACTGCTCGGCCTCTACGGCGGCCTCATCATGCCGTCGTGTCAGCGATCGCCCCTGTCGGACGCGGTCGATGTGAGCGTTATGCACGATCGAGAGCAACCACGTACGCAAGTTACCGCCGCTGCGGAAGCTCTGCTTCTTCTCGTATGCCCGGACCAGGGCATCATGAACCAGATCTTCGGCGTCATCCGAGTTGCGCACCAGGGAGCGCGCGTAGCGCCGAAGCGCTGCGAGCTGACCGATGACATCGAATGGGCGTTCTTTCCGTTCCATGATTGAGTATACGAAGCCGCGCGTTGTTTTATTCCCCGCGGCCGCGATTTTTTCTGCTTTTTCGTCATCCAGCGAACGACGCCGCAGAACGCACGCGAAATATCACATGGAAATCATGACTTTAAGCATTGCTCGGAGATGCCGCCCATGCGCGCAAATCGTCAGGCATGCTGTTCGTCCGACAGTTCCTCGAGGATGGGACAGTCCGGCCGGTCATTACCGTGACAGGCGTGGACCAGATGCTCAAGTGTGTGCCGGAGTTCGCTGAGCTCGCGGATCTTGCGGTCGATCTCGGTGAGCTTGGCCTGGGTCAACTCCTTCACGTCGGCGCTGGCCCGGCTCTTGTCCTCGTAGAGCGCCAGCAGCTGCCGGCACTCCTCCACAGAGAAGCCGAGCCCGCGCGACTTCTGCAGGAAGCGCAGCTTGTGAACGTCGGCGACCGCGTAGTCGCGGTAGCCGTTGTCGTTTCTATCAGGGCGGATGAGGCCGATATCCTCGTAGTACCGGATGGTCTTCGATGGCAGGCCGGAGCGTGCCGATGCTTCACCGATATTCATGGCGACCTCCTAGAGCTTGGCGGCGCGCAGCCGCAGCGCGTTGCCGATGACCGAGACGGACGACAGGCTCATCGCCGCCGCCGCAATCATCGGCGACAGCAACAGGCCGAAAACCGGATAGAGCACGCCGGCGGCGAGCGGAACGCCGAGCGCATTGTAGCCGAAGGCGAAGCCGAGGTTCTGGCGAATATTGCGCATCGTCGCCTCGGCCAGACGCCGCGCCCTGACGATGCCGTTGAGATCGCCCTTGACCAGGGTGATGCCGGCGCTCTCCATCGCGACATCGGCACCCGTGCCCATGGCGATGCCGACATCGGCCGCGGCCAGCGCCGGTGCATCGTTGACGCCATCGCCGGCCATGGCGACCACCGCCCCCTTGGCATGCAGCTCATCGATCAGCGCTTTCTTGCCCTCGGGCAGAATATCGGCGCGCACATCGTCGATCCCCAGGCTCCTGGCGACCGAGCGCGCCGTGCGCTCATTGTCGCCCGTCGCCATGATGATCCTCAACCCGCTCGCATGCAGCGCCTTGATCGCGGCGGCTGTTGTCGGCTTGATGCGGTCGGCGACGGCCACCAGCCCGGCGATGCGCTGGTCGACGACGACGAACATCACCGTCTTGCCTTCGTCCCGCAACGATTGCAGCTGCCCACCATGGCCGGCGACGTCGATGCCGAGATCGGCCATCATCGCCGCGTTGCCAAGCGCCACCGCCGTCTCGCCGATATTCCCGCGCACGCCTTTGCCCGTTGCCGCCTCAAAGCCCGTGATATCGGCCAAGGCGGTCCCCCGCTCTTCCGCCCCCGACACGATAGCGGCCGCCAAAGGATGCTCCGATCCGCGCTCCAAGCTGGCGGCAAGCTGCAGGAGCTGGTCATCCGCCACGTCGCCGAGCGCCACGACATCCGTCAGCCGGGGCTTTCCTTCGGTGAGCGTGCCCGTCTTGTCGACAATCAGCGTATCGACTCTCGAAAGACGCTCCAGCGCTTCCGCATCCTTGATCAGCACGCCTTCGTGGGCACCGCGACCTGTTGCGATCATGATCGACATCGGCGTGGCAAGCCCCAATGCGCAGGGGCAGGCGATGATGAGGACGGAAACGGCGGCGAGCAGCGCGTGAACCATGCGCGGCTCGGGACCGACGAGAGCCCAGATCGCAAACGCAGCAATCGCAGCGGCGACAACGGCCGGGACGAAGAAGGCCGAGACGCGATCGACGGCGCCCTGGATCGGCGCGCGCGAGCGCTGCGCCGTGGCGACCATCTCCACGATGCGCGACAGCGTGGTCTCCGCACCGACTTTTTCGGCGGTCATGACCAGCATGCCGTTCTTGTTGATCGTACCTCCAGTCAGAGTATCGCCCACAGCCTTTTCGACGGGCATCGGTTCACCCGTCAGCATGGATTCGTCGATCGTCGACTGCCCCTCGCTGACCATCCCATCGACAGGAACCCGCTCGCCCGGCCGAACGCGCAGACGATCTCCAACCACGATATCGTCGACCGGCACATCGGCCTCGCTGCCATCGCGACCGATACGCCTTGCGGTCTTCGGCGCGAGATCGAGCAGTGCGCGAATGGCCGAGCCGGTCCGCTCGCGCGCCTTCAACTCCAGCACCTGTCCAACGAAAACCAGAGCCACGATAACGGCCGCCGCCTCGAAATAAACAGGCACGGCGCCGCCATGCCCACGGAACGTATGTGGGAAGATGCCCGGCGCCAGCGTGGCGACCAGACTATAGATGTAAGCCGTCCCGACACCGAGGCCGATCAGCGTCCACATATTCGGGCTGCGATTGACAAGCGACGCCCAGGCACGGCGGAAGAACGGGAGTGCCGCCCAGAGTACCACGGGTGTCGCGAGAACAAGTTCGGCCCAGGTCGCAAGCGGTTCGCCGAGCCAATCGCGCACAGGCAGGCCGACCATCGGCCCCATGGTGATGACAAGCAGCGGAACCGAGAGAATGCCGCTGATCCAGAGGCGGCGCGTGAAATCGACCAACTCCGGATTCGGGCCTTCATCCATGGGCGGGATGCCCATCGGCTCCAGCGCCATGCCGCATTTGGGGCAATCGGCCGGATGATCGCTGATCACCTCAGGATGCATCGGGCAGGTATATTGCGTCCCCTTCGGAGCAGGCTTTGGTTGCGGCTTGTTGCCGTCGCGATAATCCGCCGGCGCTGCCTCGAATTTCGTCTTGCAGCCGGCCGAGCAGAAATAGTGCTTCTCGCCTTCATGCCGCAAGAAGTGCTTGGCCGTCGCACGATCGACGCTCATGCCGCAGACCGGGTCTTTTGCCGTCAGATAATCCTGCCGCGCGGCCTCGAATTTAGTGCGGCAGCCCTCACAGCAAAAGAAATAGCGCCGCCCTTCATGCTCAAGCGACGGCTTGCCGGCGGCGGGATCAACCGTCATGCCGCAGACAGGGTCGCGGACCACGCCGTCATCCGCTGGATGATGGTGGTGGTCGCTGTTGCCGTGGTGATGTGCGTGGGTGCTGTCCATTTGTATCTCCTTTGCCTGACAAGGCAGTGGAGATGCTTATCAACCTTCCAGCGACTGGAAGGTCAAGCGCAAAATGCACGTGTCTTGACGGCGGTCAAAACCGGCTCAATCGATGAACACGCCGACACTTGCAGCGCGGCCCATCGCATCGATGACCGTCAGCTTGGAATAGCCACCGCCATCGGGCGTCCATTGGTTGGTGCGCCGCCGCGACAAGTCGGGCAGAGGTTTGCCGTTGGCGAGCCACCGGAAGGGCGCGCGACCACCCTGCAACTTCAGCATCAGCGGCGAGAGCTCGCCGCCCTTTGCCAGGCCTTGGGCGCCAAGATCGACATGCGCTCCTTCAGGCGGATAGACGATCTGCGGCGCCGGCTCACGGCCTGAGGTGGCCAGCAATCCGCTGGGATTGATGGCAAAGCGGCGCTGGCTGATCGGCAGCTGAGCCTGCGCGATGCGCACGGCGCCTGACGGTGGGCGCGGCAGCGGCGTCGTCGCGATACCCGACTTGGCGAAACCCTCGAACAGGATCGGCGCGGCCGTGCCATAACCGGTCAGCCCGGGTGAGGCGCCGTTATCCGGGCGACCGACCCAGACGCCGAGGACATAGCGACCATCATAACCAACCGACCAGGCATCACGGTATCCATAGCTCGTGCCGGTCTTGTAGGCGATGCCGCGCTGCGGCGCGCCGGCGGGCGGGATGACGCCAGAGAGAATATCGGCGACATTCCACACCGCGACCGGCTCCAGCAGCGCCTCACCTTCGATCTCTCCGGGCTTTCCGGATATGCCATCACCGATCCGAACCGCCTGCCCTTTATTGGCGAGCGCGGTATAGAGCTGCACCAGATCCTTGAGCGTGAGGCCGACGCCGCCAAGCCCGATCGCTAGCCCCGGCGTTTCGTTCGCCGGCAGCAGCGGGCGCACCTCCGCGCGGCGGAAGCGGATGAGGAGCTTGGCCGGGTTGACGGCATCGAGCAGCTTGACGGCGGGAACATTAAGCGAGAGCTGCAGCGCGTCGCGCACCGTCACGTCTCCCTGGTAGCTCATATCGAAATTGCGCGGGCGGTAGCCGAAGAAATCCGCGGGCCGATCCTCGATGATCGTCTCCTGGCTGACCAATCCCTCCTCGAAGGCGAGACCATAGATGAACGGCTTTAGCGTGGAGCCCGGCGAGCGCGGGACGCGCGTCATGTCGATCCAGCCGGATCGGCCGGCGTCGAAATAATCGGCGGAGCCGACTTCGCCGACAATATCGCCAGTCTGAGCATCCGCCATCACCATCGCCAGCGACAGTTTCGGGCCCAGCTTCAGCGCGGCCGCCTTGGCGACGGTCTCCAGCCCCTCCTGCACGCGCTTCTTCAGCGTGGTCTGGTACGGCGACGCATCGGGTGCCTTGCGCAGCGCGGCTTCGCCTACATGGGCAGCCAGCGCCGGTAGTTGCATGCGTTTTGCCGGCACAAGCGTCGCCTCGGCGCGCTCAGCCTCCCCTTCCCCAATAGCGTCTACGACCGCCACGCGCTCCAGGACGCGCTTGCGCGCCGCCTCGGCGGCCTTCAGGTTGCGATCGGGACGGCGCTTTTCGGGAAGCTGCGGCAATGCCACGAGGAGCGCTGCCTGCGCCACCGTCAGCCGCTTCGGCTCCTTGCCGAAATAGGCAAGGCTGGCAGCCCGGACGCCCTCCAGATTGCCGCCATAGGGCGCATGGGTCAGATAGAGGTCGAGGATCTCATCCTTGGACAGGCGTCGCTCGATCTGGATCGCGCGCACCACCTGCAGCAGCTTTGCCGAAAGCGATCGCCCCTGACGCGGCTCGATCAGCCGCGCGACCTGCATCGACAAGGTCGAAGCACCGGACACGATGCGACCGTTAGTGACGAGCTGCAAGGCGGCGCGGCCGATCGCACGCGGATCGATGCCGCCATGCTCGTAAAAACGCCGATCCTCATAGGCGACCAGCATGCGCAGGAATTGCGGATCGACATCGCCGACATCAGTCTTCAGACGCCAGCGCCCCTCCGGTGTCGCGAAGGCGCGCAGAAGCTCTCCGTCGGCATCAAGCACCTCGGCGGATACGCGCGCCTTGTCGAGCGGCGGCGGAAATGCCTTGTCCGCCGCGTCGAGCCCGATCAGCCCGGCGCCGGCAATTGCCACCGCCGCTACGACGCTGATCGCGATTTTCCGCCTCAGTCTCATGGCTGTGCTGCCACGACCTCCATCTTGCCGGTTGCTGTCCGCGCCGAAAGCTGCGGCCGGTACATGTCCTCGACGTTCGCCGCCGGGTGATCGTAGACGCCGGGTGTCACGGCGCGCACGACGTAGGCGACGTTGATCTCCCTGTTGTCATCGGCGCTGCGATTGAAGGCGGCGACGAAGCGATCGTTGCGGAACTCGGTATGCGCGGCCGTCACATCGCCGATCCAATCGAAGTTGGTCAGCTGCGCGCTGTCGACCAGGCTCGGATTGTCGATCTGGAAGCCGGCCGGCAGCAGGTCGGTGATGACGATGCGCGACGGCCATTTGTTGCTCTCGGTGACATGCAGCACGACGACATAGCGCTCGTTCTGCTTCGCCTCCGAGACATTCGCTTCCTCGCCGTCCAGCGTGTAGTAGCTGCGCTCGATGGCAAAGCCATCGCCGCCTGCCGGCAGCGGCGTCACCGGTGCGGCAACGGTCGTGACAACAGCCGAAACGGCATCGCTCGTCTGGTTGGTCAGCGTCAGCGCGTGATCGGCCAACGCCTCGCCGTTCATTCGTGCCATGTAGGCGCCGTTGTGCAGCGCCCCGTTGACGTCGATCTTCAGCGAGTCGTCGCCCCCTTGGATGGCGCGGGCGGCCAGCAGCATCCAGGCCTGTTCCTGGGTGCTGGTGTACTTGCTGCGCTCCCACTCCTTGGCCACGGCCTTCGCCAGCTCCGGCACGATCGGCGGCACCGGCCGGCTTTCGGCGGCGAGCGCGAGAATGGCGGCGCCGTCTCGGAGCACCGAGCCGTAGTCGGTGCGCGACAGGTTCACCTTCGTGACCATCGACTGGGCCGACATCTGCAGCGCATCGACGAAGATGTTCTTCGACCGCGTCGCATCGCCGTAAAGCGCCAGCGCGGCCGCGATATGGGCCTTGGCGAGCGGCGTCGGGAAGTCGTTGATCATCGTGTCCGCATAGTAGCGCAGATCGCTGATCGCGGCCTTCTTGTTGCGCGCGAGCACATAGAGCGCATAGGCGATCTGGTCGCCCTGATCCTTGACGTTAACGTCGTAGCTCAAGGCGTTCTGCAGGTTCTCCAGCGCCTGTGCGAGCGCGCGATCCGGCACGTCGTATTTCTGCTCGCGAGCCCGCGTCAGGAAATCGGTGACGTAGGAGTCGAGCCAGAGATCGCCGCTATCCGGCCCCCACAGGCCGAAGCTGCCGGCGGATGCCTGGTAAGACAAGACGCGGTAAATGGCGTCCTGCACGCGCTTCTTGATATCGGCATCGCCATCAAGCCCGGCCTGCTCGGCAAGCTCGCTCAGATAGAGCAGCGGCAGAGCCCGGCTGGTTGTCTGTTCGGCGCAGCCGAAGGGATAGCGATCGAGCGACATCAGCAAGGCCGGAATATCGAAGGCAGCCGAGCGCGTGACGTTGACGCTGACCGACGCGCCCGGAAGAACGCTATCGGCCAGAAGCGCCTTGTCGATCGTCAGCTTCGCGCCCGGCTTCAGCGCCAGCACGCGACGCTCGGTGACCGGCAACACCGCGGGCCGGACGGGGACATCGAGGCTCTGGTCGAGCGATAGGCCGGATGCATCCGACAGATTGATCGAAACAATACCGTTGCCCGACTGAAGACCGGTCACGGCGAGCGTCACCGCCTGTTTCGCGCCGGCATCCAGACGGATCGTCTGCGTGGCCTTGTCGATGCCGACGGCGTCATTGCCTGTGACGGCAAGCTTGTAGTCACCGGCGGGAGCATCGGTATTGGCGATATCAAGGCGCAGTTCGGACTTGTCCCCCGGCGCCAGGAAGCGCGGCAGGCTGGCTGTGACGACAACGGGATCGCGAATGATCACGTCCTGCGTCGCATGGCCGACACCGGACTTGGACCAGGCGACCGCCATCAGGCGCGCCGTGCCGTTGAACTGAGGAATGTCGAAGCTCACATGCGCCTTGCCCTCGCCGTCCAGCTTCAGCGGACCGGAGAAGAAGGCGACGAGCTTTTGCGTCGGAGGGCTTGCCTGCAGCGCGATCGCGCCGCCATCGCCGCCAGTGCGCAGCTTGCCGGTGGCGCCGAGCGAACCGTCGATCAGCCGGCCATAGAGATCGCGAATCTCGAGACCGAGCTGGCGCTGGCCGAAATACCATTCTTCCGGGTTCGGCGGCTCATAGCGCGTCAGGTTGAGAATGCCGACATCGACGGCGGCAACGGTGACATACGCGTCCTCGTTTGCGCCGGCACCCGCAACGGCGAGCGTGATCGGCAGAGGGCCGCGCGGCAGCATCTTCTCAGGTGCGTCGATCTTGACCTGCAAGGCCCGATCCTCTGGATCGACCTTCAGCCATTTCACTCCGATCGCGCGCATCGGCATGTGACTGTCCTGGGCATCGCCCGGACGGAAAAGCGTCGCGGTCACATAGGCGCCCGCGCCCCAGTCGGCGGTAACGGGAATATCCACCTCGCCGCCTGTTTCGCCGATCGCCGCGTTCTGCACGGCAACCAGTGTCTCGGTGCCGGCCGCGATCATAAGTTCGCCGGCATAACGCGAGGAGACCTTCAGCTTCGCGGTCTCGCCGACCTTGTAGCTATCCTTGTCGAGCGCGATCTCCAGCCCATCGGGCGTTTCCGTGGATGTAGCCTGCACGAACCAGCCGGCGTCGAACTCCACGCTGGAGGTCGGGCCATCCGCGTCGGTGCTCTCGACCTCCAGGCGATACCGGCCCCATTGCACGGGCGAGGCGATCTTGGCGCCATCGATGCCGGCATCGACATTGCCGTTGCCCACCTGCTCGGCGGTATAAACAGGCTCGTATTTCCAGGCCGTGCCATCGCGATACCACTGATAATCGCGGTTGAGCTTGAAGAGCTTCCAGCGAAGCCCCTTCATCTCTTCTTTCGCACCATCGGCACTGACGCCGATGACGGTGAAGTTGGCGATCGAGTTCTCGCCAAGATCGCCCGAGAATTCCGGTTTGATACCGATCATCGGCCCCTGGTTCTGCACCGGCAGTACAAGCGAGCGCTCGATCGCGCGGCCTCCTGCTTCCTGCATTCTGATATAGACGGTCGCATTCAGAAGCTGCGTCGTTGCCGGCAGCTCGCCGACCGTCAGATCGGTGACGCCTTCGCCCTTTTCGTCGAGATCCGGCAGGCCCTCGATCGACTGGCGCGAATCCTCGCTCGCTTCTTCATCGGCAAGGCCGAAGAAATAGCCCGGAAACGCATCGGCCTGGCGTGTCGGCTTGATCACGACATCGCCTTCGAGCGTGAGCCCGGCGGCGGGTGCGCCATAAAGATACTTGCCGGTGATGTTGATCGTCGCCGGCGTGTCCGGGCCGATCACCTTCGCCTCGGTCTTCAGCTCCATGTCGGTCCGATCCGGCACGAAATCGTCGACCAGGAAGCTCTTGCTCGCGATCGGCGAACCCTTCGGATCGGTATGGATGTTCATCGTCCAGGTGCCGCGCATGGCGTTGTCCTGCACGGCGAAATCGACATTGTAGCCGCCAAGATTGCTGGTCTGGCTGACGATGCGGCGATCCTCCACACCATCAGGACGCATGAAGATGAAGGTCAGCGGCAGATTTTCGATCGCCTTGCCATCCGTATCGCGCGCCAGCGCAGAAGCATGAACTGTTTCGCCGACACGGTAGATGCCGCGCTCGGTGAATGTCAGCACGTCGATCGCGCCGGGCGACGCGCGGCCGGTTACGCCGCGGTCGGAGAGGTCAAAACCGGCCCGCGTCATGTCGAGGAAGACGTAGTCCGACGTTCCGTTCTTCGCCGTGATCACGGCGGGCGTCAGCGCCGATGTCCCGCGGATCAGGCCGGCGGTAAAGGTGGCGCGGCCATTGTCGTCGGTCGTGGCGGTGCCGAGCACCTCGTTATTCTTGGCGAGAAGCTGCAGTTCGACGCCGGCCATCGGCTTGGCTGATGCAAGCGAGCGGGCGAAGACATTGAGGCCGTCGGTCCCGGCATAGGTCGTCACGCCGATATCGGAGACCACGAACCACTGCGTCGCCTGCGAGTTCCATTCCTGGTCCGGCCCGGTCGGCGATGTGGCCGTCAGCACGTAGACGCCAGGCTTGCGCTCCGGCAGCGCCTCGTCGACGGGGAAGCTTGTGACGACGTCCTTGTTCAGATCATTGGCGATATCGATCGCGCCCTGCCAGACAAGCTCGCCGCTCTCGTCCTCGATCCGCTGCGCGCTATAGCCATCGAGCTGGGTGAGGAACTGCGAGCTGGTCAGCAACGGCGCGATGCCGCGATCGCCGATGCGGTAGAGCTTGAGGTTGGCCGAAGCCATATTGACCGAGACGATCGGGATGCCGCGACGGGCTGTCGATGGCAGCACGAAGCTGTCGCCGGTGAAGCGGACGCTTGCGGTGCGGTCCTTGACGTAGATATCGAGGCTGACCGGCGCCTCCAGAACCTCGTCGACCGACGAAGGAAGGCCAGTGCGGAAAGAGATCTTGTAGTTCTCACCATGCGTCAGGCCCTCGACGCAGATCTGTTTGTCCTTGGTCTCAAGCGCCTTCGGCGAGGCGCCATTGAGCGTCACGAAGGGGGTGTAGTCGGTGGTCTTGACCAACGATTCCGAGAAGGTGACGCAGGCGCGCGGCGTGGCGCTGTCGGCGTCGACCGTATGGTCGGTGATCCGGAAACCCTGCGTCGATTTCAGCTGCAGGTAGGCGGCCTGAACTTCCTTCGAATTCACCAGCGCCAGGCTTGCCTTGTAGGCATTGAGCGCGGCCCGGTAGTTCGCGTTCTTCTCCAGCGCCACCGCCAGAACCGCAAGCGCATCGGCTCGGCTGGTCGTCGTCCGCGTCAGGTCGTAGCCATTGATGGCGGCGAGCACGGCCTGGGCATAGATATCGCTGCCGTTATTGTCGTCGGTCTTGACGAAGCTATCGCCCGCGCGCGCCGTCTCCAGCCACAGGTCGGCATTGTCAGGCGTAAGCGCCAGCGCGCCCCGGAAGGACTTCAGGGCGTCGACGACGTTGTTGGCCGTGAGGTCGATCCGCGCATTGGCGATGAGGCTGTTGGCGGATTGGCCCTGCTGGTCATCGGCGAGTTCGAGATTGGCCTTGTCGTCGCGCGCCTGTTGCAGCACATCGCCCGAGAGGAAGCCGATGCGGGGTGCCGCCCCGAGATCCGGCTCCTGGCTGCCCACTGTCTCGACAATCTTGCCGGCGATGGCGCCTGGGAACGCATTCATCGTCTTGAAGTCGGATTTCAGGAAGCACCAGCTGGCCTTGGGGTTATAGGTGAAGGCCTTGCACGATTTGTCGCCGATGCACGATGCCTTGCACTGGTCGAGCGTGACATTCTGCTCGCTGCGCAGATCAAAACCGAAATAGTCGGCATCGCGCACGGTCTGCACCTGGCGCTTGCTGTCTGCCGAAAAGGCAGGTGAACCGATCAGAGCGGTTGAAAGAACAACGGTTACGGCTGTCAAGAACGCGCGTGCGAACATAGGTTCCCCCCAATATGCTGGCGCCTCATTTGGCGGCAACTCTCCCCACTCGCATCCCTGTTGTCAACTCGGATGGAGCGTCGCCCCGCAGTAAATCTCAATCGTGTTACAGCACCATCAAGACCAGCTGTGGATCTCTGAGAGAGCATGCACCATAAGATGCAGAAATTAGCGTTTTGTTAATACTAACAATATCTTAACTGAAAATAAAGCTGTCCCGCGCCGGAACATATCTGTTGCCGAGCCGTTTTCCGTCCGAGTTCTGGTGAAAATGAGTAACAGGGGGCCAAGTATGGGCACCGGCGTTGAGTACAGTTCACAGACTGAAAATAGCACCAAGCAGCGCGTCCTGATCGTCGAGGACGAGCTCTTCATCGCTCTTGATCTCGAGGAAACGGTAAAAGCCATGGGCTTCGACGTCGCCGGCCTGGCGAACGGTCGCGATCAGGCGTTGCAGCTTGCACGTGATGCCGATATCGCCTTCGTCGACGTCAACCTCTCGGATGGGCCGACCGGTCCGGAAATCGGCCGTCGCCTGGTGGAGGAATTCGGGGTGATGGTGGTGTTCATGACGGGCAATCCTGAGGCCGTGGCGGATAAGCTGAACGGCGCGCTTGGTGTCGTCACCAAGCCGGCCATGCCCTCGACCGTGCAACGCACGCTGAGAAAAGCAGCGGAACTTCGCCGCGGTTTGAATTAGAACCGCGAAGTTGCCTCATAGATGCGTGGGATGAGGAGCCGATAAAAGCACCTCATTCCTGAGCATATAGCAATCAGATAAGACCGGTCAGCAGGCCGATACCGGCCAGCGCCGCGACACCACCGGCGGAGCGCGTGACGAGAGCGCCTTTGGCATCACCGGCCCGTGCAATCGCAAAGCCCATAGCAAGACCGATGGCGTGCAGCGTGGCCGTCGCGATCATGAAGCCGGCGGCGTAAGACATGCCCGCGGCGGCAGCCGGCATTTCGGAACCATGCGCATGACCGTGGAAAACGGCGAACAGACCAACCAGACCGGCGGCAACGGCAACCGGCGCACGAACGTTAAGCGCGATGACGGCGCCGAGAACGATCACCGAAAGCGCGATCCCGGCTTCCACGAAGGGGATCGAGATACCCATCATGCCGAGCGCTCCGCCGAGGCCCATCACGGCAACGAAGGTGGCAGGTACCATCCAGACCGCGCGGCCGCCAAGCTGCCACGCAACAACACCGACCATGATCATCGCCAGGATATGGTCGAGCCCGGACATCGGGTGACTAAAGCCATGCGCAAAGCCAATCGCCTGACCGGCGCCCGGATGGGCAAGGGCAAGCGATGGCGCAAGCAGGAGTGCAGCAAGCGCGGCGTTGAATTTGATGCTTTTTGAAAACATGATCGTCCCCATTATCGGTATGCAGTGTTGCGCTGAAAATGACATGGAGAATCAAGGCTTCAAAGCGAAAAAACAGGCAGCACCGTTATTTGACGTAGATGGATTGGCCGGCGGCTTTCGCGCCTAGCGTGGCTGCAACATGCCGAACCAGGCGACGAGCCCGACAACCGTCAAGCCGAGAACGATCTCGGTGATGACGCAGACCTTCAGCGGAACAAGAGAGTGATCTCGGGCGAACTTCGGCACGAAGACATAACGATTGACGATCGCAATCAAGACCATAGCAGCCACCACCGCGATCTTGGCGCTCAGCAGGCGCTGATAGCTGAACGACCAATCCGACGGCACTCCTGCGAGGATAAGCAGCGTGTTCGCGGCGCCTGAGAGAAGCACGAGCGCAACGGCGACATGCCCCGCCGTCGAAAACCGCATGACCGCCAAGCGCGCATCGGCCTGCAGCGCGCCGCGTCCAAGCATCGGCAGGATCAAGAGCACCGGCACGAGCGCACCCAGCCAGGCACCGCCGGACAGAAGATGCACACCATCATTGATGCGGTGCATCAGCCGCAGCCAGCCGCTGTTCATAGCCGCATGGCCGCTCAGCGTCAGGCTGAGCAACAGGAGTGCCGCACAGACGGCCCGTCCCATTTGCCGACAGCGTGACGGGAGACCCACCGCCGCGCCGAGCAGCACCACACCGACGGCCTGGACCATCCAGGCCGTCCCGACATCCGTCTGCGTGAGCACGGCGCAAAGCATCTCCGGCGCGAACAGATCGGACCACCCATCGCCGATGATCGCCGTGCGCAGCGGCAACATGGCAACGGTGGAGGCGAACGCGACTACGATTGCAGCCGCGTTCAACCCGCGCAGCCGGTCTCCGACAACACGCGCAAGTTCGGGTGAAACAAGCGCCCAGAGATAGGCGGAGCTACCCCAGATCAGAATGACCGCGGCGTCGAAGAGAAAGCGGCAGACGATAAGGGCCGCATCAGGCGTCACGGCTTGACCGTGAAGCCATAGCTGCCCTTCGTCTTGTGCCCATCCGTCGACAGCACATGCCACTCGACAACATACCCGCCGGCATCGAGGCTTCCAGAAACCGGGACCGTGAGGGTCTTTCCGTCATCCGACAGCTTTGCATCGCCGGTCGGAACCTGCTTTTCGTCGGCACCGGCAATCGTCGCGCCCGAGAAGCGGAGGTTAAGCTCCTCGGAGAAATGCAGTTCGACCGCCGCAGGAGATGCCTGCACCGTCGACTTATCGGCGGGAACACTTGACGTCAGATGCGCATGGGCGCTCGCCTGCCCTGCGGCAACAAGAGTGGCAACGAAGGACGCGATAAGGAGTTTGCTCGTTTTAGACATAGGATTGCTCATTGTAATGATTTGCTGATTGCTGATGAAAGTCTAATACCTGCCGCCTATTGCGGCTTGGACATATCGCTCATCCCGGAATGACCATCCATCTTCATGGCGTTGGCGCCGCCTACCGTGAATTCGACATCCACCTGTCCTGCCTGTTCGAAGGTCAGAGTCGCCTTCACCGTCTCGCCCTGCTTGAAGGGCTCGGCGACATCAGTGAACATGACATGGTAACCGCCCGGCTTGAGCTCGATCGTCTGCCCCGCCGGAATGACGAGGCCATCAGCGACGGCCCGCATGGTCATGACGCCGTTGTTGACGCTCATCTGGTGAATTTCAGAGGATTTGGCGCGCGTTGAGGTGATGCCGACGAGCTTGTCGTCGGCCTTGCCCTTGTTGGTGATGCTGAGATAGCCGCCACCGACTTTCGCACCAGGAACCATGGCGCGGGCATTCGGATTGGAGATCTCTATATCGCCTGCGGTGACCGTTTGCGCGCCGGCGGGCACACCGAAAGTGACTGCAAGAAAGAGAATAGCCAGAAGGGCTGTAAGCTTCTTCATGATGATTGTTCCTGCCAGAGCGAACGCTGTTTCAGGAGGCTCGCGTGACCAACATGTCATGCGGCATCGGCAGCGGATGGATGTGTGAGACAGATTGGATATCGATGCGGGGTCACCGACTAAGCAGCGAACCGCATGGCAGCTCAAACTTGAGCAACGCCTAACGGAGGCCCTCTGGGACCGCCGCCGGGTGATAAAGGCCTGCTTTCATCGACCGCGGAGTCGCGGCGCAGGCCAGGATTGGTGAGGATCGCGATGCCTCGCCATGCGACAAAAGCGGGAGCCGGCAAGACGGTCGACGCGCTGATCCTGCAAGCCTCGCAGCCATGCGCGTGGACCTTACTGTTGTGATGCGTGGGCTGCGCCTTGTCGACCGTGCAGATAACGGGCGCGGTTCCATCCGGCAGCACAAACTCGGAAAGCTCATCGGGGATGAATGCGCCATCGGCGAAGGCCGGCGCCTGATGCGCGAAGCCCACAAGGACCAGCGCAACGACGCAGCTGATACGCACCAGCCATCGAACTATGCCTGCTTCCGCCGCTTTCACCTGAGTCCTCACCGCTCACTCGCATCGTCTTTACGCAAAACGCCAGCAAATCTCAATGCGACAGTTTAGGCAATCAGCAGGCGCTGCCGGGCTGCTCCCGAGCTCATGGGACTTGGCGTACGGAGCCCGACCAGGACATTGCCGCACGGCCAAACCTGGTTCTAACCACGCGCGGCAGCGCTTCGGGCGGCAGCAATTCGGCGAGGGTCTTGAGCGAGTAGAGCCCGGTTGCGGCGGTGGCGACGAGACCAATCGAGCTCGCCAGCCACAGCGGCAGGAACTGGAAGCCCAGAAACACCATTCCCGAAAGCGGCAGATATACAAAAACCAGAACACGATTGATCGCGGAATATCGAAAGCCGGTATAGCGCCGGGCAATCCAATAGATGAGAATGCTGTGCCACACATAAAGGCCGAAGAAGGCAATACCGGCGCCGACCGTTCCGAACGTTTTAACGCAGAGCCACGCAAGCCCGACATGAACGATAGCCGCCGCCACTTCAGTCCAGAAGAAAATCCTCTGAGCGCCCTTGGCCAGTATGATGAAGCCGATCGGCCATGCGACGATGCGGAGCATCATGCCCAGGCAAATCCAGCGCAACAGGTCTACTGCCGCATAGAACGCCGGCGAGTAGAAGACATGCATGATGACAGGCGCAAGCGTGAGCGTTGCCAGCAACCCCGGACCGGCAAGCAAGACGCTGACCTGCGTCTGCTCGTTGACCAGGCGATTGCACTCTTCGTTGTCATTGGCAACGCCTGTCAGTCGCGGATAGAAATCAGTTCCCATCGCCTGCAGAATGAACCCGGCGTATAGTCCGCCGAGCGACCATGCCGCCTGATAGAGGCCGGCGGCGACTATACCCGCCTCATCGAGAACGATAATGCGGATCGCATAGGCGCTGCCGAACGTCAGGAAGCCGCTCACCATGAAGATGAAGCCCAGCTTGAACAGGCCACCGGCTTCGACGCGCAGATCCCCGAACGACAGACGGCACGGGTTGATCTCGATCTTGCAGCTGTACCACCACGAAGTCGCAAGCGTCGCGGCCGCAATGCAGACCAGCGATGCCACAATGCCTTTTTCACCGTAAAGATAGATGATCGGAATGCTGATGACGGTGCTGAAAAATGCACCCAGCACGCTGAGGCGCGCGAGACTGGCAATGTCGCGCACCCCTTGAACAAGGGCCGCCTGCCCGCCCGACATGACCTGGAAAACGATCACGATCGACAGCAGCCGCATTGCCGTCGCATGTTGGTCGTCGCCGAATGTCCACCTGGCGATCGGCGCGGCAAGCAGCGCCATCGCCAGTGTTCCGAGAAGCCCCAGCACCACCGAGATACGCTTCAAGGCTGTCGCCGTTCTGGCAATGCGATCGGGGTCATTGCTGCCGACGGATTCGGCGATCTGGCGGACGCCGCTGGCGTTCATCCCGAAGCCCGCAACGGAATGGACGATGTCGACCGTGGCGCTGTAAAGGCCCATTAGACCCACGCCTTCCGGCCCAAGCAGGAGCGCCATTGCCTTGTTGCGAATGATCGAAAAGCCGATATTCACAACTGATGATCCGCCGATCAAGACCGTGGATTTCAGGATCTGAGTGTAGCTCTGTCGTCCAGTTACGTTCACATCCGTGGCCATCAAGGCACGCTACCCTCTAGCTCGGCACGCTCTTTGGGTAGCGGCCGCCAATACGCAATACGCTTTTGGTTCTCCCGCCAGATGATAATACTCATCGACTGGCTTGGTCAGCGCCGGTGATTGACGAAACCTGCTCGACCGGTTTCGCGGTTTGCAGGGAAGGCCGGGTTACCTTGACGACATCGCCGGGCATAAGTGTGGTGGTCTCGGACGCGGAAATCTCGTTTGCCGTTCCGTTTTCCCTGCGCACGATGACAAACGTCAGGAGCGGCTTCCCGTCCCCGCTTGCGACTCCGCCGAGAGATGACAGGCTGTCCAGCAAAAGTCTTTGGCTGGTTTCGCGCTTGACCTTCAGCTGGACGAGCGCGGCTCTTTCGGACTGTAGTTCCGAAGCAACTTCTGTCTTTCGTTCGTCGTAAAGCGCCTGCAGATCCCTCGTCGTCTGGCTGATGCTTTGGCGAGCGCGCATTATCGCCGTGCTGATGTCCAGCCGGGTGTCTTGATAGCTTCTCAGCGCCCGCTCGACCTCACCCTGCCGGGTCGCCACCACGGCGCCCTTGGCAACAAGCATCGCGGTGCTATCCACCTGTTGCTGGATGGATTTGATATTCTCGTCAGTACTCTTTGTCTTCTGTTCGAGAACGCCGATTTCCTCGTTCAGCAAATCTCGCAGCTCGGCAAATGACTTCGCCTTTCGATCAACGGCGTTCGCCCTAGCCTCGAAGATAACCTGCTCCTGATTATAAACGGCGGCCGCGAACGGTTCGGCCTTGTCGGGCTGCCGCGAAAAATCGACCGAGGCAGCCCCCGCCATCTCGGCCTCCAGTCGCACGATCTTCGCGCTACTGCGCGTGATGGAATCGTCCAGTTCTTTCAACGCGCCGGCCAACCGCGTCACCTCGCCGGCGCCCTCGAGCGCGAGGGGCGCGCGAAACTCGCCGCCGCCCAAAGCGAGCGCCTGCAAGACAGTCAGCCCCGAACTGAATTTATACTCACCGGGTCTGGACACATCCCCAACGACATACACCGGCGGATATTCGAGTACCTGGACAGTTGTCGCCGGCGCATCGACCAGTCCGATCTTTTCCTTGAGACGTTTGCCGATTTCCGCGGCCAAGCCGTCGTCGTCAAGATCGCCGACAGCAACACTCCCCAGCACCGGTACGGACACCGTGCCGGCATCCGAAACAGTGAGATCGCCGCCGATGGAGCCCCATTGTTCATAGACGCCCTTGGTGGGCATCCATTGGACGACGCTCAGCCTGATTTTCGTGTGAGGCGGAAGCGGAGCGCTAGCGGCGGCGCCGGCGCATGTCGTCGTTCCAAGCGCAAGCAGGATCAAGAACCTACCCAGCCGCGTCGGCTGATGGCGACCTGTCGAAAAACGCAAGCGTTGCATCACCATGCCCGATCATTCCTCATCCTAGCGCCAAAAACGCTCAAAATACTGCGGTGCCGCTGAATGCTTCCCTGTCTTTCATTCGAGAAGCTTTTCACTCGGGAAACCAGTGCTTCATCGAATTTCGCAAAGCTATTATTCATTACATTTCTGCCCGAGATCAATATCTCCCCGTCTACCAAAATAGACTAATTGTTGCGCACATTTCTTGAGCCAGAGCAGAATTATAAAACGCCTTGACGACATTTAAGCGAATTATACAAGGATACGGAGAAAAATCGACAGATAGAAATAGTATAATAAGTATAATTTGAGATGTATAAAAATTAACCTTCGATCAGATCTATAAAAACCGAAACCCTGTCCAAAGGTACTAGCAACCGTGGCGCGGCATCCACTATCGACGAACTACCCTCCAGTGGGGAACTGATCGAAAATGTGGGCAGGTAAAACACCTTCAGCTTCTCAGGATCAGTCAGGCGAACTTGTAATGGGTGATATTGATATTCGTTTCTACTTGTCGATCCTGCTAAGGCGACTGCCGCACATCATAGTTCTCACCTTGATCACGACAACGATTGCGCTGGCGTTCGCTCTGCTGATACCGAAGTCCTACCAGTCAACCGCGAAAATTCTCGTCGAAGCGCCACAGATACCGACAAATCTCGTCAAGTCGACGGTTCCCACCAGCTCGCTTGAACAGCTGCTGATCCTGCAGCAGCAGATGACAACAGGCGACAATCTGGTGCAGCTCGCCGACAAGCTGGATGTCTACGGCAGTGATAGAGAAGACCTTTCGACCGACGCTGTGATCAAGGACATGCGTTCGCGCATCACCTTCGATCAATTGCCGCTCGGCGATGGAGCAACGACGGTTTTCAGCGTCGTCTTCGAAGCAGGAACACCCGAATTGGCGGCCAAAGCCGCCAACGAGCTGGCGTCATCGATCTTGCTTGACAACCAGCGCCAGCGCACCGACCGCGCTGGCGATACGCTGCAGTTCTTCAACGACGAAGTGAAACGGCTCGATGTCGACCTGAACCGACTTGAGGACGAACTTCTGAAATTCAAGACCGAAAACAAAGATACCCTTCCCGAAAGCCTTGAGTTCCGCCGACAGCAACAGGTTAGCCAGCAAGAACGCCTTGTGGCGCTGGAACGTGAGGAAGCGGACCTCCGCGCGCGGAGAAGCCTGTTCGCGGAAAATGCCATCGCCACAGGCAATATCGGTCCGCTGAGCACCGAGCAACAGATGTTGCTGGATCTGAACAGGGCGCTCGCCGAACAGCTGGCGATCTTCTCGGAAGACAGCCCCAATATCGTCAACCTGCGCGCCCGCATCGCAGCCCTGCGCGGCCGGGGTGCTGCGAAGCTTACCGGCGAAGCCGGCAAGCAGGGCGCGTCAGCTGTCGATCTGCAGCTGGCGGACATCGACAAACGACTGGAGGCGATTGAACGCGAACGCGCGACCCTGACACAGAGCATCTCCAATCTCACGAAATCAGTCAGCGAAACCCCCGCGACGCAAACGGCGCTGAACGTCATCGAGCGCAATCTCGGAAACATTCAGACACAGTACAACACCGCAATCGCACGACGCGCTGAAGCATCGCTTGGTACGCAGATCGAAGCGCGCTCGGACGGCGGACGATTCTCCTTGCTTGAAGCGGCCAAGCCGCCGGAAACGCCGGTGAAGTCGAAGCGCCGGATGATCGTGCTTGCCGGGGCCCTCGGCGGGATCGGTCTTGGTCTCGGCCTTACCTTGCTGCTTGAGCTGATGAACCGCACGATCCGCAGACCATCGGAACTGAGCCAACTCCTGCAGCGTCAGCCACTCGGCGTCATTCCCTACATCGCGTCACCTGCGGAGACGACGGGCGGTTTCTATAACAAGCGGTTTGCGGCCGCCGCCGTTTCGGCAAGCGTCATCCCCGCCTTCCTCTTGATCATCCATTACTTCTACGCGCCGTTGGCGAGCGCTTTTCAAAGGCTGCTATCCGGCTTCATGAAGCCCGGTTCGATGTAACGCAGGACCACTGAAACCGATCAGCGACATCGAACAGAAAAGTTGAGGCAAACCCTATGGAACAGACTCTGGTATCGTCGTTTTCGCAAGCGCTCCAGGAGAAGAATAACATGTCCACAGCGCCTTCGCGGGAGATCAGCGAGATAGCCTGGGAGAAGCTTCAGCCGTTCACCCCTGATGCGAGCCTCGTTGCACGAAACCGTATCGTGACGGTCAATCGCTCCGACACAGCGCACAGCGCGTTCGACATGATGCGAACCAGGATCCTGCAGAACATGCGGGAGAACAACTGGACATCCGTCGCCATTACCTCGCCCACACCAGGCTGCGGAAAGACCTTTACCGCGCTCAATCTGGCTTTCAGCCTCGCGAACCAGAAGGACTGCCGGACAGTTCTGCTCGATCTCGACATGAAGCGCCCGCAGGTCGGCAAGACGCTCGGAATGCGCGATGCCGCATCGATGGAATCCTTTCTGCGCGGCGAGTTGCAGGCCGACGACATATTCAGACGTCATGGCGACAATCTCGCCATCGCGGCCAACAAGCAGTCCGTCCAGTTTTCCGCGGAATTGCTCCAAAGCGTCGCGTCAACTCAGGCGCTTCAGGACATGCGTCGGAGAATGCGTCCCGATATCGTCATCTACGATCTGCCGCCGATGCTTTCCACCGACGACGTTCTGGCGTTCCTGCCAAATGTTGACTGTATAATCCTGGTCGCCGCGGCGGAGCAGAGCACTCTGAGCGAAATCGACATCTGTGAACAGACGCTTACCGAGAAAGCAAACGTGCTTGGCGTCGTGCTGAACAAGTGCAAGTTCAGTGCGGAAAAGTACGGCTACTAGCAAAATCGGTGCGCAGCGCTACCACGCACGTCGCTAGTTGCGTTGCAGGTTAATCTCGCTTGTAACGACCTGCTTGCCGGACGTGGGGTCCTTATCGACCGTTCTGATCCGCAGCGCGTTTGCGCCCGCGCGCCGGATTGTCATTGTCGCAGCACGATCGCCATTGACAATTCTGGACCACGTGACCGCAAGCTCGATGGCATCCCCGCGCCTTGCACCGTTGAGTGTGGAAACCCTGCCCGAGGGACCGATGTAACGGCCAGCGTAACTCCCGCCGGTGGCTTTCAGCTGCGCGGAGACCGCACGCGAGACGACAAGCATACCGGTGCATTTGCCATCCATCGATAGCGCTTCACCGTTGGCTTTCGATTGAAAACTGCAGCTTAGATTGATCGGAGAAGAGGCCGTTGTGCGCTTCATCATCCCGCTACCGGTCCAGCTACCGGCTAACGACTTCAGAAACGGCGACTCGTTCGCGGACGCACCCCCAGCGGTGCAGACAATGAGCACGCACAAGGCGAGACATTTCACCATCACATCCTCCCGAAGTTCAATCCGGGAGAATGCGTGAACAGCGGCAATGTTCCGCGTTTTTGTCCACCGCCGATACAAAAACGGAGAACGACGCGTCTCTCAATCAGACGATCGAGAGGCTGAGACGCGCTTCGTTTCCGAGGACGATCTCGATTGGGCCGCGCGACGTCAGTTCGATCGCTCCGCACAGCGTGCCCGTGGTGATCAGAGCGCCCTTCTTCAGCGAGGTGTGCGGGCGCAGCTTGTCATTGGCGTAGGCCAGCAGCCATACCAGCACGTCGTCCTTCGGATGGCGCGCCAGGGCGTCATAGATCACCTTTTCGCCATGCGTCACCTTGAGCGTTGTGTTGCCGATCGTGTCGACGATGCTTTTCGGAAGAGTGGGCCCGAGAACATAGCCCTTGTTGCCGATGCGTTCGGCCAGATAGAGCAGGAAGGACACCTGTCCGCTTTCCACAATGCTGCTGGCCAAAAGCTCGGCGCCGAGATGGCAGTCTGCGATCGCCTCGACGATCTCCTCGCGGGTGTAGTCACCGTTCTGACGAACCGGGAGATCCTGTCCCAGGCGGACTGCCACTTCCGCCTCGAACTTCATGCCCGGACGCCACGAAATCGATGCACCGGACACAGCCTCGAAATAGGGGTGCAACGGCGCCAGGACAGGCTCGCCCGCCGGCGACATCGCCACCTTCCAGGCATGCGTGGATATGCGCTCTTCGGCGGCCAGAAAATTCTGCGCGTCCATCGCTTCGCGCAAAGTCGCGGGCAATACGAAGTCCGCCGTCGGTGCTTTTTCGCCTGCCTTTTCAAGGCCGCTCAAACGCGCGGCCAGCGCCTGCGGATCGAAACCCTCGCCGGATGAAACTGTCATGTCGTGCTTTCCTCACCTGGTATGAAATGCGCTTCAACTCTATCGGCATTCATAGATGGCGCAAAGAGCCGATCCGGAAAGAGTCTTATGCTAGCGCGGCGTACCAGCGCCGCCGATAGTCATGCAAGTGAAAGATCTCGCGCGGCGGAAAATGCTTCTCCTTGCCTGTCATCGGAGCAATTCCGGTCAGAAGTGCAGCGCCGGCACTTGTGCCCGTGGAGCCTGGAACGGCGATCACATCCCGGCCGGTAAGCGCCGCGACCACATCCAGATAGGTCTCGTTCAGCGAGAACGGCCCCTCGACCACAACAGGCCCACCGGCGCCGATCAAGCCCAGGCACGCCTCGGTCATCAGCGCCAGATAGAGGCAGACCGCCGCGTAACGTTCGCCACCGCTCGCCGCCTCGGCGTTGATCCAGCATCGCTCCTTGCCGGGGAATGGGCCGGACCCGGGCGCCACGTTCGGCAAGAGCATCATGCCCTTCTCGATGACGCCGGGCATGGCCGCAACCGCGTCCTCGACCGCCACGGGACCGATCTCTGCGGAAAGAATCTCGAATTCGCGCCCGCCCATGAACCGTGACGACGGAACCGCGCGCCCGTAGGCATCGACATTGGCAAGCGTATCGCGCTTCGGATCGAGATGGTCAAGATCGCCACCCACGCCGAAGTTGACCACCCACGTGCCCGTCGAGACGACGGCAAACGGCGCTTGCCGGCTGACCAGATGCGGCAGCAACGAAGCGTTGGAATCGTGGATACCGCAGTAGACGGGAACGGATTTGGAAAGCCCGATCTCCTCAGCGATTTCAGGCCGAACCGGGCCGAGCGCGTCGAAGGCCGAACGGATCGGCGCCATCAGCGGCCGGATGCCAAGCGTATCGACAAGACTGGAATAGCTCGATGCGCGCGGATTCCAAAGATCCGTGTGGCAACCGAGCGACGTCACCTCGTTGGCCGCAACACCCGTCAGGCGCGCCGCCCAGTATTGTGCATAAGTGACGATGGTGGCGACACTGGCGAACGCCTCCGGAAAGCCCGTCTGTTGGTAGTGCAGCTGCGCTCCGATGTTCAGTCCCATCGACTGGCGCGGCGAATAGGTTTCGTCGAATGACGGGCGCAGCGCGGTATAGGCGTCGATAATCTCGCGCGGATATTCGTGTTCATAATCGAGCACCGGCATGGCGAGCGCCCCATCCGCATCGAGCAGAGCGGCGGCAGCGCCATGGGTGGTGATCGAGATCGCATCGAAACCGGGCGAGACGGCAAATTGCTTCAACGCATCGAGCGCAAAGGCCCACAGCGCCTCCACATCGTAATGCGGATAGGAACCCGACTTGATCACCACGTTCGGGGTCTTGACGACCGCGACCTCGGCGCCGGTGGCGCTGTCGAGCACGACGACCTTGGCATTCGTCTTGCCGATATCGAGAACCGCGACGCGGACGTAGCTCTGGCTTGATGTCATGGCATATGAAAGACGGTGACGAGGTCAGTCTGGACAGGCGAATTATCCGGATTGGTGGCCATGATATCGCGCATATGCGCCCACCAGCGCTTCATCACGGGATGCTCCGGCAGGCTCGCCAGCGTGTTGTCGCTTGTCCGCGTAAGGACGCCGAACAGCGTGTTGGTCTCGCGGTCGAGATGGATCGAGTAATCGCTGGCGCCGGATTGGTGCAGCAGATCGACCAGCTCCGGCCAGATTTCGTCGTGGCGCTTGATGTACTCGGCTTCCATGCCGGGATTGAGCGTCATCTTGAAGGCGTGTTTTTCCAGCGTCATTTCGAACTCATGGCTTTGATGCGTCTAGCGATGATCGGGATCGCGATGGTGATGATCAGCAGCAGGCCGATGAAGATCGACATGACGATGCCGGGAACGTTGAGCAGACCGAGGCCGAAGGTGACGAGGCCCATGACGAAGGCCGCGATGACCACGCCGCCGATCTTGCCGGAACCGCCGAGGATCGAGACGCCGCCGAGAACGACCATGGTGACGATCTCAAGCTCCCAGCCCTGCGCGATCGACGGCCGCGTCGAGCCGAGCCGCGAGGTCAGGCAGACCGAGGCGATGCCACTCATCACGCCCGTCAGCATAAAGAGAATGAACTTCACCCGCTCGACCGAGATGCCGGAGAAGCGCGCGGCGAAATCATTATTGCCGATCGTGTAGATCTGGCGGCCGAAATTGGTGGCGTGCAGCAGGATCGCGAACAGGATCGCCAATACGATGAAGAGCACGAACTCGAAGGAGAAGACCCAGACGACATAACCCTGCCCGAAGAAGGCGAATTCCTCGGGATAGTTGCCGTAAGCCTGATCGCCCAGCACGATGTAGGAGATGCCGCGAAACAGGCTCATCGTTCCGATGGTGACGACGATGGAGGGCAGCTTCATCACCGATACGAGGAAGCCGTTGAACATGCCGCACAGCAGGCCGACGCCGACACCGATGGCGACAAGACCCGGCGCGCCGACACCCGCCTGCGCCGCGGCGCCCATGGCGGTCGAGGCGAGCGCGATGATGGCGGCGACCGATAGGTCGATCTCGCCGGATATGACGAGCAGCGCCATGGCAAAGGCGATCATCGCCTTTTCGGTGAAGTTGAAGGTCGCGTCCGAGAGGTTCCAGGCATCGAGGAAGTAGGGCGATGCCAGCGAATTGAAGATGAAGATGACGACGGCCACACCGAAGAGCAGCACTTCCCAGCTGGACATGATCCGCTTGAACGGCGTTCCCAGACGATCCGGGATGACGCGCTTTTCGGTGGGCGTGGAAACGACGGTGCTCATGCTGCCACCTCTACTGGAGTTTCCGCGGCGGCCTTGTCGCGCAGGATGATGCGGCCGCGATTGCGCTCGCGCCTTGCGTTGAAGACGACGGCGAGAATGATGACGGTGCCGGAGATCGCCATCTGCGTGAAGGGCGAGATGCCGATGACGGGAAGTGCGTTCTTGATGACGCCGAGGAAGAGCGCGCCGAGCACGGTGCCCAGCACCGATCCGACGCCGCCGGCGATCGAGATGCCGCCGATGACGCAGGCAGCGACGCTATCGAGCTCGAAGCCATTGGCGATATCGACATAGGCGACCGCGTAACGCGAGACCCAAAGATAGCTCGCAAGGCCGGCAAGCGCGCCAGACAGAACGAAGGCAAGGAACTTGGTCCAGCCGACATCAATACCGGCATAGACGGCCGCTGTCGGATTGCCGCCGGCGGCATAGGTGGAGCGGCCGAACTGGGTGTATTTCAACACGACGTATATGAGCGCGACGATGATGATTGCGGCCCAGCTCAACACCGGCATGCCGAGAACGACGGTCCGAGGAACATTGAGGAAGGTTGGCGTCATCTGATGCGCATTGACCCACTCGCCGCCCGAGAGCACGAAGGCCATGCCGCGATAGATGGTGAGCGTTCCCAATGTCACGACGATCGGTGGAATCTCGAGCGCCCAAACGAGGAAGCCATTGATGGCGCCGAGGCAGGCGCCGATCAGGACCGCGGCGAGGATCAGGACGATCAGCGGCAGATCCGGATGCGCGGCGTTCAGCATCGCGATCGCCATGCCGGTGAAGGCGAGGTTCGCGGCAACCGACAGGTCGATCGACTTGGTCAGGATGACGGTCATCTGCGCCAGCGCCAGGATGATCAGGATCGACGTGTCGTTGAAGATGCCTGCGAGGTTTCCAGGCGTTGCAAAGCCATCAGCGCGGGTCGAAAAGGCGGCGATCATCACCGCGATGATGATGAAAAGCAGCGTTTCGCGTTTTCTCAAGAGTCTGGACATGCTGGTTACCTCAAGCGTTACCGGTGGCGGCGCGCACCAGCGTTTCCGGCGTCAGGTCCTTGCGCTCGAATAGGCCGGCCGACAGGCCTTCCTTCATGACAAGCACCCGATCGGACATTCCGATGATCTCCGGCAGTTCTGAAGAGATCATGATGATGGAGAGGCCCTCGGCGGCGAGCTCGCTGATGAAGCCATGCACCGCCGCCTTCGAGCCGATATCGATGCCCTTGGTCGGTTCGTCGAGAATGATGACCTTGGGCATTGTCGCCAGCCACTTGCCGATCACCACCTTCTGCTGGTTGCCACCCGACAGCGTTCCGACTGGAACCGAAAGCGCCGCGGCGCGCAGATCGAGCCGCTCGGCATATTTGCGCGCCAACGCGAACTCATTGGCTGCCTTCAGGAAGCCCTTGCGCGAGGTGCGTCCGAGCGATGGCAGCGTCATGTTCTGGTAGATCGGCATGGGCAACGCCAGGCCGTGGCGGCCGCGTTCTTCCGGCACGTAGACGATGCCCGCCCTGATGGCGTCGAGCGGCGAATTAATGCTGATCTCCCGGCCATCAAGCGTGAGCTTGCCCGATAGCGGCTTGGTGATGCCGAACAGGGACTGACAGAGCTCGGAGCGGCCGGCGCCGATCAGGCCGTAAATGCCGAGAATTTCGCCCTTGCGCAGCGTCAGCGAGATATCGCGGAACTCGGTCTGGTGGCAGTATTTCTCGACCTGTAGCACCGGTCCGCCGATCGCGACGTCGATCTTCGGGAACGCGTTCTCGACATCGCGGCCGACCATCATGCGGACGATCTCGTCCTGTGGTGTGGCTTTCAGATTGCCGTGGCCGACAGCGCGGCCGTCGCGGAAGACCGCGAAATTGTCGGCGATCTCATAGAGTTCGTCGAACTTGTGGCTGATGAAGAGGATCGCCTTGCCCTGAGCCTTCAGGCCTTCGACGATGCGGAAGAGATCGTCGATCTCCTTGCGCGACAGGGCGGCGGTCGGCTCGTCCATGATGACGATGCGGGCCTCGATCGACAGCGCGCGCGAGATCGCCACGAGATGGCGTTGCGCGATCGAGAGGTCCTTCAGTCGGATCGTCGGATCGATATTGCTTTCAAGCGAGGTGAGCAGCGCCTTGGCGCGGCTGTTCATCAGCTTCCAGTCGATGGTACGGAAACGCGTGCGCGGCGCATGGCCTAGGAATATGTTTTCGGCAACCGTCAGCTCGTCGAAGAGTACGGTTTCCTGATGGATCGCGGTGACGCCGGCATCTATCGCGGCCTGCGCATTGGCAAACGTCGTCGGCTTGCCGTCGACGAGGATTTCCCCTTCGTTCGGGCGGTAGATGCCGGTGAGGATCTTGACGAGGGTCGACTTGCCGGCGCCGTTTTCGCCGATCAGCGCGGTGACCTTGCCGGGGTAGAGCGCGATGCTGACGTTATCGAGCGCCTTCACGCCAGGGAATATCTGCGAGATGCCGCGCATCTCGAGAATTGCGGGTACGTCGTTTGTCGCGACGCTTGCAACAGGGTGTTGAAGGGCGTTGTTCATCAGCGCTTACCAGTGTTCATTGGGAAGGGCCCGGCGGCAGTGCCGCCGGGTTTTGTCTGTCCGCGAAAGGCTTAGAAAACCTTCGAGAACTGGTCGATGTTCGACGCGTTGTAGATGAACGGGTCGGCCATTGCGGCTTCGCCCTTGTCGTCTACCTTGATTTTGCCCATGCGGCCGGCTTCGATTTCGGTGCCCGGTGCGCCAGTCGCGTCACCCTTTACGAGGTGATAGGCGATCTGCGTTGCGGAGTAGCCGAGGTCGATCGGGTTCCAGATCGCGAATTCCTTCGTAGCACCTGACTTGATCGCACCGGCCATTTCGGACGGCAGGCCGAGACCTGTCACGTAGACCTTGCCGACGAGACCCTTGTCTTCGACGACCTTGGAAGCGGCCAGAACGCCGACCGTCGTCGGAGCGACGATGACCTTGACATCAGGGTTGGACTTCAGGAGGCCTTCGGCTTCGCGGTAGGACTTGTCGGAGAGGTCGTCACCGTAAACGGTGGTGACGAGGTTCATGCCGGCGAAGTCCTTGAGCTGCTTCTTCATCTCACCGATCCAGATGTTCTGGTTCGTGGACGTCGTGGTTGCAGACAGGATCGCGAAGTCACCCTTGCCACCTTCCAGATGATCCTTGACGAGCGTCAGGCACATCTTGCCGATCAGTTCGTTGGACGACGGGTTCAGCTGCAGGATACGGCCGTCCTTGTTGACGCCGGAATCCCAGGAGATGACCTTGATGCCGCGCTGCTTGGCCTTCTTGAGGGCCGGGATGACAGCGTCGGGATCGTTGGCGGAGATAGCGATGGCGTCGACGCCCTGCGCGATCAGCGAGTTGATGACTTCGATCTGGCCTTCGGCCGTCGTCGAGGTCGGGCCGGTGTAGATGACTTCCACGCCGCCGAGTTCCTTGGCTGCTTCCTGGGCGCCCTTGTTGGCGGCTTCAAAGAAGCCGTTGCCGAGCGACTTGACCACGAGGCCAATCTTGATGTCCTTGGCGCTTGCAGCACCTGCCATCAATGCGACGGCAAAGGCGACGCCCACCGCCAGTGTCTTTGCGAGTTTCATGCTTTCTTCCTCCCACGTTGATTGACTTGACTACATCCTGCCGGCGCCGTTCAGGCGACCGACGAGGAATCCTCCCTTGCCTGCGAGACCATGCTCGCAACGACGAGCTTGACGCCCGCATCCTCGATCATCCGCACCGCCTCATCGGACACGCCCTCGTCCGTGATCACCGTCGTGACGCGATCGAGCCCGCACAGAATGAGGCTCGAGCGGCGATGGAACTTGCTGGAATCGACCATGACGATCAACTCGTCGGCCTGATGCATCAGCTTCTGCTCGCTCTGGATGATCTGCGCATCCGCTTCCATGATGCCGAGCGGCCCGACGCCCTGCGCACCGATGAAGAAGCGCCGCGCATAGAAATTGCGGATCGCGTCATTGTCGAAGGGCGACAGGATCAGGCTCTGCTCGCGATAGATCACGCCACCCGGAACCGTCACCGTGTTCTTCGAATGCTTGACCAGATGCTCGGCGATCGCGAACGAATTGGTCATCACCTGCATGCGATGCGCCGCCATGAAATGCACCATCTGGAAGGTGGTCGTTCCACCATTGATGATGATGGCGTCGCCAGGATCGCAGAGATCGACGGCTGCGCGCGCAATTGCGCGTTTTTTATCGGAATTGACTGATTCTGAAACCCTGAAAGGCCGACCGGCGAGATTGCCGAGCTGCGGCGGATGCACCGCTTCCGCCCCGCCACGCACGCGCCGGATCTTTCCCTGCACGTGAAGCGCTGCGATATCACGCCGGATCGTCGCCTCGGAAGCCTCGGTCAGCTCGGAAATATCCTGAACCGTCACGACCGACTTTTCCTGTACGGCGCTCAATATGATGCGATGGCGTTCGCGTTCGTGCATGGGTTCCTCCTGCATCGTTTATTTCGCAGTTGTGACTATGTGTCAATCACAAACGATCATATTTTTCCATATTGCGTTGCAACATAATCGTTTTTGATCGTTTTCGATTGACAACGGCGCTTTTGATGAGCGATACCGTCACCGCAAAGGGCGTATTACTCATTTTCGCGTCCTGAAGAATTCTACATGGGAGGATGACATGGCGGCAACCGTCCGGCTTCTGGATAACCGTTGGGATGACTCGTACGCTGCAGGCCTGGATGAGCCTGGAAAGCTGCTCTATCGCTCGAACCTGCTGGGCGCCGACAAGCGCATCACCAACTATGGCGGCGGCAACACCTCTGCCAAGGTCATGGAAACCGACCCGCTGACCGGCGAAAAGGTTAAGGTTCTCTGGGTCAAGGGTTCGGGCGGTGACGTCGGCACCATCAAGCTCGACGGTTTCGCCACCCTCTACCAGGACAAGCTGGATTCGCTGAAGGGCATCTACAAGGGCGTCGAAGACGAAGACCGCATGGTCGGCTTCCTTCCGCATTGCACGTATAACCTCAACAGCCGCGCCGCTTCGATCGACACGCCGCTGCATGGTTTCGTACCCTTCACGCATGTCGACCACATGCACCCCGATGCGATCATCGCGATCGCTGCTTCGAAGAACTCCAAGGAGTTGACCCAGCAGATCTTCGGCGCTGACATCGGCTGGCTGCCCTGGCGCCGCCCGGGCTTCCAGCTAGGCCTCGATCTCGAAGCCTTCGTCAAGGCAAACCCAAATTCGAAGGGCGTCGTGCTCGAAAGCCATGGCCTCTTCACCTGGGCCAACGATGCCAAGGCCTGCTACGAACTGACACTCGAGATCATCAACAAGGCGATCGTCTGGTTCGCCGAGAAGACCGAAGGCAAGACGATCTTCGGTGGTGCGGCCACCGAAAGCCTGGCCGGCGAACAGCGCCGCGCCATCGCCGCCCGCCTCATGCCCGAAATTCGCGGTCGCATCGGCAAGTCGGAACGCAAGCTTGGCCATTTCGATGACCAGGACGCCGTTCTCGAATTCGTCAACTCGAAGAACTTGGCACCGCTCGGCGCCCTCGGCACCAGCTGCCCCGACCACTTCCTGCGCACCAAGATCCGCCCCCTGATCATCGATTTCGACCCGGCAAAGCCGGATGTGGATGCGATCGTTGCCGGCCTCGACAAGGCGCTGGAAGACTACCGCGCCGACTACGCGCGCTATTACAACGACTGCAAGCATGACAATTCGCCCGCCATGCGCGATGCGAACCCGGTCATCTTCCTCGTTCCCGGCGTCGGCATGCTGTCCTTTGCCCGCGACAAGGCAACGGCGCGTATCGCCAGCGAGTTCTACGTCAACGCCATCAACGTCATGCGCGGCGCGTCGACCGTTTCAGAATATCAGGGTCTGCCTGAGCAGGAAGCCTTCGACATCGAATACTGGCTGCTCGAAGAAGCCAAGCTTCAGCGCATGCCGAAGCCGAAGAGCCTGGCCGGCAAGGTTGCCTTCGTCACTGGCGGTGCGGGCGGCATCGGCCGCGCGACGGCGGCCCGCCTGATCGGCGAAGGTGCCTGCGTGGTTCTGGCCGATATCGACCAGGAAGCGCTCGACAGCACGAAGGCCGATTTCGCCAAGCAGTTCGGCGCCGATGCCGTTCGCGGCGTCAAGCTCGATGTGACCAAGGAAGACGGCGTGATCTCGTCCTTCGCTGAAGCCTGCGTCGAGTTCGGCGGCGTCGATATCCTCGTCTCGAACGCCGGCATTGCCTCGTCCGCGCCGATCGAAAGCACCGAGCTTTCGATGTGGAACAAGAACATCGATATATTGGCGACCGGCTACTTCCTGGTTTCGCGCGAAGCCTTCCGCCTGTTCCGCAAGCAGAATCTCGGCGGCAACGTCGTGTTCGTGGCCTCCAAGAACGGCCTGGCATCGTCTCCGAACGCGGCCGCCTATTGCACGGCCAAGGCCGCCGAGATCCATCTCGCACGTTGCCTGGCGCTGGAAGGCGCGGAAGCCGGCATTCGTGTCAACACCGTCAACCCAGATGCGGTCCTGCGCGGATCGAAGATCTGGAATGGCGAGTGGCGCGAGCAGCGTGCGGCCTCGTCGAAGATCGAGATCAACGAGCTGGAGGAGCACTACCGCAAGCGTTCCATGCTGAAGCTCAACGTCTTCCCTGAAGACATCGCCGAAGCAATCTACTTCCTGGCGTCCGATCTCTCGGCAAAATCCACCGGCAACATCATCAATGTCGATGCCGGCAACGCGCAGAGCTTCCCGCGCTGATCGCTACCGCCGGAGGATCACCCATACCGCATGGATGATCCCCGGCACGTAGCCGCACAGCGTCAGCAGTATGTTTAGCCAGAACTGCAGGCCGATACCGACCTGCAGGAACACGCCGACAGGTGGCAGGATGATCGCGAAAAGAATGCGTATGATGTCCAAGGTCGCCTCGTTATTGATTTAGCTATTTCACGCATCGAAACGCGGACAGGAGCCGTTTGGTTCGATGCGAAGAGGGAGGAACTGATGGCCGAGACCAAAATCGCGCAGGATGTGATTGCGCAGGAAAACGACAAGCGCGCATCTGCGCTCAAATCCGATTACGAAGCGCTGGGCGCCAATCTTTCCCGCCGTGGAATTGATATTGAAGCGATCACGCGCCGCGTCTCCGAATTCTTCGTCGCCGTTCCATCCTGGGGCGTTGGCACCGGCGGCACGCGCTTTGCCCGCTTCCCCGGCACCGGCGAGCCGCGCGGGATCTTCGACAAGCTCGACGATTGCTCCGTCATCAACGAGCTCACCCGCGCCACGCCGAACGTCTCGCTCCACATTCCGTGGGACAAGACCGACGTCAAGGAACTGAAGGCGAAGGGCGACCAGCTCGGCCTCGGTTTCGACGCGATGAACTCCAACACCTTCTCCGACGCGCCCGGCCAGGCCCATTCCTACAAGTATGGTTCACTCAGCCACACCGACGCGGCAACCCGCGCGCAGGCCGTCGAGCACAACATCGAATGCATCGAGATCGGCAAGGCGATCGGCTCCAAGGCGCTGACCGTCTGGGTCGGCGACGGTTCCAACTTCCCGGGCCAGAGCAACTTCACCCGCTCCTTCGAACGCTACCTCGCCTCGATGGCCGACATCTACAAGGCGCTGCCCGACGACTGGAAGCTGTTCTCCGAACACAAGATGTACGAGCCGGCCTTCTACTCGACGGTCGTGCAGGACTGGGGCACGAACTACCTGATCGCCCAGACGCTCGGTCCGAAGGCGCATTGCCTTGTCGACCTCGGCCACCATGCGCCGAACACCAATATCGAGATGATCGTCGCCCGTCTGATCCAGTTCGGCAAGCTCGGCGGCTTCCACTTCAACGACTCGAAGTATGGCGACGACGACCTCGACGCCGGCTCGATCGAGCCCTACCGCCTGTTCCTCGTCTTCAACGAGCTGGTCGAGGCCGAGCAGCGCGGCGTCAACGACTTCAACCCGGCCCACATGATCGACCAGTCGCACAATGTGACCGATCCGATCGAAAGCCTGATCAACAGCGCCAACGAAATCCGCCGCGCCTACGCGCAGGCGCTGATCGTCGACCGCAAGGCGCTGGCAGGCTTCCAGGACGAGAACGATGCGTTGATGGCGACGGAGACGCTGAAGCGCGGTTATCGCACAGATGTCGAGCCGATCCTTGCCGAAGCCCGTCGTCGCGCCGGCGGCGCTATCGATCCGGTTGCCACCTATCGCGCCAGCGGCTACCGCAAGAAGGTTGCCGCGGAGCGCCCGGCGTCCGTGGGCGGCAGCGGCGGCATCATCTGAGGTCGAAGGCTTGCTCGAGCCGCCGCGACAATCGCGGCGGCTCGATTTTTATTGATCAGACTGCTCCGCGCGTCTCTACATAGAGCGCGTAGACCGAATGGCTGGAAGCCATGTAGAGGCGGTTCTTCTTCGGCCCGCCGAAGACGAGGTTCGGGCAACGTTCCGGCAGCTTGATGAAGCCGATCGGCTTGCCGGCCTTGTTGAAAATCTTCACGCCGTTGAGATCTTCCGGCTTGGCGCCGGCCGCACCCGAAGAGCCCCATCCGCACCACAAGTTGCCGTCGACATCGACCTTGAAGCCGTCGAGGCCGCCATTGTCGTCGGCGGTGATCAGCGCCTTCTTGTTGGAAAGCGAGAAACCGTCCTTGGCGACGTCGTAGGACCAGACGATGCGATAGGGCTGTGCACGGCCTTCCACGATATAGAGCTTCTTCTCGTCTTCCGAGAAGGCGATGCCGTTCGGACCCTTCAGCTCGTCGGTGACGAGGCTGAGCTTCCCATCCGGCGAGATGCGATAGACCGAGTGCGGCAGTTCCGGCTCGGCCTTGTCGCCTTCCCATTCACCGGCAATGCCGAAGGTCGGGTCGGTGAACCAGATCGAACCGTCCGACTTGCAGACGATGTCGTTCGGCGAGTTGAGCTTCTTGCCCTTGTAATTATCGGCTAGGACCGTGATCGAGCCGTCATATTCGGTGCGGGTGACGCGGCGCGTCAGGTGCTCGCACGACAAAAGCCGGCCTTGCATGTCGCGCGCATGACCGTTCGAATAGTTCGAATTCGGGTTGAAGACACTCCAGGTCTCGTTGGTCTCGTCGTATTTCATGACCCGGTTGTTCGGCACGTCGCTGACGAGAAGATAGCGACCATCGCCGAACCAGACAGGGCCTTCCAGCCAGCGTGCGCCGGTGGCGACCTGTTCCAGCGAAGAGCTGGCGACGCGATATTTGGCAAAGCTAGGGTCGAGAACCTGAATGGCCGGATCCGGATAGATCGGCGATGGGGTGAAGCCGATCGACTGTGCGGCTGCGACCTTCGGCAGAACGGCGCCCGCCAGCGCGGCTCCGGACATGGCAATGACGTTGCGGCGTGTGTAAACCACTAAGCATCCTCAATATGATTTGTGTCAAAAGGACCCACGGGCTCGCGGGCTGCGATCAAAATTGTGACCGCGCGCTCATGTATGTTGACCTATACGTGTGCCGCAATGACACTTTTAGGTCATTCAGCCAACTGGTTAATCAGCCGTGACCAGAACACCGTCGATAACATGACGGAAAATTAGACAGCATAAATATATGCTTATGCTTTCACACCGACATGCTTTGACAAAACGCATCTCTACTGTCGATTCTATTCGCTTGGCTTGGCAAGGTCAGATTTCTTTAATGATAAGCGCCTAGGTTGAAGCCACAATATCGTGGATGTCTCCCCGATGTTTTGCGCATGATGCGTTGTCTCACCGTTTTCTGATGTCATTTTTTCTTGCGATCGAGGTCCCCTCGACCGCAGGCGGCCCGATGCCATTTCACCACGATTTCCAAGGTGCCTCATGTTGAAAAACCTGAAGATAAAAACCAAATTCCTTATGGCTATTGCCATGCTCGGCCTCGTTTCCATGGCAGGCTTGCTGTACCTCACCGACAAGTTCAGCGCGGCCAATCAGCAGTATACCGGCTTCCTTCAGAACGAGAGCCAAGCGGCGACCTTCAGCGCCCGCGCGGCAGCAGGCATCTGGACATCCACGACATGGCTGAGCCGCGCTGTCGCGCAGCAGCCCGGTTCCCCCGCTTTCGACAATATCTCCAAGCGTTTTGCCACGGAATTCGACGGCGCGCGCAAGCGCCTCGCGCAGGTGTCTGAGCTGGTCCCCAGCCGCAAAAGCGCGATCGACGAACTGCTTACCGGCGCCGATGGCCTGAAGTCGCTCGGCGATCAGCTTCTTGCTGCGCATGCCGCCGGAAACGCGGAGCAGACGCAACAGCTTTCCACAAAGCTCGATGATACGATCATTGGCCTGTCGCCCAAGTTCGGCGCCAACAACAAGGCAATGGCAGATCTGCTGGAACAGGGAGGCAGCCAGCTCTCGGCTTCCGTTTCCTCTACCATCTCCTACACCCTTGTCGGCATTACGTTTGGCGTTATCGCGGCAATCGCCTTTGCCATGGTCATCGCCCAGAAGGGTGTGACGACGCCGATGGCGAAGCTTCGCGAACGCATGGAAACGCTTGCCTCCGGCGAGACCGGCAAAGAGGTTGACGGTCTCGATCGACGCGACGAGATCGGCCAGATGGCTGCAGCGGTTGCCGTGTTCCGGACCAATGCGATCGACCGCATGCGCATCGAGCAGCAGGCGGAAGCCACCCGCTCGATGAGCGAGAGCGAACGCCTTGAGCGCGAAGCGGAGAAGGCCAATGAGGCGGCCAACCTGCAGCGAGCAGTCAAAGCTCTGGGCGGCGCGCTCGGCAATCTCGCCGATGGCGATCTGAATTGCCGCATCGACACGCCGTTCACCGGTGACCTCGATACGCTTCGCCAGGACTTCAACGCCGCGATCTCCAAGCTCAATAACGCGCTCCAGGCGGTTGGCGCCAATGCGAGCGCCATCAGTGCAGGGTCGAGCCAGATCCGCGCCTCCGCCGACGACCTTTCCAAGCGTACCGAGCAGCAGGCAGCCTCCGTTGAGGAAACCGCTGCGGCACTCGAGCAGATCACGACGACGGTCAAGGATGCAGCAGGGCGCGCAAGCGACGCCAGCCAGCTTGTCGCCAAGACGCGTGAAGCAGCCGAACGCTCCGGCGAAGTCGTGCGCAACGCCGTGACCGCGATGCACCTGATCGAGCAGTCCTCGAACGAGATCAGCAACATCATCGGCGTGATCGACGATATCGCGTTCCAGACCAACCTTCTCGCCCTCAATGCCGGCGTGGAAGCCGCGCGTGCCGGTGAGGCAGGCAAGGGCTTCGCGGTCGTCGCTCAGGAAGTCCGTGAACTGGCACAGCGTTCGGCGCGCGCCGCCAAGGAGATCAAGGCGCTGATCACCGCCTCGGGTTCGCAGGTCGAGTCCGGCGTGGAACTGGTCGGCGAAGCCGGTAAGGCTCTCGATGCGATCGTCGCCGAAGTGCAGGAGATCAACCGACATGTTCACGCGATCGCCGAAGCGTCGCGCGAGCAGTCACTCGGCCTGCAGGAGATCAACACGGCCGTGAACACCATGGACGAAGGCACCCAGAAAAATGCCGCCATGGTCGAGGAAACGACCGCGGCCAGCCACAGCCTCGCGCATGAAGCCATGGCGCTGTCTCAGCTCATGGCGCAGTTCAAGCTGGACGGGGGCGCCGTTGCGAACCAGGGACGCCCGAGTTTTGCCAAGCCTGCGGCGACGACCGCCAGCCACGGCCCCGTCGCCTCGCCTGCACGGCAGCTTGGCCAGAAGTTGACCAACGCGTTTCGCGGAAACGCCGCGCTCAAGCAAGAGCCGGAATGGTCTGAATTCTGACCTGTATCGCTTAGAGAACGGAGCCCGAAAGGCTCCGTTTTTTTATGCAGACGCACCGCGCGATCGCCGGCATCAGCGTGGATCGCCAAAAACAAAAAAGCCGCCGCCAATGTGGCGACGGCTTTCGGGGGGCAGGGAAGCCCAAGGCGTTAGCAATAGCTGCAGATCGCGGCCGGATTGCTCTTGATGACGTCGATGAATTTCTTGACCGGGTTGGAACGCTGTTCGCGCTTTACCGCCGCCGTCTCCAGGAGCCGCTTGAAATCTTCAAGCTTCACGCCATCGGCGCGCATCACCATGGCGATCAGGGGGTCGCGAAGGGCTTCGGATATCGTCAGGTCGTCTCTGGTCTTTCTCATGGCTCAGTCCTCCTTTCGTGGGCGGTCGCCCGTGTTCCACTTCGGCCGCGCTGCCCTCTCGGCAATTGACTTCCGCGAAAAGTGGTGTTACCGGTAAGTAACAATGCATTTGTTACCGATCGGTCACATGGATGTCAAGGACATTGTCCGCAGAAAAATCAAAAACTTCGACAGCTCTTCTGCCTGCAGGCGCCGATGAAAAGATCCCTCCCCGGGAACGTATCGTCTCGACCGCGGCGGAGCTTTTTCGTGAGCACGGGATCCGTGGCATCGGTGTCGATGCCATTGCCGAAGGTGCTCTCACCAACAAGATGACGCTCTACCGCCACTTCGGATCGAAGGACGAGCTGGTGTGCGAAACGCTGCGCCGCGCTTCCGAGAAGGCCGAGGCAATCTGGCGCGAGCTGGAAGCCACGCACCCGGATGATGCGCGCGCCCAGCTGCTTGCCTGGATCGAGCTCAGGACACAGAGCCTTTGCGGCGATCAAGTCGGCTGCGATCTGGCAAACGCCGCGATCGAGCTCAAGGGCGAAGGACACCCGGCCTATAGCGTCATCGAACGCCATAAGGCTGAGCAGCGCGACAGGCTCGAGGCGCTCTGTCTCGCCGCCGGCGCGCGTGAACCGCAGCTGCTGGCAGACACGCTGACCCTGCTCCTCGAAGGCGCCCGCGTCACCCGTCAGTCGATGGGCAAGGACAACTGTTGCGGCCACTTCTCCAAGGCATGCAACGCCGCTGTTGCGGCGTTTGCCTGACCGCTGGTCTCTAAGCTTGGAACTTTCGTGAGGGCAACTCGTTTTCAACCAGATGTGGAAACACGGTTGAGCGAGAAGATGAACTACATTTATCTCCATCGCCTGTATGCCAAACGGGCGGAGCTTGAAGCCAAGCTTGAACTCTACGATGCGCGCGATTGCTTCGGGGACGAGGATGTCAACGACGGCACTGATCGTGAGTTGCGCTTGAGGATCGAGGAAATCTCGGCGGAGATTGATACGCTCGAACATTCCCGCGTAGGATAGCGCCCGCTAGCTGATGGCATCAAGCAGTTCGATCGTGCGAAGGTCGAACGATCCGTCGTAAAATTGGTCTATAACCCGGTGGAAAGGTGATCCGTGGTCGCTGACCGCCGCGAAGAGCGTCATTGACGATCGGAGCTTGTGGTCATCCGGCGAGCCGAAGATTTCATGCGCGGACTTCCCATCGATCGATAACACCGCGTCGACGCAGCGCAACAGGCGGGCGCCAAGAATGGGATCGGCGAGATAAGCCGACGCCTCGCCGGCCGAGCGGATCGCATATTTCTCGGCCATTGGCGACGTGCCGAGACCGGCCATCTGCGGAAAGATGAACCACATCCAGTGCGAGCGCTTGCGGCCATTCCTGAGCTCCGCAAGCGCGCGATCGTAAATACCATTTTGAGCGTCGATAAAGCGATCGAGATCGTAGTCGATATCACCGGACATGATGCCCTCCCCCGACTAGAACTATGTCACGATCGCCGTTTCTCCAGTTTAAGCCGGAAGAACTCAGGACAAGTCCTCAGCAGGACTTGTCGGGATACGGGCTATGTTCCCGGCAATAATCCAGCGACGGGCCAGAATCCGAGATCGCCCCGACGGGCGCGAGATCGACAGCCGATGCCGTCGAGGTGTTCATATGCGCGACATACCCCGCAGCGCCAAGAACCAGCAGGGCTCCAACGATCATAAACCGCTCCGACACCGATGGTCGGCTGGTTGCCTTGATGTGTTCCACGTATTCGCGCTCGCCCATACCGTCCAACTCTTCGTCCGTTGCATGATGATGGACCGTGTCGCCGCGAGGGGCGCTCCAGCTGTCTACATCTCTCATTGTCTTGCTCCTGAAATCCGCGCGAGGTGCCTACAACATCCCTCGACCCGTGGCGTCTTTCGCGCATTCCCCATATGTGGTGGCAACCGCCACGGTTGAAGGCCGGATACGCAAACTCAGTGTTCATAAAATCGAACCAATCGGTTTGATCTGGCTTCAAGGGCTTGGCACTTCGAGGAAATTCGGCTTAGGTCGGGTATTCATCCAGACCACGGACACTGACATGACGAAATCATTTGGGGCGATGTCGATCGCGCAACTTTCCGTTCTCATCCAGAATGGCGCCGCCGATCCGGTCGAGGTTACCGAGGCGGTGCTTGAAGGTATCGAGGCGCATCCAGATCAGTCGATTTTCACCGAACTGCTGGCCGAGCGCGCGCTTGAAGAGGCCAAGGCGTCCTCGACGCGGCTGAAGGCCGGCCGGTCGCGTGGGTTGCTTGAGGGCATTCCCGTGGCCTGGAAGGACCTGTTCGACATCAAGGGGCGCGCGACGACGGCCGGCTCGAAGGTGCTGCGGGACGCCCCCGTCGCAGAAGACGACGCCGCTGTCGTGACCGCGCTTGCCCAGGCCGGCATGATCGCCGTTGGCTGCACCAACATGAGCGAATTCGCCTTCTCGGGCCTCGGCATCAACCCACATTACGGCACGCCGCACAATCCGCGCGGCAAGGATGAGCCACGTATTCCCGGCGGCTCCTCCTCGGGCGCCGGCGCCGCCGTTGCCGCAGGCCTCGTTCCGGTCGCGATCGGCACCGACACGGGCGGATCGGTCCGCATCCCCGCCGCCTTCAATGGCATCGTCGGCTACAAGGCAACACGCGGGCGCTACCCTATGGGCGGAGTCTTTCCGCTGGCGAAAAGCCTGGATTCGCTAGGCCCCCTTTGCCGCACCGTTCAGGACGCGATCTGGGTCGACGCGGCCATGCGCGGCCTGACCGCCGCGCCCACCATCACCCCGAGCTCGCTTCGGCAGCTGGATGTGATCATTCCAGATAATGTCGTGTTCGATGGCGCCGAGGCCGGCGTCGTCGCTGCCTTCGAGCAAGGCGTGGAGTGGCTGATCGCGGAAGGTGCTTCCGTCACCCGCGTGAACATCCCGGCCTTCGACGAGATTCTCGCCCTCATGGGCAAATACGGAAGCCTGGTGACCGCGGAGGCCTTCGCGCTTCATCGCGAACGTCTCGCCGGGCCGGAGGCGGATCAAATGGACCACCGTGTCGTGCAGCGCACCCGCCTTGGCCAGACGATCACGATGCCTGACTACATCGCCATTGTCGAAGCGCGCGAGCGGCTGATCGCGGAGGTCAACCGAATGGTCGGCGATAGCCTCATTGCCTACCCGTCCGTCGCCCATGTCGCGCCGCCGATCGCCGCGCTGGAGGCAAACGACGATCTTTTTTTCGCGACCAATGGCAAGACCTTGCGCAACACCATGCTCGGCAACTTCCTCGACTGGTGTGGTGTGTCGATCCCTTGCGGGACCGGCGACGCGGATATGCCGGTCGGCCTGCTGCTTTCGGCAACCGCCGGCCGCGACGAGGCGCTGCTTGCCGCCAGCCTTTCAGCGGAAGCTGTGATCACGGGAGATTCCGTTTGAAATTCCAAGGCGTTGCTGCCTAGATAGGGCGGGAACGAGGAGGAGGAATGGAATGATCGAGGATATCGAGAACGGACGGTTCGCCGTCTCCACATGGTCGCTGCACCGCGCACTGGGCGCGGTCTATCCCTATAGCCCCGATCCGGCCAAGAGCGCGGCGCCACAAGAGTCTTACGGCCCCGGCAGCGTCGAGCTGATCGACGTTCCGCGCCAGCTTGCCGATCGCGGTATCTATCGGCTGGAGATCTGCTCCTTCCATCTGCCGAGCCTCGACGCGGACTATCTGCGCCGGCTGCGCGCAGCCCTCGATCAGTCCGGCGTCCTGCTTCAGACCTTGCTGGTCGAGGATGGCGACCCGAGCAACCCCGAGACGGCCGAGCGCGATATCCGCTGGATCGCCGGCTGGATCGAGATCGCGACGGCACTTGGCGCGAGAAACATGCGCGTCATCGCGGGAAAGCAGCAGCCGAGCGACCAGAACCTCGCCCGTTCATCGGGACATCTCTCATGGCTGGCGGAGCAGGCAGAGGAGAGCGGTATCCGTGTCGTCACCGAAAACTGGTTCGATCTCCTGCCGTCGCCGCGAGAAATGAACTGGCTGCTTGACGATCTCGCCGGCAAGGTCGGCCTCAACGGCGATCTCGGCAATTGGTCAGCGCCAAACAAATATGCCGGCCTTTCAGATATCATGCGCCGCGCCGAGATCTGCCACGCCAAGGCAAACTATACCGCATCCGGCATGGACACCGAGGACTACGGCAAGTGCCTGGAAGCCTGCCGACAGGCGGGATATGCCGGTCCCTACACGCTGATCTACGATTCGCCGTTCTTCCCCGACGAATGGGACGGCATCCTTCTTCAGAAGGCCTTTATCGAGCAATTCCATCAAGATGAGCAGCGCGCCACGGGCTGAGCTGCGGAAGGAGACTGGCATGCCTGGTTCAACTGCGATCAACGACTTTTCGAAACGCCTCAGGTCTGGCGAAAGCGGTGGTCTGATTTCGGCCTGGATCGGCATACCCGATCCGCTCTTCGTCAATCACCTCTCGCAGGAAGCTTTTGATGCCGTCGTGCTCGATATGCAGCATGGCGTCTGGGACATGGTGTCGGCCGCCAATGGCATTGGGCAGGGCAGGCTGGCCGGCAAGCCGGTGATGGCGCGTATTCCCGTCGGCGATTTCTCGACGGCCTCGCGGCTGCTCGATGCCGGCGCGTCCGGAATTATCGCGCCGATGATCAATTCGGTTGCGGATGCACATGCCCTAGTCAAGGCGACCAAGTATCCGCCGCTCGGCGAGCGCAGCTGGGGACCGACGCTGGCGATGAACCATACCGGCCTTTCCGCCACGACCTATCTGGCGACGGCGAACATGGAGACCGTCGCGATCGCCATGATCGAGACCCGGGCAGCGCTCGATGCCGCCGATGACATTCTCGGCGTTGACGGCATCGACGGCGTCTTCATCGGCCCATCGGACCTTTCCATCGCGCTCTCGAACGGCGCCAAGCTGGCGCCCGACACGGCGGAAATGGATGTGGTGCTGAAGCAGCTGCTCGACCGTTGCCGCGCGCATGGCAAGTTCGCCTGCATCTTCGGCAGCAACGGCGAGCGCGCCGGGCAACTGCTGAAGATGGGCTTCGATCTCGTTATCGCCGGCGCGGACACACAACAGCTTCGTGCCGGCGCCGCGAACGCCATCGCCACGGCTCGCAAAGGCTAGGCCGGCTGAGTTACTTCTTCTGTGCCAGCCAGATGACGTGGCGCGCGCCGCCGCGTTTTCCGTTGGCGCGCGAATTGACGGCCTCGACGGCAAAGCCACTGTCACGCACGCGGCGCGTGAAGCTGGCGTCGGGGCCGGATGACCAGACGGCCAGCACGCCACCGGGACGCAGGGCTTCGCGCGCGGCCTTCAGCCCGGCGAAGTCGTAGAGCCCATCGTTCGATTGACGTGTCAGTCCATCCGGCCCGTTATCGACATCAAGCAGAATAGCGTCGAATTTTGCCCGGCTCGAACGAATGAGTTCGGACACATCTCCCTGATGAATGTCGACGCGCGGGTCATCGAGGCATCCCTTGAAGACTTCCGCCATCGGCCCCCTCGCCCAGTTGACGACGGCGGGCACTAGTTCGGCGACGACGACGCTAGCGTCCTTGGGCACGACGGCGAGCGCGGCGCGCAGCGTGAAGCCCATGCCGAGACCGCCGATCAGAATGCTCGGACGCGGCCGGCCCTTGAGCTTGTCATAGGAGAGCGTCGCGAGCGCCTCTTCGGAACCGGAGAGACGGCTATTCATCAGCTCGTTCGATCCGAGCATGATCGAGAATTCGCTGCCGCGCTGCTTCAGGCGCAGTTCGCCGGCTTCGCCGGGAATTTGAGCGGAATCGAGCTGTATCCAGGGCAGCATGTCTTAGGCCTCGCGTTGAGCCGCCCCACTAGCACAAAAGATCGTGCCGATGAAACGCAAACACGAGGCTGCAAGCCAGGCACCTGATCAGATCACTGTCCGTTGATGCAGGCCGGATTGGTGGACTTGCGGTTGGCCGCATTGCGCTGATTGGGCGGGCAGCGTGTCCACTGGACCGGGGCGGTGTCTGCGGTGCTTCCCGTCTCAAGCGAATCGAGGGGAATGGAGAGGCCGCTAGACTGTTCGTCCTGCGGACCGGTTCCAAGCGGTGCGGAACCGTCAAACCGGCCGCTGCTGTCCATGCCCATGTTCATCTGCGCGAATGCACTGCCGGCGAAGCCCATGATGACGATTGAGGTAACTGCGAGAAGCTTGCGCATGCTGGAAACTCCTTCACGTTTGAATACCATGGAGAAATAGCGCGCGGCCGGTAATGTTCCAACCGCGTGCTAATACCTATTTCGCGCGAGCTCAGCGCGCCGCCCAGTTGGCGCCCCGGCGCAAGATGGTGCGCATTTCCGGCACGGAAAACTCCTTGGCCTGATGGCCGAGCGAGGAATAGAAGACGCGTCCCTTTCCGTATTTCCGCTTCCAGGCAACCGGCATCACCACGCCATCGATCCAATAGGCGTGGTCGCCGGTAAAGGTCGTCGTCGCCAGCACCTCGTTCGAGGGGTCGACATGCATGTAATATTGCTCCGACGTATAGTCGAAATCGGAAATGCCTTCCATGACCGGATCGTCAGGCCGGGTGATATTGACCTTGTAGTCGATGATATTGCCGGGATGCGCGACCCACTGGCCGCCGACGATGAACTGGTATTCCACGCATTCGCGGAAGCTGTCGCCGGCACCGCCATGATAGCCGGCCAGACCGACACCGCCTTCGATCGCCGCCGCAAGGTTCTTGATCTCTTCCTTCTCGATCTTAGACATGGTCACGATCGGCACGACCAGCGAAAGGTCGTGCACGGAAGGGTCGGCGAACGCCTCGGTTGTATGCTCGACATAGACCTTGAAGCCGTCCTCCTCGAGTATGTCCTTGACGATGGCGGCGCATTCCTGCGGCTCGTGGCCGCTCCATCCGCCCCAAACGATCAGTGCTTCACGCATTAAACTTCCTCCTCAATAATTACTTGCCCAGACGTCCGTCGACGAGGGATTCCGAGATCGGCGCCGGCCTCTCCGTCTGCGTTGATATCGCCACGGTGCGGCCGGTGTCCGATGCGGTCTGGAACGCTTCCATGACCTCCAGCACGTGCAGCGCCAGGCTGCCGTTCGCGCGATGCGGCCGGTTCTGACGGATCGCATAGGCGAGATCGGCGACACCGATCGATCGGTAGTTTCCATCGGCATAGGGTGCGGTCAGCGGCTGGCTCTCGAACGAGCCGCCCTTTCGCAGCAACTCCACCTCACCGCCGAAGTGATTGGGATCGGGCACGATCAACGTTCCCTCGGTCCCGTAGACTTCAAGCGGTACGTGCTTGTGGCCCGCGACGTCGAAGCTCATGCCGATCTGCACCACGGCACCGTTGGCAAAGGCCATCAGGCCGGACACATGGGTCGGCACATGTACGGGCATATGCTCGCCGTTTCGGGGCTCGCTGGTGATCACGCGTTCCTTGCGCGGCGTCACCGCGAAGCCCGCCACCTGCGCCACAGGTCCGAACAGATTGACGAGATCGGTGATGTAATACGGCCCCATATCCAGCATCGGCCCGCCGCCAACCTCGTAGTAGAAGGCGGGATTGGGGTGCCAGCGCTCGTGGCCGGGGCACATGAAGGTGGCCGTGCCACCCACCGGCTGGCCGATCACGCCCTGATCGATCAACGCCCGCGCCGTCTGGTGGCCGGCGCCGAGGAAGGTGTCGGGTGCCGCACCGATGCGCAGGCCCTTCGCCTTGGCGGCTTCGGCCAGCTGCTTGCCTTCGGCGAAGTTGATCCCAAGCGGCTTTTCCGAATAGGTGTGTTTGCCGGCGGCAAGCGCCTGCAGACCGACGGCCACGTGCGCCTTGGGAATGGTCAGATTGACGATGATCTCGATCGAGGGATCGGCGAAGAGTTCGTCGACGCTTCTGGCCGGCACGTTGAACTCGGCCGCCTTTGCCTGCGCGAGCTCGCTGTTGAGATCCGCCACGCCCCTGATGTCGAGAATGGGGAAAGACGCCATGGCCTTCAGGTACGCGCCCGATATGTTGCCGCATCCGATGATGCCTATGCCGACTTTATCCATGATTTCCTCCCATAGATTTTGGTTCTGAAAGCGTCAGAGCGCCGGGCCCGTGGTGTTCCACGGCGACTCGTAAAGTTCGTAAAGGGCGACGGCCGCAGCCCCCTGTGCCCAGAAGTCATCGCTGGAATCGTCGAAGACGAGTTCCGCGACGCCCCTGAGCGATGGTGGGATGGCCAGCGCGTAGGCATTTCGAAGGCTCTCTAGGAAAGGTTCGCCAAGCGCCAGGCTGGAGCCCACGAGGATCACGCGCGGCGGCGCGAAGATGGTCACGATATTGGCAACCGCGACGCCGACGGCCTCCCCCGCCCGGATCGCCGCGCTGATCAGCGCGTTGTCTTCTGCCTTGATCAAGGCCTGCGCATGCGCCATGCCGCGCCCGAGCCGGATCGCCTCGGCAAATCGCCCACCCGCCGGCTGCTCGCCCAGAATTTCGCTTTCGCCCGCCTGGCTCGACAGCCGCACGATACCCCGCGGTCCCATGCCAAGCACTAGATCGCCGAGATTATGGCTGAGGCCGCCGGCGCCGCGAAACAGCTGGTTACCATGGAGCACGCCGAGCCCCAGTGTCTGCTCCAGCGAGATCAGCACCATGTCTTCCAGATCGCGCGCCTTGCCGAACCAGTGATGCGCCAGCGTGATGGCATGCGCGTCGCTTTCGACGATCGTCGACGTGTTCAGCCGCGCGGTCATCTCGGCGGCGAAATCGACATTGACGTCCCGAAAAATCGGGCTGCTGCGGATGTGGCCTGTCCGATGCTCTATGACACCCGGCAGGCTGAGGCAGACGGTATCGACATCCTCAAGCGACAGGCCGGCGTCGACGACGCAGCGCCGCACGCCATCCTCGACCAGATCGGCGATGACCGCGATCGGCTGGCGATCGATCCGGATCGGCAGGGTGAGATTCGAGAGCACATCGCCGCGAAAATCGGTGACGACGAAGACCATGCGGCTGGCCGCGATCTTGGCGCCCACGACACGCGCCGCATCCGGATTGAGCTCCAGCATGACGCGTGGCCGGCCTCTTGCAGCTTCGTTGCGAATATCGCCTTCGTGGCGCGGCAGGATCAGCCCATCATCCAGCAGCGAGGCGGTGATGGCCGACACCGTGGTGGTCGACAGCTGCGTGCGCTCGCTGATCTCGACGCGCGCGATCGGCCCATGGCGGCGAACCGTGTCGAGCACGTTCAGGCGATTGATCGCGCGCATCAATTCCGGGTCTGCGGTCTTCATCTATTCGTGCACGGCTCTTCTGGCGACCGCCGAAGCGGGTCGGTATTTTTGTCGGAATGCGAATTAAATAACGTGGAGATTCAGCCCTCTGTCAAGGCCAATCCGCCAAAATCGACCAAGGGAGTTGACATTCCGGCAAAGCTGCCGATCATTTAATCCGCATAAGGGACAAAATTGTAGAGGACGATTTTCCCTTGAGGAGGAGACCTTATGTTCAATCATCAAAGGGCGAAAGCCCTGTTCAATAGTCGCGCCTTTGTCCGCTCGACCGCGACTGCGCTCGCACTTCTGATCGCCGCCGGCACAGCCGCTGCCGACACAACAATCAAGTGGATGCATCTCGAAATCGACCCGACCTATCTCGGCGTATGGCAGCAGATCGTCAAGAATTACGAAGCAGAGCATCCGGGCACGAAGGTGGAGATGCAGTTCCTCGAAAACGAGGCCTTCAAGGCGAAGCTGCCGACGCTTCTGCAGTCCAGCGATGCGCCTGATCTATTCTACAGCTGGGGCGGCGGCGTTCTGAAACAGCAGCTGGCGACAGGCGCCCTGCTCGATCTCAGCGAGGCGATGAACGCCAAGGATGGCGCGTGGGTGAAGACCTACAACCCGGCTTCCGTCAAGGGCCTCAGCTATGACGGCAAGATCGGCGCTGTCCCCTATGCCGTCGGCACCGTATCCTTCTTCTACAACAAGGAATTGTTCGCCAAGGCCGGCGTCGATGCGACCACGATCAAGACCTGGGACGACTATCTGGCCGCAGTCAAGAAGATCAAGGACGCCGGCATCGTGCCGATCGCAGGCGGCGGCGGCGAGAAGTGGCCGATCCACTTCTACTGGAGCTATCTGGTGATGCGCAACGGCGGCCAGACAGTCTTCGATGCGGCCAAGAATGGCCAGGGCGAAGGCTTCAACGATCCGGCGATGATCAAGGCCGGCGAACAGCTCGCCGAACTCGGCAAGCTCGAGCCCTTCCAGCCAGGTTACCTCGGCGCCACATGGCCGCAGACACTCGGCGTCTTTGGCGACGGCAAGGCGGCGATGATCCTCGGCTTCCAGAACACCGAGGCCAACCAGCGCACCAATGCCGGTGACAAGAAGGGCCTGAACCCCGACAATATCGGCCGCTTCGCCTTCCCGGCCGTCACAGGCGGCGCCGGCGCCGTCACCGACACGCTGGGCGGCCTGAACGGCTGGGCCGTCACCAAGAAGGCGCCGCCGGAAACGCTGGACTTCCTCGCCTATCTCACCAATGCCGAAAACGAGCGGACCATGGCCAAGGCCGGCATGATCATCCCGGTCGCGGTCGGCGCCGAGGATGGCGTGACCGACCCGCTGCTGCATGAATCGGCCGAACAGCTGGCGCATTCCACATGGCACCAGAACTTCTTCGACCAGGATCTCGGCCCCTCGATCGGCCGCGTCGTCAACGACGTCTCGGTCGCCATCGTCTCCGGACAGATGACGCCTGCCGATGGCGCACAGCAGATCCAGGATGCCTTCGAGCAGGATCAGTTCTGATCAAGACCATCGCGGCGCGGGACATACTCTCGCGCCGCCATTTGATGTCTGGAATGTGAGGTCCCCATGGCCAATGTCAGCGCCGCCACCGCAATCAGACCCGCGCGCATACCGGCTACCCAGTCCGCCCGGCGCAAACATCCCGCCGTTGCTGGCCGCCTGCCCGTGCTGCTGCTCTTCCTGCCGCCGGCGCTTCTGTTGTTCTCGATCTTCGTGATCCTGCCGATGGGCGAGGCTGCCTGGTACAGCCTTTACAAGTGGGACGGCTATGGCCTGCCGACGCAATATGTCGGCATGCGCAACTTCGAACTCCTGTTCAAGAACGGCGCCTTCCTCACCGCGCTGAAGAACAACGCGATGATCATGGTGATCTCGATCGCGATCCAGATTCCGCTCGCCATCTGGCTGGCGATGATGCTGGCGCACCGCATCGCCGGCGTGGTTGTCTTCCGTCTGATTTTTTTCCTGCCCTACGTGCTCGCCGATGTCGCGGCCGGCCTGATCTGGCGCTTCGTCTACGACGGCGACTACGGGCTCTTCGCCTCGATCGCTCATCTGCTCGGTGTCGAGACGCCCTATGTGCTGGCCGACAAGGATCTTGCGATGTACGCGGTGCTCGGCGTCATCGTCTGGAAATACTTCGGCTTCCACATGATGCTGTTCATCGCCGGACTGCAATCGCTCGACAAGAGCGTGCTGGAGGCAGCCGAGATCGATGGCGCCAGCGGTTGGCAGCGGTTCCGCTACATCACCCTGCCGCTGCTTGGATCGACCGTTCGCCTGTCCGTCTTCTTCGCCGTCGTCGGCTCGCTGCAGCTGTTCGACCTCATCATGCCTCTGACGGGCGGCGGTCCGTTCAATGCCACGCAGACGATGGTGACCTTCCTGTTCAATTTCGGCGTCGCCCGCATGCAGGTCGGGCTCGGAAGTGCGGTCGGCGTCGTGCTCTTCCTGATCTGCGTCACGCTCGCCTTCAGCTACAAACGGATATTCATGCGCCATGACTGACGTCGTTTCATCCGATCGGCTCAACGCCGGCACCAAAGCCTATCTCTACACGTCGCTGGTCATCATCTCGGCCATCGTCCTGATCCCGCTGGTCACCACAGCGCTTGGCGGCTTCAAGGATCTGGGCGACCTGCGCACCAATCCCTTCGGCCTGCCGGTGGAATGGCATGTCGAAAACTACACCGATATCCTGTTCGGCGATCGCTACTGGCGGCAGATGGTCAATTCGCTGCTTATCGCCGCGCTGACCGTCTTCCTCACCGTATCGGTATCGGCCATGGCCGCCTTCACCTTCGCGCATGTCCGCTTCTTCGGCGCCGACTTCCTGCTGAGCTACTTCCTGATCGGGCTGATGTTTCCGGCAGCAACCGCCATCCTGCCGCTTTTCATCCGCATCCGCGATCTCGGGCTGCTCAACACATATTGGGGCGTGGTGCTGCCGCAGGTGGCCTTCGGGCTCGGCATGAGCATACTCCTGTTCCGGAATTATTTTCGCAACCTTCCGGAAGAATTGTTCCAGGCGGCGGTGGTCGATGGCTGCGGCTACATGCGCTTCTTCTGGCATATCTGCCTGCCGCTCTCGCGGCCGATCATCGCGACGGTCAGCATCATCTCCTTCGTCGGCAGCTGGAACAGCTACATCCTGCCGCTGATCATGTTGAACTCGGAGAAGATGTACCCCTGGCCGCTTGGCATCATGGTCTATCGCGGCGAATTCGGCACCGCCTGGCAGCTGGTGCTCGCCTTCATCACGCTAACAATCATGCCGACCGTCATCGTCTTCTTCCTGGCGCAGAAGCACATCATCGCCGGCTTGACCGCAGGCGCGGTCAAGTCGTGACGTTCAGCTGAAGACATCAGCCAAAAACAAGGCCGCCGTCGACGATCAGGTTCTGGCCGGTAACCGCCCGCGCCCACGGGCTGGCAAAGAACAGCACGGCGTCGGCGGCTTCCTCCGGCGTCGTCACGCGGCGCAACGGCGTGCTGCCAGCGATGAGATCGAACACCGCCTCGGGCGTCCCGGCGCTGGCATCTGTGGTGCGCAGCAATCCGCCGGAGACCATGTTCACGGTGATCCCCTCGGGCCCAAGCTCGGCCGCCGCGGTGCGGGTCAGCGACAACAGCGCACCCTTCGCCGCCGTATAGTCGTGATAGGGCACGACCGGGTTCTGGAAGAGATTGGTCCCGATCGTCACGATCCGCCCGAAACCGGCCGCAGCCATGGCCGGGCGCGTCGCCTGCATGAGGTTCAAAGCGCCCTTCACCGCCGTATCGAGTTGCGCGGTCATTTCTTCCCAGCGGAGCTCGCAGAGTTTCGGGCGTGCATCGCCGTTGAAGCTGAAATCGGCAAGCGCATTGTGCACCACCGTGGTCGGCGGCCCCAGTCTGCGCGTGACGTCGGCCACGAGTTCGCTCACCGTCGCGCCGTCGCGGATGTCGGCCTGAAACGCATGCGCCCGCTCGCCGAGGCTTTTCGCCAGCGCCTCGGCCTGCTCGCGACTGTTGCGATAGTTGATCGCCACCTTGGCGCCCTCGCGGGCGAAAGCGCTTGCGATCGCCGCCCCGAGCCCGCGCGCGGCGCCGGTTACGATCACCGTCTGCTCACTGATCGGCAATGTCATTTCGCGTCTCCTTACGCTGTCGTCCAAAGTTCGTGAAAGTGCTGGACCGGGCCATGTCCCGAGCCGACGTCGAGCGTGTCGGCCGCAGCCACCGCGCCGGCGAGATAGCTTTTTGCGGCGGCCACTGCCTGTGGCAGCGTCGTGCCCTTGGCGAGCTCGGCCGCCAGCGCGCTCGACAGCGTGCAGCCAGTGCCGTGGGTGTTTACGGTCGGGATCCTGGCGGCCTCGAACCAGGCGAGGCCGTCTTCCGTTGCCAGCACATCGGGGCTCTGGTCGCCCTCAAGATGGCCGCCTTTGACGAGCACGGCAGTGGCCCCCAAAGCAAGCAGCGCTTCGGCCTGCTCGCCCATCTCCCGGCGACTCTCGACCAGATCGGTGCGCAGCAACGCGGCTGCCTCAGGCAGATTGGGCGTCAGCAGCGTCGCAAGCGGCAGCAGCTGGCGCAGCAACACATCTACCGCGTCGGGATCGAGAAGCTTCGCCCCACCCTTGGCCACCATGATGGGATCGAGCACGATCGGGATGCCGCGATGAAGCCTGAGAACGTCGGCGACGGCATCGGCGATTTCGGCATTGGCGATCATGCCGATCTTCACGGCATCGACACGGACATCCGCGAACACGGCCCTGATCTGATCCGCCACGAAGCCTGGCGGGACAAGGTGAACGCCGGATACGCCCTGCGTGTTCTGCGCAGTCAACGCCGTGAGCGCCGCCATGCCATAGACGCCACGCGCGGCAAACGCCTTGAGGTCTGCCTGGATGCCGGCGCCGCCCGATGGGTCGGATCCGGCGATGGAGAGAACGTTGCGGATCATCATGATCTCCCTTGAATAGCCTCTGAAAGCTCGCGGGCGGCGGCGCGAAGATCGGCCGTGCCGCAAATTGCGGAGACGACGGCGATCCCATCAGCGCCGGCGGTAAAAACACCGCTGACATGCGCCAGCTTCAGCCCGCCGATTGCAACGGAGGGAACCGGGCAGGCGGCGACGAGACGTGCAAGGCCGTCGAATCCGATAGGCTGCTTGTGGTCCGGCTTGGTCGGCGTCGCGAAGACCGGCCCGATGCCGGCATAGTCGACCAACGCTGGATCGACGGCCCTCGCCAACGCCTCTGTTTCCACCGACAGGCCGAGGATCATGTCGCGCCCGACCCGCTCGCGCGCGGCGCGCACGACCATATCGTCCTGGCCGACATGCAGCCCATCGGCACCGATCGCGACAGCCGCCTCGACGTCATCGTTGATGACAAACAGCGCGCCCGTCCCGGCAAGCGCTTCCTTCAGAGCACGGCCGGTCTCGATCATGCGCGCCGTGGAGGCGTGCTTGTCGCGGAGCTGCACAACCGTCGCGCCACCGGCGACAGCACGCCTTGCGGTTTCGACCATGCCGATGCCGGCACAGAGCTCGGGATCGAGGACGAGATAGAGCGAGAGATCGATCGTCCTCATAGCATTCGCACCCGCGCATTGTTGTCGATAGCAGCGCCATCTATCGCAGCGAGGGCGTCGAGGAACCGCCAGGAAAATGACCCCGGGCCCTCCGCGCCGCGCGCCGCCTCTTCGCCGGCGACGGCGAACATGGCGAGTGCCGATATCGTCGCTTCGAACGGCGCATCGGGCCTTGTGGCGGCGAAGGCGCCGACGAGGCATGTCAGCGAGCAACCGAGCGCCGTCACCTGCGGCATCAGCGATGAGCCGCCCTCGATGCGGCAGGCGCGCGCGCCATCGGTGACAAAGTCGACCTCGCCCGTTACCGCGACCACGGCCTGATGCTTGTTTGCGATATGGCTGGCTGCAGCCTCTGCCTGCTCCACGGGGTCACGGCTGTCGACGCCCTGCCCCCGGCTTTCGCCGCCCGCGAGCGCGATGATCTCGGACGCGTTGCAGCGAATGATGGTCGGGCGAAGCGCCAGCAAATCCGCGACGGCCTGCCTGCGAAAGGCAGTCGCATAATGGGCGACGGGGTCGAGAACCCATGGCCTAGCGCTGGCATTCGCCGATGCGGCGGCGGCGCGCATGCCGTTCATCCAGCTCGGCGAGAGCGTGCCGATGTTAACAGTCAGCGCGCCGGAGATGGCCGCGAACTCGCCGGCCTCCTCTTCGGCATGCACCATGGCTGGCGAAGCGCCGGCTGCCAGCAGCACGTTGGCGGCGATGTTCATCGCAACGAAATTGGTGATGCACTGGACGAGCGGCTTTTGCGCGCGCATGGCATCAAGCATCGAACCGGGAGATCTGTCGTCTTTCATCATGCCCCTTTCGGGCGGGGCAAGACGCGGGGACCCTGATAGCAATGCCGAAGGGTCCGAGCGACTCCCTCCGCCAGCATTATCTGGTTCAGGTTCAAAGGGTACTTCTCAGTCTGCCGTCGGCAAACGCCCCTGTCTCTCAATGGGTCTGTTCTGTCAGAGAAGCCGACCGCTGTCACGCGCAAAATGACAGGAGCCCGGAGCCCGCAATTGACCGCCGATCAGGCGCCGTTCTCCTTGATCGCTTCCATGGCAACGAAGGTCGATGTGTTGGCGACGAAGGGCAGGCTGGAGATCTTCTCGCCCAGAACGAGGCGATAATTGGCGATATCGGACGTGCGTATCTTCAGGAGATAATCGAATGCGCCGGCGATCATGTGGCACTCCTCGACTTCCTGCAGCTTGCGAACCGCGACGTTGAAAGCATTCAGCGCATTCTCTCTGGTGTCGGAGAGTTTCACCTCGGTAAACGCCACATGGTTGCGGCCGAGCTTGTTGACGTCGATGATGGCGCGGAAGCCGAGAATGTAGCCATCCTCGATCAGCCGCTTGAGCCTGACCTGGCAGGGCGTGTTGGACAGGCCCACGCGTTTGGCGAGGTCGGTCACCGACATCCGTCCATCAGCGACGAGCGCCTCAAGTATGCGTTGATCAAATTGGTCGATTTCCCTTATATTTCCCGCACCAGCCACAATAATTCCCTTCAATTTGAATATTGAATAGCGAACTAAAGACTAGAACGCTCAAAATCAAGTGAAATTGACTTTTTGAAATCTGCTAGCTTCGCAACATCAGCGGACCAGGAGCCCAGCATGGCAATCACCACCGACGCGGCAGCAGTCGAAGTCACAGTAGAGCAGGCAAACGGCTCTGCAAATCCCTTTGATGGATTTGCCCCTCCGATCCGAGAACAGAGCGATCTGCGCCGCGCCATCACGGCTGCCTACCGCACGCCGGAGACGATCTGCGTGCCACGCCTGGTTGAAGCTGCCGCCCTTCCCGATCACGTCAGGAAAGCCGCCGCCGATACCGCCCGCAAGCTGATCGAGGCGCTGCGCGCCAAACACAAGGGAACCGGCGTCGAGGGACTGGTGCACGAATACTCGCTCTCCAGCCAGGAGGGCATCGCGCTGATGTGTCTGGCCGAGGCGCTGCTGCGCATTCCCGACACGGCAACACGCGACGCCCTTATCCGCGACAAGATTTCCGAGGGCGACTGGAAGGCACATCTCGGCGGCGGTCGCTCGCTCTTCGTCAATGCCGCGACGTGGGGTCTTGTCGTCACCGGCAAGCTGACGTCGACGGTTGCCGACCGCAGCCTTTCGGCCGCGCTGACCCGATTGATCGCCCGCTGCGGTGAACCGGTGATCCGCCGGGGTGTCGACATGGCGATGCGGATGATGGGCGAGCAGTTCGTCACCGGCGAGACCATCGACGAGGCGCTGCAGCGTGCCAAGCCGCTCGAGCAGCGCGGCTTCCGCTATTCCTATGACATGCTGGGCGAAGCCGCGACGACGGGCGCCGACGCGAAGCGTTACTACAAGGACTACGAGACCGCGATCCACGCCATCGGCAAGGCGTCTGATCGGCGCGGCATCTACGAAGGTCCTGGTATCTCGATCAAGCTTTCGGCGCTGCATCCGCGCTACGCGCGCGCGCAGAGCGCCCGCGTCATGGACGAATTGCTGCCGAAGGTGAAGGCGCTGGCGCTGATCGCCAAGTCCTACGACATCGGCCTCAACATCGACGCCGAGGAGGCCGACCGGCTCGAACTGTCGCTCGACCTTCTGGAAGCGCTCTGCCTCGACCCCGATCTGGAGGGCTGGAACGGCATGGGCTTCGTTGTCCAGGCCTATGGCAAGCGCTGCCCCTTCGTGCTCGATTTCATCATCGACCTCGCGCGTCGTGCCGGTCGCCGCATCATGGTGCGCCTCGTCAAAGGCGCTTACTGGGATGCGGAAATCAAGCGCGCGCAGGTCGACGGCCTCGCGGACTTCCCTGTTTTCACGCGCAAGATCTACACCGACGTCTCCTACATCGCCTGCGCCAGGAAGCTTCTGGCGGCGACGGACGCCGTCTTCCCGCAGTTCGCAACCCACAACGCCCAGACACTGGCGACCATCTACCAGATGGCGGGATCGGATTATTATGTCGGCAAGTACGAGTTCCAGTGCCTCCATGGCATGGGCGAGCCGCTTTACGACGAGGTCGTCGGCCGACAGAACCTGAACCGTCCCTGCCGCATCTACGCCCCCGTCGGCACGCACGAAACGCTGCTTGCCTACCTCGTGCGTCGCCTGCTGGAGAACGGCGCCAACTCCTCCTTCGTCAACCGGATCGCCGATCCAAACGTTTCCATCGAAGAACTGATCGCCGACCCTGCCGAGATCGTCTCGAGGATGCCGATCGTCGGGCAGAAGCACGACAAGATCTCGCTCCCTTGCGAACTCTACGGAACCCGCGTCAACTCCGCTGGCCTCGATCTCTCCAGCGAAACGGTGCTCGATCATCTCTCCCGTCTGCTGGGCGAAAGCGCCACGAAGGGCTGGCGCGCCCTGCCAAGCCAGGCGACCGACATCAACGGCGCGCGCGACGTGCTCAACCCCGCCGATCACAGGGACGCGGTAGGCCAGGTTCGTGAGGCAACACCATCCGAAGTCGCGGCAGCAATGCAGGCGGCACAAGCGGCGGCGGCATCCTGGGCCGGCGTCTCGCCCGCCGACCGCGCAGCTTTGCTCGACAGCGCGGCGGATATCATACAGACGCGCATGGAGACGCTGCTCGGCCTCATCATCCGCGAGGCCGGCAAGTCGGTGCAGAACGCCATCGCCGAAGTGCGCGAGGCGATCGACTTCCTGCGCTACTACGCCGAACAGGCACGCCGTACGCTGGGGCCGTCCCACGCGCCACTGGGCCCTGTCGTCTGCATCAGCCCCTGGAACTTCCCGCTGGCGATCTTCAGCGGTCAGGTCGCGGCCGCGCTCGTCGCCGGTAATCCCGTGTTGGCAAAGCCCGCCGAGGAAACGCCGCTGATCGCCGCCGAGGCCATCAGGATTTTCCATGAAGCGGGCATTCCGAAGGATGTCGTGCAGCTGGTTCCGGGCGAAGGTAGCGTCGGTGCGGCGCTTGTCGCCGCGCCGGAGACGGCGGCCGTGATGTTCACCGGCTCGACCGAGGTTGCCCGGCTGATCCAGGCCGAACTCGCCAAGCGTCTCTCCGCCGACGGCAAGCCGATCCCGCTCATCGCGGAAACCGGCGGCCAGAACGCGATGATCGTCGATTCCTCGGCGCTTGCAGAACAGGTCGTGGGCGATGTCATCGCATCCGCCTTCGACAGCGCCGGCCAGCGCTGCTCGGCGCTGCGCATTCTTTGCCTGCAGGACGACGTCGCCGATCGCACGCTAACGATGCTGAAGGGCGCGCTCCGCGAGCTGACGATCGCCAACACCAATCGCCTCTCCGCCGATATTGGCCCCGTCATCACCGCCGATGCGAAGGCGATCATCGAGACCCACGTGAAGTCGATGCAGGCGCTTGGCCGCAAGGTCGAACGCATCGAACTGCCGACAGAGACGCAGCATGGCACCTTCGTCGCTCCGACGATCGTGGAGCTCAATAACATCGCCGAACTCAAGCGCGAAGTGTTCGGGCCGGTGCTGCATGTCATCCGCTGGCGCCGCCAGGATCTGGACCGTCTCGTCGATGAGATCAACGCCACCGGCTATGGCCTGACTTTCGGCCTGCACACGCGTCTCGACGAAACCATCGCCCGCGTAACCTCCCGCATCGAGGTCGGCAATGTCTACGTCAACCGCAACGTCATCGGCGCCGTGGTCGGTGTCCAGCCTTTTGGCGGGCGCGGGCTTTCGGGCACCGGCCCCAAAGCCGGCGGACCGCTCTATCTTGGGCGCCTGGTCAAGACACCGCCGATCCCGCCGCAGCACAGCTCGGTCTATAGCGATCCGGCGCTGTCGGATTTCGCCAAATGGCTCGATGAGCGCGAACTGCATGACGAGGCCGAAATGGCCCGCAACCTCGGCGGCCAATCGGCGCTTGGTCTGGAGAGCGAGCTCACCGGTCCTGTCGGCGAGCGCAACATCTACGCGCTGCACGCACGCGGCACCATCTTCTGCGCGCCGGTGTCGGAAGTCGGCCTGCATCGGCAGATCTCCTCGGTCCTGGCAACAGGCAACAAGGCATTCATCGAATGCAGCGACAGCCTTCGCAGCAACCTGAAGGACCTTCCCGTCAGCGTTTCCCAGCGGATCGCCTTTGGTAACGGTAGGAGCACGGGCGAAATTCTCTCGGGTGCCCTGATCGAGGGCGACAGCGCGCGCATTGCCTCGATGCAGCAGGAAATCGCGGCCATGTCCGGCCCGCTGCTCCTGACGCAGGCTGCCTCGACGGCCGAATTGGAACGCAATCTGGAGGCCTATTGCCTCAACTGGCTGCTGGAAGAAGTTGCCACCTCGATCAACACCGCTGCCGCCGGCGGCAATGCGAGCCTTATGTCGATCGGCTGATCCTCATCGGCTGAAATACGTCACGCGGTTTGGCGTGACGTATTGCTTGTGCGCGTTGATCCGAAACAGCGTGACATTCCCGTTCGACGTTCCTACCAATGGAGCGAAGCACCAATAGGATCGACCAATGACCGGATCATACAACCAGCCCATCGATGCAGCCGAAGTTCCTCGTTTCGCAGGCCAGGCGACCTTCATGCGCCTGCCGACCGCCGAGACGGCCAAGGGTCTGGACATCGCGCTCGTCGGCATTCCCTGGGACGGCGGCACGACCAACCGCGCCGGCGCGCGACACGGGCCGAGGGAGGTGCGCAGCCAATCGAGCCTGATGCGCCGGGTGCATCATGTCTCCGGCACCGAGCCATACAGCATCGCCAATATCGCCGATGTCGGCGACCTCTCGGTCAATCCCATCAACCTGATGGATGGTCTGAGCCGCATCGAGGCCGGGATCGCCGAGATCGTGGCCGCCGGCGCCATTCCGCTTTCGGTCGGCGGCGACCACCTGACCACGCTGCCGGTGTTGCGCGCTGTCGCCAAGGCGCGGCCGGTCGGGCTCATCCATTTCGACGCCCACTCCGACACCAACGACACCTACTTCGGCGACAACCCCTATACCCACGGCACGCCTTTCCGTCGCGCGATCGAGGAAGGCTTGCTGGACCCGAAGCGGATCGTCCAAGTCGGTATTCGAGGTTCGGTCTACCATCCCTCGGAGCATGATTGGGCGAGAGCGCAGGGCGTGCGGGTGATCTACATGGAGGAATTCGTCGAGCGTGGCTCGAAGGACGTGATGGCGGAAGCGCGCCGGATTGTCGGCGATCAGCCTACCTATGTCACCTTCGATATCGACAGCATTGATCCATCGATGGCGCCGGGAACCGGAACGCCCGAAGTGGGCGGCTTTACGACGCGCGAAGCGCAGCAGATGATCCGGCTGCTTGCCGGCGTCGACATTGTCGGCGCCGATGTCGTCGAGGTCGCGCCACCATTCGATGTCGGCGGCATCACCGCACTGGCAGGGGCGACGATGATGTTCGAACTCCTATGCGTCATCGCCAAACACGTGGCCGATAATCGCTAGTGGCTTTACGGCCGGGCGCTGATGTTCCCGGACAATTGGCGGTAGCCGCCGCGCCAGTAAAGCAGCGGCTCCACGTCCTCGCGCGTCTCGATAGCCCGCACGCGGCCGATCAGGATGGCGTGCGAATGGTGGTTGAGAACCGTGTCCAGCTCGCAATCGAGCACCGTCAGCGCGTCCGATAGCGCCGGCGTTCCCGTTGCAAGCTCATACCATTGCGCGCCCTCATACCGCTCGGCGCCACGACGACCATCGAAGCCGGCGAAGGATTGCGCGACGTGCTGCTGGTCAGCGGAGAGAACATTGACGCAGAAGCGACGATATTTTTCGACGGCGGGCCACGAGGAGGACGACCGGTTGACGCTGACGATCACCGAAGGCACATCCGCCGAGAGCGAAGAGACCGATGTCGCGGTAAAGCCCGTCCGCTCGTCTCCTTCTCCGACCGTGATCACGCTGACCGCGCCGGCCAGATGCCGCATCGAGAGTTTGAAGGCTGCTTGATCGACGACAGGTTTGTCCAGCATCGCCACTCCTCGCTCTCAGCTCTTCGCGAAACGATTGGCAGGCATCGAAAGGCCGAGGCTTTCGCGAAGCGTCGCGCCCTCGTATTCCTCGCGGAACAGGCCACGGCGGCGCAATTCCGGAAGCACGAGCTTGACGAAATCGTCGAGGCTCGCCGGCAGCGTCGGGAACATCAGGATGAAGCCATCCGCCGCGCGGGTCTCGAACCACTCTTCCATGAAATCTGCGATCTGCTTCGGCGTGCCGGTAATACCGTTGCCGGTGTGCTTTTCCGCATAGTGGCGCACCAGTTCGCCGACGGTGCGGCCGCTCTTGACGAAATCGACGAGCTCGTCGAATAGCGCCCGCGATCCCTTCGGCGCTTCGGGCAGCCGGTCCATTGGAAACGGCTTGTCGAGCGGTACACCGGTCAGATCCGCCTCCAGGAATTCCGACAGCATCAAGCGACCGACATCCGGGTGCATCTTGTCGATCAGATAATCAACCTTGGCCTTCGCCTCGGCTTCCGTCTCGCCGACATTCAGGACGACGCCGGGCATGATCTTCAGGTCATCGTGATTGCGACCATAGGCCGGCATCCGCGCCTTGACGTTCTGGTAGAAGGCGCGGTTGCGATCGATGTTCGAGGCGAGGCTGAAGACGATCTCGGCCGTTCGCGCCGCCATGTCCATGCCTGGTTCGGAACCACCCGCCTGCGCGATCACGGGCCGGCCCTGTGGGGAGCGGGCGATATTGAGCGGGCCGCGCACCTGGAAATGCTTGCCCTTGTGATTGAGCGTGTGGTGCTTGGTCTTGTCGTAATAGACGCCGCTTTCGCGATCGAGCAGCAGCGCGCCCTCCTCGAAGCTGTCCCACAGGCCGAACACGACATCCACGAACTCGTAGCCGCGCTCATAGCGCAGCGCATGCGGATCGAGACCTTCGCGGTTGAAATTATAACCGGTCTCGTCGTGGTCTGAGGTCACGACATTCCAGCAGGCGCGGCCGCCGCTCAGGTGATCGATCGAGGCAAACAGGCGCGCGACGTTGAACGGCTCGTAGTAGCTGGTCGATACCGTGGCCACCAGGCCGAGCTTCTCGGTTGATACCGCGAGCGCCGATAGCAGCGACAGCGGCTCGAAGCGGTTCATCTTGGTCGGAATGCGTGAGAGGGCGTCTGGATCGCCAACGGCGGCTGCCGGAGAATCCGCCAGGAACATGAAATCAAGCTTTGCCGCTTCCGATCGCTTGGCGACGTCGAGAAGATGGCTGTAATCGTTGGCGCCGTTGACGTTGCTATCAGGATGCAGCCACGAGGCCGGATGAAAGCCGAACGTATAGACAAACGTGCCCAGTTTCATCTTGTCGCTGCGCGCCATCGTGGTCTCCTCGGAGTTGACCGCTATCAATTGCGCAAGCTAACGCCACGCGACTTTTTTCATCAATATCGCGCAGCTGTATTCCGTTTTAGTTTTTCTAAAGAGTGGGCTGCGCCGAGAGCTGCCCCTGCTGTCGGGAGATCGCAACCACCCAATCGCGGAACTCCGGCCCATAGGCCTTCTGCAGGACCGATCGGTCCCAGGCCAGGAAATAGCTCTCGCGCAGCGGGATCCTGATGTCGACGGGAATGACCAGCGTCTGCGCATCGAGCTCATCTGATATCATCGACATCTGCGCGAGCACCACGCCGCGCTTGTTGACCGCGGCATCGATGGCGCTGCTCGACAGCGCAAAGGACAGTCCCGGCGTCGTTTCCTTGAGATCGACGCCGACCTTTGCGGCGAACTCCGACCAGCGCGGATAGGGGGTGAAATGCCGCTCCCATTCGACATGCAACAACGGATAGCGCAACAACTCCGCCACGGTGGGCTTGGCAGCCGCAATCAAAGCCGGCGAGCAGGCGGGAACGACCCAGTCGCGGAAGAGCTCGGTATAGTGATCGTGCCGCAGCACGTCGGAGCCATAGCTGACTCGGAAATCGACCTCGTCGAATCCCATGCGCGGCTCCCGATCGCGGCCGATGACACGGATGTGGGCGGCCGGGTGCAGGGCCTGCCAGTCGAAGATACGACGGCCGATCCACTTGTTCACCACTGAAGACAGGGCGCTCAGGACCAGCGCGTTCTCGTTGCGCGCACGCTCCAGCACCTGCTGCGCGATCGCGAACTGCTCGAAGCCCTTGGTGATCTCGCGGTGATAAAGCCGACCCCAGACCGTCAGCTCCGCGGTTCGCCCGCTGCGCTCCAGAAGCGTAACGCCGAGAAAGCTCTCGATCTTCCTGATCTGCTGGCTGATGGCACCCGGCGACACATTGAGCTCGATCGCCGCCGCCGTGACGCTGCCGCAACGCCCGGCCGCCTCGAAAGCCTGCAGCGCCTTTAGCGGGAGCGCCCTCAGCTGTTGCTTTTCGGTCAAATCAGGCCTCGTCAGGGTTGGCGCCGCGAGCGCTTTTCAGCCGGCTGGAAGACGCTCGCGAACTGGAATCGATCGCCGGGATGCATGATCTCGACATGCGTCACCATACGCTCGTTTTGCCACGTCTGGCGAATGAGATTGAGGCAGGGCTCGCCGCGCTCCATCAGGAGCAGGCGCGCTGTCGAGGCGTCGGCCGAGACCGCCCGGATGACATGTCTCGCCCTCGACCATGGCACCTGCGACAACAGCCACTTCGCCGGCGGGGCGCCAGTAAAGCTCTCGTGTCTTGCAAGCGGCACCGTATCGAGGAGGATCAGCCGGCGCTCGATGGCGATCGGCTTTCCATCGACGATATGCAAGCATTGAAGCCTCAGAACCTCAGAACCCTCCGGCGCCTGGAGCTGCGCCGCCTCGGCCGTATCCAGCCTTTCGATCTTGCGCGACAGGATTTCGTGCCGGTGCTCGTAGCCCGCAAGCGCCGCCTCGGTGCTGATGTCCTGGATATCCATCACCGTGCGGTCGATCTGCGGCGAGGCCACGAACGAGCCGGCCTTGCGCCGGCGCACGATCAGCCCGCGCTCGACGAGGATGGAGAGCGCCTTGCTGACTGTCATCCGCGAGCATTGATATTGCTCCACGAGATCGTGTTCGATGGGGATGCGATCTCCGGGCCGCCATTCGCCGCTCAGGATCCGCGTTTCGATGTCGCTAAAAATTCTTTGATGAATCGGGTCCAATACGTCACCTTTTCTCGGGCGCGAGACGGAAATCGCTAACGCCGATCCGGGGGCTGCTTCAAAGCTCACGCACCTGCTCGGCACAAAAATTGCTTTCCTGGAGTTTGACGTTGACACACTAGGCCAGCCTATATCTATTTGTATAGTCAAAAGCGCACCGGAGAAGTTCGCTTAAGGGACTAAAAGTTCGGGAACTCGTGCTCCTCCACCGGGGGAGCAAACACTGGAGAGATTGAAGATCATGATCGCAAACTCATTGCTCAAGGGCCTGGTCGGCGCCGCGTTCCTGTTCGGCGCGACGCTTTCCGCGCACGCCGCTGACACGCTTGCCGCCGTCAAGGCAGCCGGCACGCTGAAAGTCGGCACCGAGACCGCCTTCGCGCCGTTCGACTTTATCGATGCCGGCGAGCACGCGGGCCTCAACGTCGATCTCTTCGCCGAAATCGGAAAGGAACTCGGCGTCAAGATCGAGTGGGTCGCCCTTCCCTGGGACGGCGTTTTCCCGGCGCTCGAAGCCGGGAAGTTCGACGTGGTTGCCGGCCCGGCAACGATCACCAAGAAGCGCATGGAACGCTACCGCTTCACGCCGCCGATCGCCGAGGCAACGATCGCGATCCTGAAGAAGGCCGGGGATACCTCGATCAGCAAGCCGGAAGACATTGCAGGCAAGAAGATCGGCGTCGGCAAGGCGACTTCGCAGCTCGACCAGTTGAAGGAATTCTCCGATACCCTGGCGACCAAGGCTGATATCCGCGAATATCCGGCCTTCACCGAATCCTACGCCGACCTCGCAGCCGGCCGCATCGCCGGCGTTGCGAACTCGCTGCCGAACATCGCTTTCGTCGCCAAGCAACGCGAGGGAACCTTCGAAGTCGTCCAGCCGCCTTTCGGCAAGAAGTCCTACTTCGGCTTCATCGGCCTGAAGGATGCCGATCATGCGCCGCTGATGGACGCGATCGACGGCGCTCTGCTGAAGATCAAGGCTGACGGCCGCATGGCCGAGTTGCAGAAGAAGTGGTTCGGCGCCACCTTCGACACCCCTGACGCGGTCAAGGACCCGGCGTTCTGATTTCAAGAATCAGTGATCGGTCGCGCTCCGGCGATACCGGAGCGCGATCAAGTTTTGTGAGCGCCAGACAGGCTAAAGCCACATATGTCCCTAAAACTCTTCGAACTGCTTCTGCAGGCTTCGATCTACACGGTGACGATCAGCGTCGTCTCGATCCTGATCGGCTTCGCGATCGCCATCGGGCTATCGGGTATGCTCCTGTCGAAGAAGACGCTTTTTATTCTTCCTGCCCAAGTTTTCATCAGCTTCTTCCGCGGCGTGCCTCTGCTCGTCCAGCTTCTGCTGATCTATAACCTGCTGCCCGCGATTGGGCTCAACGTTCCTAGCATCGTCGCGGCGATTGCCGGCATGTCGCTCTGCACCGCCGCCTATCAAGCCGAGAACCTTCGCGGCGGCTTCGCCAGCGTGCCCGTCGGGCTGATTGAATCGGCGGAGATGGTGGGCATGACACCGGGCCAGATCTTCCGCCGCATCAAGGCGCCGATCGCGCTGCGCCTGACATTTCCGGCCCTCGTCAACGAGGCGATCCTCATTCTCAAGGCGTCGTCCCTGGTCTCGGTCGTCGGCATCATCGAACTGACCCGCATGGCGCAGGACCTTGCCGGCAGCACCTTCCTGCCGCTGCAGATCTTCGCGGCAGCCGGCCTCATCTATCTCGTGATCAACTGGATCGTGGCGCTTGCGGGCGGAGTGATCGAGCGCTCCCTGCCGGGAGTTCCAAGATGACATTCGATATCAACGTCATTCTCGACCAGATGCCGGCCATCGTCAGCGGCGCCGGCGTTACGCTCATGATCTGGATTGTCGGCACCATCGCCGCCGCCGTCCTCGGTTTCTTCGTCGCGGTCGGCCGGCGCTTCGGCGGCATGCTGCTCGACAAGGTGCTTGGCCTTGCCGTCGCCGTGCTGCGCGGTACGCCGTTCCTGATCCAGATCTTCCTCGTCTATTACGGCGGCCCCTTCATCGGCCTCTCGCTCGATCCGATCCCCGCAGGCCTGATCGGCATCTCGATCTACGGCGCGGCCTATTACAGCGAGATCTTCCGCTCCGGCTTTCTCGCGGTTCCCAAGGGCCATATCGAGGCTGGCGAATGCGTGGGCATGACGCAGGGGCAGATCATCCGCCGCATCCTTCTCCCCGAAATGACGATGCTGGTGCTGCCGCCCTCGCTCAACATGGCGGTACTCCTGATGAAGGAGACGGCGGTTTTATCGATCATCACAGTGCCCGAGCTGACGGCGACGCTCAGCGCCATCGGCGCGCAGCAATATGCCTTCGTCGAGGCGCTGTCGGTGCTGGCGCTGTTTTATTGGGTCCTTGTCGAGATCACCGGCAGGCTTGGCCATCTCGTCGAAACGAAACTCACACGATTCAGGTTTTTCAACGCATGAGCCTACCCGCGATCGCAGTCAAAAATCTCGTCAAGACATTCGGCGAAACCACGGTTCTCCACGGCATCGACCTTGAGATCCCGCAGGGACAGGTATCCTGCCTCATCGGTCCATCCGGCTCCGGCAAGAGCACGCTGTTGCGCTGCATGGCCTATCTCGAGGAGGCAACATCGGGAACGATCGCCATCAATGGCGAAACGCTCGGCTTCACGGAAAATGCGCGAGGCGTTCGGGAGCGTATTCCGGCCGCCGCCAACCGTGCGATCCGGGCGCAGATTGGCATGGTGTTCCAGCAGTTCAACCTTTGGCCCCACATGACAGCGCTCGGCAATGTCAGCGAGGCGCTGAAGCTGGTGCAAAAGATGAACAGGAAGCAAGCCGAGGAGCTGGCCATGGCGCAGCTCGTCAAGGTCGGGCTGGAAAGCCGGGCCGGGCACTATCCGTCGCAGCTTTCAGGCGGACAGCAGCAGCGCGTGGCGATCGCCCGGGCGCTTGCGTTGAAGCCGAAGATCATGCTCTTCGACGAGCCGACCTCGTCGCTCGATCCAGAACTGACCGGCGAAGTGCTGAACGTCATGCGCGATCTCGCCGCCGAGGGGATGACCATGGTGGTCGTCTCCCACGAGATCGGCTTTGCGGCCACGGTCGGCCAGCAGATCACCTTCCTCGACCATGGCAAGGTGCAGTTCTCAGGGCCGCCGCAGGAGGTCTTCAAGAAGCCGCGCAATCCGCGTCTTGAACAGTTCCTCGACACGTATCTCGACCGCGGCGCATCGATGCTGATGTAGGGCGTTTCCTGTCGGCTACCTGCGTCGTTCATGCGCGGCAAACGCTGCCGTTGCGCCCGCCTACGGGCGGGCGCCACCATCAGTAGCAAGCGATCATCTTAGCAGTGACTTCTTTGTGAATTGAGCCAAGCCGAGGCAATCCGTTAACACCCCATTAACGATCTCGGCGCTAGCTGATGTGCACTAACAATTCGTATGCGCGCTATCGAGCTAGCTGGATCCGATGTCCATTCTCCAAACCCTAGCATCCAGAAGCGGGCGTCTCGTCAGCCTGGAGTTCGGCTCTCGCGATGGCGGCAGGCGCCTGGTCAAGCCACGCCGCAAGGCGCCCACGCCGAGATCGCGCCTGACGATATTAGGCACCGCGCTGGTGCTTGCCTACAGCGTCATCGGCGGCAAGCTCATCTATTACGGCGTGCACGGCGACCCCTCCACGTCAGCCATCCTGCCCAAGCCTTCGTCGGTCGCATCGCGCCCGGATATCCTGGATCGCAACGGAGAGCTGCTTGCGACCGATATCCGCACCGTGTCGATGTTCGCCGAGCCGATCAAGATCGTCGACGTCGATGATGCCGTCGAAAAGCTCGCCACCGTTTTTCCCGATCTCGACAAGCGCTCGACATTTCAGAAGCTCTCCAACCGTCGCTCGCACTTCGCCTGGTTGAAGCGCCAGCTCAGCCCGAAGCAGCAGAGCGAAGTGCTGAAGCTCGGCATTCCCGCCATCGGCTTCCGCCCCGAAGTGAAACGCTTCTATCCGGGTGGCCGAACCGCCGCGCATATTCTCGGCTATGTCGACATCGACAATCACGGCGTCAGCGGCATGGAGAAGTATCTCGACGATCAAGGCCTCTCCGCGCTCGCCTCAACGGGCCTCACCATCGCCGGCAGCCTGGAGCCGGTGAAGCTTTCGATCGATATCCGCGCGCAGAACGCCGTGCACGATGTGGTGGCGGATGCGATCGGTCGATATCAGGCGCAATCGGCTGGCGCCGTCATCCTTGATATCTATACCGGCGAGGTTCTCGCCATGGCCTCGGCACCCGACTTCGACCCGAACGATCCGCAAGCAGATGGCGACAAGGGATGGCTCAACCGGATGTCGAATGGCACCGACGAAATGGGCTCCGTCTTCAAGACCTTCTCAATCGCGATGGCGATCGACACCGGCAAGATCAAGCTGTCTGACACGTTCGACGCAAGCACACCTCTCCATTACGGCGGCTTCACGATCCACGACGACCGTGACGTTCCGCGGCGCGTGTTGTCGATCCCGGAAATCTTCCGTTACTCCTCAAACGTCGGCACCGCCAAGATGATGGATGTCGTCGGCATGGATATCCAGAAAGAATACCTCACGCGCTTCGGCCTGCTTTCGAAGATGCAGACGGAGTTGCCAGAAGTGAAAGCGCCGAGCCAGCCGAGGGTCTGGAAGAAGATCAACTCCCTCACCGCCGCCTTCGGCCACGGCGTTGCCACGACGCCGATGCAGACCGCGGTCGCCGGCGCGGCTCTTCTGGATGGTGGCGAACTGATCGAGCCGACCTTCCTGCCGCGCACGCGTGAAGAGGCTGCCGAGACCGAACAACCAGTCGTCAAGAAGAGCACAAGCGACACCATCCGGTATCTCTTCAAGCTGAATGGCGAGCAGGGCACCGGGCGAACCGCCGATGTCCCCGGCTTCCATGTCGGCGGCAAGACCGGGACGGCCAACAAGGTCATCCACGGCGTCTATTCACACAAGTTGAGCTTCAACTCGTTTCTCGCGGGCTTCCCGATGCAAAACCCGCGATACGTGGTTTTGTCATTCGTCGATCAGCCGCTGACGGGCTTGCAGAACCTCAACTTCGCCGCCCAGACCGCAGCGCCGATGGTGGCCGATATCGTCAAGCGGGTCGGGCCGATATTGGGCGTTCAGCCGGATTTCGGCCAGAACCTGTTGGTCGGCTATTGATCGAATGCACTAGGCTTTCAACCGCCGGCATTGGCGGTCGAAAGCCCATTGGCTGCGCCTAAGCCAGATATTTCTTGAACCAGGCCACAGTCCGTTCCCAGGCAAGCTTGGCGGCAGCTTCGTCGTAGCGCGGCGTCGAGTCGTTGTGAAAGCCGTGGTTTACGCCGGGATAGATGTAGGCCTCGTAGACCTTCTTGTCCGCCTTGAGCGCCGTCTCATAGGCCGGCCAGCCGTCGGTGATGCCCTTGTCGAGTTCGGCGTAGTGGAGAAGCAGCGGCGCCTTGATGCGCGTGACGCTGTCGGCGCTCGGCTGACGGCCGTAAAACGGCACGGCGGCGCCGAGTTCCGGATAGGCAACGGCCGCGGCATTGGCGACGCCGCCGCCGTAGCAAAAGCCGGTAATGCCGACCTTGCCTGTTGTCAGGTCGCTCTTGATCAGAAATTCGATCGCAGCGAAGAAGTCGTTCATCAGCTTCTGCGGATCGACCGTCTGCTGCAACTCGCGGCCCTTCTCGTCATTCCCAGGATAGCCGCCGACAGACGTCAGGCCATCGGGCGCCAGCGCGATGAAACCAGCCTTGGCAACACGCCGCGCGACGTCCTCGATATAGGGGTTGAGCCCCCGGTTCTCATGAACGACAACCACGCCCGCCACCTTCCCCTCGGCCTTCGCCGGACGAACAAGATAGCCGCGCACGTCGCCATTTCCCTTGGGCGAGGAATAGGTGATGTATTCGGCGATGATATCGGGGTCGGTGAACTCCACCTGCGTCGCCAGCGCATAGTTCGGGCTCATCGAGGATAGAATTGCAGCGGCGGTCAGCCCGCCGACGGCGAACTTGCTCGCTCGGTCGAGAAATTCACGCTTGGTGATCCTGCCATGCGCGTAATAGTCGTAGAGTTCAAGCAGTTCCTGGGGGAAGTCCTTCGCGGTCAGCCGATTCATGATTGATCCTCCATCCATCCATCCGTCTCGGCGGCAATACTACACGACCGTTTCCCCTCGTCAGTTCAACATTGCGCTACCAGCAGGGCTCAGCGACGCCCCAGGCGGTCGAAATACAGGAGCATCGCCAGCCCGATCACACCGGCAAGCGCGCCGATGAAGGCCGTGCCGGAATAGCTGCTGATTGCGGTGCCGATGGCAAAGAGCAGTGCGCTGAGGCCGGCGCTGATGAAGATGTTGACGGAGATGAGCGCGCTGCCCAATCCCGGACGCTCGGCGATCAGGTCCTGCAGATAGGTGATCGGGATGCTGATCAGCGCAGCCGCCCCAAAGCCGCTGATCAAGGTGAGTGAGTAGACATGCCAAGGTGCCGAGGCGAAACCGAGCAGCGTGAGATAGACCACATAGATGCTCGCGCCGATCGCGAGCGACGTCACATGGCTCATGATCCTTTGCGCCCGCCCCCAGACGATGATGAAGACGACTTCGAGGAAGGCGACGATGCCGATGAGGATGCCGAGATCGGCAACCGTCCCATGCGCGGCGCCGGTGACGATCAGCGGCAGGATGGCGCCGTTTATATGCAACATGGAACTGATGAGCGCGATGGCGATGACCCGGACAAGTACCGGCGGCGAACCGACTTCGCCGAGTGCCGCGAGATAAGAGAGGTGGCGGCTCGCGGCCTTGTCGGTCCCCGTCTGGCGCGGCAGGAAGACGGCGATGAGGCCAAAGCAGGCGGCGCAGGCGACCCCGGCAAACAGATAGGCCGGCAGCATGCTTGGCGACCGGGCAAGCAACACGCCGGTCAGACCGGGCACGAGAACCCAGGCGAGCGACATCATCGCGCGGACACCGGAATTGACCCTGGCGACGTCATCGCGCGACATGCCGGTTGTCCTTCGGCGAACATTCCCGAAGAGCAGCGAATTCAGCGAGCCATAGACCGGCAGGAGCAGCAGCGCGCTGACCACGAAGGTCGCCTGATGCGGCAGAATGTAGATCGCACCATAGCCTAGCACGCCAAAGATTGCAGTCGCCAGCATCATGGTACGGTATTCGCCGAGCCGATCCGCCAGATTGCCGAGCAGGATGCTGACCGTAACGTTGACGGCCGCGGCGGAGAAAATCAGGGCGGAGTAGAGCCCGTTGCTCAAGCCCAGTTCGCGGATGCCGACGACGGATTGATAGGGAGAGGTGGCGGCGCTTGCGACGCCGAACATAAAGAGGGCGAGCATGCTCACCCGGATGGTCGGGTCGCGGAAGACAGCGGGAAGAAAGCGGGTCATGTTCGAATTCGTGGCGGTGGCGGCGGACGCCCGTCTTTGGCGAGCGCCGCCTGGCAGCTTCGGTATAGTGCCGAAACCACCAGGCTGTCAGTTATTTCCTGTTAGTCAGTCCAGCGCGCCGAGAAGCGCGCTTGCGGGATGTAGCTGAAATCGCGATCGAAGGGGAATGCAGGCCGCGCGCGGCGGTTGCTGGTGAGCCCCTCGATATCCTGGTTCACCACGCCCTGCGTCAGCGCCATCAGGTTCGGATTGGCGATCGGCGCGAGTTCCGGTGAGAGGTAGCCGGATTTGACGACCAGGAGGCGGACAGCCTTCGGATCAAGCCCGAGCAGGGTGAAATCGGCGATGTTGTGATACGGCCGGCGGCGCGCGGCGAGCACGACGGTGATCCCGCCAACGCGCACGACCGCCTGGCGCTCGGCGGCCACGCCGGTATTAGAGAGCAGCACGACCTCCGCCTGCACCTTGGCCGGTGTGCTCGATCCATCGAGGCTGCCACCGATGGTCAGCGCAAGCGTGGCACCCTTGCCGGCTGCAAAGCAGGCCTCGACAGCCGGACGATCGGTAATCCCAGCAATCAGCGCGCCGTCAAAGCCGCGAGCGATCAGCGCGTTCAGCACGTCGGCGCGATCGCCGACACCGCCACCCGTAGGGTTATCGGCGGAATCAGCGAGGATGACGGGCGAGGTCTCCGCCTTCTCGGCGGCATCGAGCATCTCCGCCAGCGGCCCGGTGACGGGACCGAAGCGGAAATCCTCGCGTGCGTTCCAATAAGAGAGCGCGATCTCTTCCGCAGCCTTGGCCGCGGCACCCTTGCTGGTCGCGGTGATGACCGCGCAGGCGGTCGCGCGCGGCTCGTCAGCCCAGACATAGCCGACCATCAGATTGGCATCGAGGACGCCGGCGCGCTGGTCGAAGACCGGCAGGGCCTCATAGAGCGCCTTCGCCGGCTGATCTTCCGTCGATGTGCGCTCGCCAGGCCAGAGAACCGGCACCGGTGCCCAGGCGACACCGGGGCGTGTGCCGCTCTTCAGGGCATCGACCAGCATCGACCACGCCCGCACCATGGTTTCGCGCACATCGATATGCGGCGCGGTCCTGTAGCCGGCGAAGATGTCGAGTTGATCGATGATCTTCTGGCTGACATTGCCGTGCAGGTCGTAGCTCGCCGCAACGACGACATCAGGCCCGACAACCGCGCGAGCAGCTGAAATCCAATCGCCCTCGGCGTCGTCCATACCCTCGACATTCATCGCGCCATGCATGGCGAGATAGAGCCCATCGAGCGGCAAGGCCGCCTTCAGGAGAGAGAGGAACTCGGTCTTAAAGGCCTCGTAGGCGACGCGGGAGACCGGGCCTCCAGGCACGGCGCGCGCGTGCAGAAGCGGCAGATGCTCGACGCCATCGGCCTTCAGAAAGTTGAAATACTCGGCCCCCAGAAGATCCGCGCCCTTGAGCACGCGAAAATCCTCGACGGCCATCAGCACCGGCGAATAGGTACTGCACTCGGTATGAATTCCGCCAACAGCGATCCGCATCGTCAGCTCCTTAGAGTTTCGGGCTCAGCGGCACGACGGCCGAGAAGCGATCCCAGTTCTTCTTCGCCTTCGGTGTCCACGCAGCCTCGGCAATGGCCGGCAGGCGCGGGAAGACGAGACGGTTGAAATAGCCGCGCGACAGGAAGTGCTCGGACCAGATGCAGGCCTGTACGCCCTTCATCCTGTCCTTCAGCTCTTCAGGGAAGTCCCCTTCGGCCTCATAGCCATAGGTGTGGGCCGGCGGTACCGTGCCCGCCCAGCTGGCGCCGGGCTCCTGGAAGGCCTCGGCCTGCACCATGTCGAGATAATAGGCCTGGCCGGGGGTCATGACCACCTCATAGCCTTCCCTGGCGAGCTCGATGCCGACCTGTGGGTTTTCCCAGGCCATCAGCAGCGTATCCTTGGCCGCGACGCCGCCGCCATGGGCGACCTCGTTCCAGCCGGCAAGCTTGCGTCCGCGCGCCGTCAGCATGTCCTTGACGCGCTTCAGGAAGTAGGACTGCAGCGCGAAGGTGCCCTCGATGCCTTCCTGCTCCATCAGCTTCTTCGCAAGCGGCGACGCCAGCCAGGAACCGTTCGCCACTTCGTCGCCACCAATATGCAGATACTTCGACGGGAAGAGCTCGACCATTTCGTCGAGCACCTTTTCTAAGAAGGTATAGGTCAGCGGAATGGCGGGGTTCAGCGCATTGTTCGGATAGCCCTGGACCGAGTGATAGCTGTCCGGTGCTTCCTGTCCGTCGGTCAGCTCCGGCAGCGCCACGAGCGTCGCCGTGCTGTGGCCGGGGATATCGATTTCGGGAACGACCTCGACGCTCAACGCCAGCGCATGCGCGACGATCTCGCGGACATCGTCCTGCGAATAGAAACCGCCGACCGGCTCCGCGCCATTGCCGAGCTGCGGCAGAAGCGGTGCGTCCGGTCCGCGCAGCACGCCAGTGGTCGTGAGCTCCGGATAGGCCTTGATCTCCAGGCGCCAGGCTTCGTCGTCGGTCAGGTGCCAATGGAAGACATTGAGCTTCAGCCAGGCCAGGATGTCGACAAGCCGCTTGATATCGGCTGCCGGATAGAACTGTCGCGAGACATCGAGATGGCAGCCGCGCCAGCCGTAGCGTGGCTTGTCGGCGATAGTGCCCGAGACCGGGAAACGAAAGCTGCCGGGGCGGCTGCGCGCGCCCTCAAGCAGCTGCGCAAGCGACGTCAGGCCATACTGGCGACCGGCGGCGTCCGCATAGGCAAGCGTGATTTCATCGGCCGAGAAGGTGAGCTTGTAGCACTCGGCCGCAATCGCGGCATCGGCGATGAAACGCACTGCGCGACCCTGCGGCGACGGCTGCAGATTGAATGGCGCATGCGCGCTTTCGAACAGGCGACGCACGAGCGAGGTGACCGTGGACATGGCGCGCAGATCATCCGAGGAAGCGCCGGCCGCAGGATAGAGCACAACTGGAAAGCCATCGCCCGGCTTGGCGTCGATTTCGGCCGGCCAGGGCTGCAGGGCGAAGGGCAGGTCGAGCTTGCCCTCAGGCAACAGCACCGGCGGCGGCTCGCTGACACGGCCTTCGAGCAGGAGATCGGACACGGCGACCGCGACGTGGCTGCCATCGGCAAGCGTCACATAGGCCGACTTGGCGCCATCGGTGCAGTGCTTGGCCGGGCGGTGCAGGCCGCTCACGATAAAAGTCCAGCCTGCACCCGGCGCAATGGAAAGGCCTGTAGGTGGCGCGAACTCGTGAAAATTGGCGTTGCGGCGCAGGAAGGTCGCATTCTCGCAAGCCTTCTTGTCGATCACCCGTGTCAGCGACGTGTAGACGATCTTGAAATCCGCAAGCGGCGCATCCGACAGGTTGAAAAGGGTAAAGGTGAAGCGACCATTCGGACCGCCGTCCGGCTGCCAGGAGCTCTCCAGACGATAGGGGACCGTGTCCATAACTGTTCCTCTCAGTATTCTTTTTTTGATCAGTAGTCTGCGGATTGGGAGAAGGTGCGGGCAAGTTCCGCTTGGCCCGCGGTGAGGCCGCAATCGACGGGCAGGCAGACGCCGGTAATGCCATTGGCCTGCGCGCTCGCCAGGAAGCCGACCGCGTTGGCAACATCCTTCGGGTCGACGACGCGCTGCAGCGGATACCAGCGGCGCGCTTCCTCGAAGACATTCGGATTGGCGGCGGCGCGGGCTGCCCAGGCCTGCGTGCGTACCGTGCCCGGCGCAATCGCGTTCGAGCGGATGCCGAACTTGCCGTATTCGACGGCAACCAGCTTGGTAAAATGCAGGAGGCCGGCCTTGGCGGCGCTATAGGCCGGATGGCCGAAGACGTGCATGCCGTTGACGGAGGCGATGTTGACCACCGAGCCCTGCGTTGCCTTCAGGAGATCCGCGACGGCGCTGAAGCAGAGGAACGGTGCTTCGAAGTTGAGCGCGTTGTCGGCGCGCCAATCCTCCGGCTTCGTCGACTGCAGGCTGACGGCACGCGCGGCACCCGCATTGTTGACCAGCGTCTTGAGCGCGCCGAGCGACGCGGCGGTCTTCGCCATTTCGGCAACGCTGTGCTCGCTTGTGACGTCACAGCTGACGGCGACGAAGCGCTCGGCCGAACCCAGCGCACGCGCAGCCTTTTCGGCGGCAGCGCCGTCGATATCGACAAGCAGGACGACGTCGTGGTCATCCGCAAGCCGGCTGGCGATGGCACGGCCGATATCGCCCGCAGCGCCGGTCACGATCGCTACCGATTTTGTCATTCTCAGTCCTTTCCTGACATGAAATCCTCAGTCCCCAAGCAGCTGACGGTCATCGCCGTCACGGTGGGCAACGAGTTGTTGTTTGATGCGTCGAAGGGTGACCGCCGCCTGCGGGATGTTGTAGGCGACGAGGCTGGCCAGGATGTCGACGGCGGCCAGATAGGCGATGCGCGTCGAGGTCGGCCGGAAGATGTTGTTACCCTCGGCAAGATCGATCGGGATGACGATGTCGGCGGCCTTGGCGACGAGGCTGTCGGCCTGCGTCAGCGCGATGGTCGTGACCCCGGTCTCGCGGGCGAGCGTGAAGGAACGGACGAGTTCGGTGTTGCGGCCCGAAAACGACGAGCCGACGATGACATGCGTCGACTTCGCCGCCGCCGCCAGCATCAGCTGCATGCCGTGATCGGAGCTCGCGGTCACATGCAGGCCGAAGCGGAAGAGGCGGTTCTGCAGCTCGCTGGCGATCATCGAGGAATTGCCGCCTGAACCGAAGGCATAGATCATCTCGGCCTTGGCAATCTTCTCGGCGGCCTGCTCTATAGCGGCAAGGTCGAGCGAGCGATGTAACAGAAACAGCGCGTTCTGCGCCTTGGTGATGATGTCCTGGGCGACGTCACCGGGATCGCGGCTCTTCGGCTCGGGCCTGAGATAGCGCATCCCGACATAGGCCGTGCGGGCGAGCTGAACCTTGAAATCGGAAAAGCTTTCGCAACCGACACGGCGACAGAAGCGGGTGACCGTCGGCGGCGAGACATCCGCCTTCTCCGCCAGCTCGATGATCGAGGCGTTGACAGCGAATTCGAAGTCGTTGAGCAGAATATCCGCGATACGGGTTTCCGACGGCGAAAGCCGGGCCTTCTCTTCCTGCAATGTCGAGAAAATATCCACGCCCGGCTCCCCTTGGTCTATCGCGCTATTTGTCTTTCGCTTTATACGCGACGCAATCGATTTCGACCTTGCAATCGACCATCATCGACGACTGTACACAGGCGCGTGCCGGGGGATGCCCGCCGAAATACTGCTGATAGATGCCGTTGAAGGTCCAGAAATCGCGGGGATCGTCGAGCCACACGCCGCAGCGCACGACATGCTCGAGGCCATAGCCAGCCTCTTCCAGGATCGCGATCACGTTCTGGATCGTCTTGTGCGTCTGCGCGACGATATTGCCGTCGATGATCTCGCCATTTTCCATGGCAACCTGACCCGACACATAGAGCCAGCCGTCGGCTTCGACGGCACGGGCAAACGGCAGCGGCTTTCCGCCTGCGCCGGTCTGAACGGTGCCATAACGCTTGATGGACATTGACCGATCCTTGCAAATTATTTTCGTGATAAGTTGACAAGTGACCATATTAAGCGGAATTTGACCAGAGAAAAACGTCATTCATGAAAACAATTTCAATCGGGAACACCATGCGCGATCCTTTCAAGAACCCCTTCCCCGCCTCTGACACCGCCAGGCATTCGATCTGGGAGATGCTCGTTCACCGCGATATCGAGGCCTTCCTGGCCGCAGATTGGTCGATGGTCGAGCACGATTTCGTCGAGGATGGCTTCATCGGTATCGACGGCCGCAAAGAAGTGAGCCCAGACAAGTGGCGCCTCGCCTTCCCGACGCTTGCCGCCTATCGCGATGAGTGGGTCCGCCAGGCCAAGGATTTCGCGACGCAGTCCTTTGCCGAAGACACGCGCACGGCCATTTTCACCACGACCACGCTCGAGGATATCGAGATCGAGGGCGACATGGCGCTGGTGCGCAAGAAGTTTGATGGCGGCATCGCCAAGGCCGATGGCAGCCGCGACATCATGCAGTGGCAGACCCTTTATTATTGCCGCCTGCACGAGGGGCGTTGGAAGATCTCCGGTTTCACCGGCTATCTTCCAAACCCGATGGGTTGATCAACACAAAGGCCGAGACATTGCGGATTTTCACGGCGGCTCTCGCAACCGAGACCAATACCTTCTCTCCAATCTGCGTCGATCGGCGCGCTTTCGAGGCGTCGCTCTATGCGCCGCCGGGCGAACATCCCGAAACGCCGACGCTCTGCTCCGCGCCGATCACCGTCGGCCGGCGCGTCTGCGCGGAGAAGGGCTGGACACTGATCGAGGGCACCGCGACCTGGGCGGACCCGGCCGGCCTCGTCAACCGCGCGACCTATGAAGGCCTGCGCGACGAAATCCTCGGACAGCTTCGCGCGGCGATGCCCGTCGATGCCGTGGTGCTCGGGCTGCATGGCGCAATGGTCGCCGCCGGTTACGAGGACACGGAAGGCGATACGCTGGCGCGCATTCGCGAGATTGTCGGCCCCGACATCCCCGTTTTCGCCGAGCTCGATCCGCACAGCCATCTGACGGCCAAGCGTTTCGCTGCCGCCAATGTCTTCGTCTACTTCAAGGAGTTCCCGCACACGGACTTCGTCGATCGGGCCGAGGACCTGTGGCGCATCGCCGTCGATACGCTGGAAGGCCGCGTTAAACCGGTCATGTCCGTCTTCAACTGCCGGATGATCGACGTGTTTCCGACCTCGCGCGATCCCATGCGCTCCTTCGTCGACAAGATCATGCAGATCGAGAAGGACGACCCCGACGTTCTCTCCATCTCCGTGGTCCACGGCTTCATGGCCGGCGACGTGCCGGAGATGGGCACCAAGCTTCTCGTCGTCACCAACGACCGCAAGGACAAGGGCGATGCGCTGGCGCGCGAACTCGGCATGGAACTCTTTTCGAAACGCGGCACCTTCATGATGCCGCAGATCGACGAGAAAGAGGCTGTGTCGCAGGCTCTGGCGGCAACCGCATGGCCTGTCGTGATCGCCGATATGTGGGACAATCCTGGCGGCGGAACGGCTGGCGACGCGACCGTCGTTCTGGGCGAACTTTTGGCGCGCGGCGTCACCGATGCGGCGATCGGCACGATCTGGGACCCGATGGCGGTGCAGATCTGCATGGCGGCCGGTGAGGGTGCCGAGATTCCGCTGCGCTTCGGCGCCAAGTCGGCACCCGGTACGGGCAACCCGATCGATGGTCTGGTCAAAGTCATCAAGATCGTGCCGAACGCCGAGATGCGCTTTGGCGAAAGCTTCGCGCCCTTTGGCGACGCAGCGCACATCGTGCTCGATGGCATCGACATTATCTTGAACTCGACGCGCGCCCAGAGCTTCGATCCGAGCCTGTTCTCGGTCATGGGCATCGATCCGACGCAGAAGAAAATCCTCGTTATCAAGTCGACGAACCACTTCTACGCCTCGTTCTCGAAGATCGCGTCCGAAATCATCTATTGCGCGGCTGGCACGCCTTATCCTAACAATCCGGCGAAGACGCCGTATCGGCGGGCGCGCAAGGATATCTGGCCCATGATCGCCGATCCCCACGGCGCCTAGCATGGAGTAGCCTCAGATGCACAACAGCCCATTTGCCGTCGTCGCCAAGCCCGGCGACAAGGTCGCGGAACTCTCGACACCTCGGCCGATCATCGACGAAGACCGGATGGCGGCCAATATTGCTCGCACGCAGGCCTACATGGACGCGCACGGCATCGACTTCCGCCCGCACATCAAGACGCACAAGATTCCGGCGCTGGCGGCCCAACAGGTAGCGGCGGGCGCTAAGGGTATCAATTGCCAGAAGGTCACCGAGGCCGAAGTTTTTGCCGACGCGGGCTTCGAGGACATCCTCATCACCTTCAACATCATCGGCGCCCAGAAGCTCGAGCGCCTGGCGGCGCTGAGCGAGCGCATATCCGGGCTGAAGGTGGTCGCTGACAGCGCCTATACCGTCGACGGCCTGGCTACCTATTTTGCTGCGCGCAAGCCGCTTGTGGTTCTGGTTGAATGCGATACCGGCGCCGGACGCTGCGGCGTTCAGAAGCCCGCGCAAGCCGTGACGCTCGCCAAGCACATCGACGCCGCAGCGGGCCTCACCTTTGGCGGGTTGCTGAACTATCCGAAGCCGGGCGCCGCCACCGAGGTTCAGGCGTTTCTCGCGCAAACACTAACCTTGCTCGATGCCGAGGGCATCGCCTGCCCTATCGTCAGCAACGGCGGATCGCCGAGCCTGTTCGACGCCCATCTGGTTCCCGCCGCAACCGAACACCGGGCCGGCACCTATATCTATAATGACCGCTCCATGGTCCGCGCCGGCCATTGCACCGAAGACGACTGCGCCATGCATATTCTCGTCACGGTCGTTTCACGCCCGACGGGGGATCGTGCTGTCATCGATGCGGGCTCGAAAGCGCTGACATCCGATCTGCTCGGTTTCACGGATTACGGCCAGGTCGTCGGCTATCCGCAGGCTTCAATCACCGGCCTGTCAGAAGAGCATGGCGTGATCGACCTGTCGAAATGCGAGGGCGCTCGGCCGCAAATCGGCGACAAGCTCCTGATCATCCCGAACCACACCTGTGTAGTCTCGAACCTTTTCGACACGATGGTGTTCCATCGCAATGGTGTCGTCACCCGCGTCGAAGACGTGGCCGCGCGCGGGCTGGTCTGGTAACCGAAGCGCCGGATTGGCGGCCGTTCACCGGCCGCTAACGTCATTGGATCGTCCTCCTTGAAGTTTGCCATATCCGGCGCATCTTATTGATGCGCCAATATTCCGGCGACGTCATGGGAGATCATTCATGAGAGTGTTGATTGCATTGGGAATTGCAGGGAGCCTGGCGTGCATTTCAGCCGCCCAAGCGCCTTCGCAATGGCAAACCTATTCCGGTGTCCGCGTCGATTCCGACCCGACCATTCTGGCCCGCTTCGACCATACCTATCCCTATTGCGAACAGGAAGCGTTTCGCCGCGGCTCGACCGACGTCAACAGCCTGTGGCACGTGACGGCGCTGCGAAATTGCATGTACCGCCACGGGATCGTCGACCGGGGCTCCTATTCGTACCCGGCCAACACCTTGTTCTATCACTTCCTCGATCGCTGATAGCGCGACCGGCGCTCGCGATCAGGCGAGCGCCGTCGGGTTCAACAGATTGAGATCGATATCGGTCAGCGCCACATGGCGCTCGAACGCGATGCCGGCTTCATCGAAGAGGTGGCAATCCACCGCGTTGATGCCGACGAGCATCGGCTGCTCTGGCCGCACGCCGACGCTGCCTGACAGCGTGGCGCAGAAGTTTTCTCCCTCGCCATTCAGCGCTGCGTAGGCGACAGTCTGCGCGCCGAGACGCTCGATGACGCTTGGCGTAATGGTGAGCGAGATATCGCCGGATGCGAGCTGGATATGTTCAGGGCGAACGCCAAGCGTCAGCGTCTTGCCGGCGACACCTGCGCGCGGCGTGACCGGCACGGTCAGCGACTGGCCCTTGTATTCGACGGTCACGCTCTTGTCGCCGACGGCGGTGCAGGTGACCGGCAGGAAGTTCATCTTCGGATTGCCGATGAACCCGGCCACGAAGATGTTTGCGGGCTTGTGGTAGAGCTCGAGCGGCGCGCCCGTCTGGGCGATCTCGCCGGCGTTGAGCACCACGATGCGGTCGGCCATCGTCATCGCCTCAACCTGATCGTGGGTGACGTAGATCATGGTCGCCTTGAGCTGGCGGTGCAGTTTCGCGAGCTCGATGCGCATGTCGGAGCGCAGCGCGGCGTCGAGGTTGGAGAGCGGCTCATCGAACAGGAAGATCTTCGGCTCGCGGACGATCGCGCGGCCGATCGCCACGCGCTGGCGCTGGCCACCGGAGAGCATGCCCGGCTTCTGCTGCAGGCGCTGGTCGAGATGCAGGATGCGGGCCGCGTTTTCGACCCTGGCCTTGAGCTTCTGCTCTTCCATCTTTTCGACGCGCAGCGGAAAGGCGATATTCTCGAAAACGCTCATATGCGGATAGAGCGCGTAGGACTGGAACACCATGGCGATGCCGCGCTTGACCGGCGGCAGATCGTTCACACGGACGCCATCGATCACGATGTCACCCGCGGACGTCGCGTCCAGGCCGGCGATCATGCGAAGCAATGTGGATTTGCCGCAGCCGGAGGGGCCGACGAACACGACGAACTCGCCATTGTTCACCTCGAGCTGAACGCCCTTCAGAACCTCGAAGTCGCCGTAAAATTTCTGAACCTTGTTGAGAAATAACTGTCCCAAAACCTGTCTCCGGTCACCGCCACGCGCGGCGCTTACTCTCGATAGCGAAGGGATCGCGGCTGTTGCGCGCCCGCGATCCCCAACAAAGGCTTACTTGAACGCTTCGATCTCGCCAGCGGCCTTCTTGATGGCGTCAGCCGGTTCGGCCTTGCCTGTCACGACGGACTGGACCATTTCGATCATAGAGTTCTGGAAACCCTTGTAATCGGTGAAGAGCGGCTCGGGACCACCATAGGTGATGCCATCGATGAACGGCTTCCACGACGGATCGGCCTTGACGAATTCGTCGACCTTCGCGGAAGGACGCATTGGTGTCAGGCCGGCGCCGCCCTGCAGTTCGTATTCAGGCTGGATATCCGACGAGGTGATGTACTTGGCGAATTCGATCGCCTTGTCCTCGACACCAGAACCCTTGAAGATCGCAAGGCTGTCGGTGATGAGCAGCGTGCCCGGGCCCTTGGCATCCGGTCCGAGCGGCAGCGTCGTCACACCCCAGTTGATCTTGGTGTCCTTGAGGCGGGCGGCAGCGCCGGAGCCAGCCTGGATCATGCCGACCTTGCCGTCGAGGAAGATCGCACGAACTTCGTTCTGCTCGTAAGCGGTCGGGCCTTCTTCGGAGTAAGGCGTGATGTCCTTGTAGGCCTGCAGAGCGGCGAGAACACCGGGGCTATCCAGCGTGACCTTGCCATCGGCGTCGATGACGGTCGCGTTGTTGGTGTAAACCCAATGCATGAACTGGTGCATGGTGTTGTCGAAGGTCTTGGCGGACAGGCCGTAGCCCGGGATGCCCGTCTTTTCCTTGATGGTCTTTGCAGCAGCGATTTCTTCAGCCCAGGTTGTCGGCGGCTTCTCGGGGTCGAGGCCTGCCTGCTTGAACAGATCCTTGTTCCAGTAGAGCGCCTTGGTGGAGAACGCGATCGGAACGCCCCACTGGTTGCCCTCGAAGGTGACCGTGTCAACGATGTGAGGATAGTAGGCCTTCTTCTCGTCGTCGGTCATCGGAACCGGAACGATCAGGTCGTTCTGAGCGAATTCCTTGAGCGTGCGCGAGCCGACGTAAGCCATCGCGACGGGCGTGCCGGCGGCGGCGAGCGTGGTTGCCTTGTCCTGGCACTGTGCCCAGCCAACGACTTCAGGCGCAACCTTCCAGCCCGGATTCTTGCCTTCCCATTCCTTGATATACTTCTCGTGGATCGGGTCGATCTTGTCGCCGCAATAGATCCAGCTGATTTCCTTGTCGGCAGCTTCGGCCGTCATGGCGCCAAGCGCCGTCGAGCCGAGCAAGGCCAGTGCCATAAGGCTAGTTTTGAAAGCGATGCTCACGTCAATACTCCCGTTAGTTAGCTGTTCACTTGTTATTGTTTTACCGCACCGGCAGTCAGACCGCCGACGAGATATCGTTGCAGGAAGAAGATGATGACCATCGCGGGCAGAATGCCGACGAAGGAGGCTGCCATCAACTCGTTCCAGATAACCTCCTGCTTACCGAAGTAAGCGAAGAGCCCCACCGGCAACGGCATGTATTCGGTCTTCGAGTTGAAGGTCAGCGCGAAGATGAATTGCTGCGCGTAGGCGCCGATGAAAGTGGTGATGGCGACGACGATGATCCCCGGCATGGCAATCGGCAGGATCACGCGGCGCAACGTATAGAAGTGACTGGCGCCATCCATGTAGGCGGCCTCGTTCAGCTCCTGCGGGATGCGGATCATGTAGGTCCGCAGCAGCCAGATGGCCGAAGGAATGAGGAATGCGACGCCAGGCACGATCATCGCGAAATAGGTGTTGAGCACGCCGAGCGTGCGCATCAGCCGGAACAGCGGAATGAGCAGCACAGCGCCCGAGAACATGTTGACCGTCAGGAACGCGCCAAGCAGCAGGCCCATGCCGCGAAACTCGAACTTCGCGAAGGCGTAGGAAGCCGGGATGACGAGCGCCAGCACGATCACCGTGACGATGATCGAGATGAAGAAGGAGTTGAAGATATAGCGCCCGAAGCCCGGAACGCTGATCCACATGGTGCGATAGGCCTCGAACGAGCCGTTCTCCGGCCAGAAGCGGTACGGCGACGAAAACAGCTGGCTGAGCGGCTTCAGCGACACCAGGAAGCCTTCGACGAACGGCGCCAGCACGAAGGTGAGGAACACCGCGACGCCAAGGTAGATCAGCAGGATTTCCCACCAGCTGTAGCGATCGATCATGGCCGCGTTCTTCATGCGCGCTTCTCCGGGTTGAGCCGACGGGTGACACGGAAATAGGCAAAGCAGAATGCCGAGAGGAAGATGCAGATCAGCACCGCGCGGGCCGCACCCTCACCATATTTCTTCGAGCCGATGGCCGTCTGGTAGGTATCGATGATCATCGTCGTCGTCTGTCCGCTAGGGCCGCCCTGCGTCAGGATCCAGATGATATCGAAGGAGTTGAACGTGGCAATGAGCGATAGCATCGACATTGTGATGATCGATGGCACCATCAGCGGCAGGGTGATGCGGCGGAAGCGATAGAAACGCCCCGCTCCATCCGTCCAGGCCGCCTCGTAGAGATCCTTCGGGATCGACTGGATGGCCGCCAGGAAATAGATGGTGACCATCGGCACGCCGATCCACACGTCGGTGATGATCGTTGCCCAGAAAGCCGTGTTGCCATAGGCGAGGAAAGCCACCGGTCCGTCCACGAAGCCGATGCGCTGCAGCATGCCCGAGATCATCCCGAACTGGCCATTATACATCCAGCCCCACATGAAGATGCCGATCGCCATCGGCACCACCCATGGCGGCATGGTCAACAGACGAAACAGCGAGCGACCGGGCACCGCGCTGTTCAGCAACGAGGCGCCGAAGGTGCCGATGATCATCTTCAGCGAGACCGAGAAGAAGGTCCAGATGAAGGTGCGGACGATGACGTCTGCGAAGGTCGCGTTGAAGATCTTCTCATAGTTCGCCCAGCCCACCCAATTGGTCACTTTTCTGAGCGACGCATCGGTGAAGGACAGAATGAACGTATCGACGAGCGGGTAAGCGACGATTACCGCGACATAGAGGACTGCCGGAAGGAGAAGGATCCAGGCGAAGATGAGGTTGCTTCTTTGAACGTTCATCCTGCCGCCCTCCTCAAGCCGCTCTGGCGTGGAGCGCCTCGTCGAACTTGTCCCATACGGGACGCAGGTCGACAACCGTCTTCTTGATGCGGGCCTCGTCCATGGATAGCGCCAGAATGCCGGCTTCAAGGGCATTCAGGGTCGAGACGGGCAGCACCGTGCCGGTGCGAACGCTGTCGAGAATGTCGACCGCCATCTGCTCGTCGGCACCGTAGTGCTGCGAGAGTTCCGTGGCCGCATACTTGTTCTCGACGACCTTCTTGCCGGTCAACTGCTCATGCACATCGAGATAGCCGCGCACAAAGTCGCCTTCGGCCATTCCGCGAGAACCCATGATCGCAAAGCGGCGGAACTGGTCGGGAACGTTGAGGTTGGTGTGGAAGTTCATGCCCACGCCATTGGCGTATTCGACGATCGCAACCTGGTAGTCGATGATGTCGGCATCGCTGTCGAACACCTTGTCGGTGCCCTTCCAGCCGCTCGGCTTGCGATGGAACAGCTCGAGGTCGTTGATGCCTTCGCGAGCGGGATCGTTTGCCGGTGTAAAGCTCTTGCGGCCGCCAAAGCTTGCGACCCGCTCGGGCCGCGCGCCGGCGATGCCATTATAAAGGTCGAGATCGTGGCAGCATTTTTCCAGCATGAAGCTACCGGAATAACGCTCATAGCGGCGCCAGTCGCGCATGAAGAATGCGCCGTGGTAGGGCTCGATATGCTCGGACGCCTCGATCGAGACGATCTGACCGAGATTGCCGGCAGCCTGAACCGCCTGCAGGTCGCGATAAAGCGGCGAATAGCGCAGCACCAAGCCGACCATCAGCCGCTCGTGACCGAACTTCGCCATCAGCCGCGCGAGCTCGATGCTTTCGGCGATCGTGGTCACGATCGGCTTTTCGCAGAACACCTTCAGACCGGCTTCAAGGCCGATGCGGATATGCTCGAGATGGAAGAGATTGGGCGAGCCGATCATCAACAGATCGAGCTTTTCGTTGGCGATCAGCTCCTGCGGCGTGGCATAGGATTTGCCGACTGAGACGCCCTTCTCGACGAGACCCGGCAGGCCAGCGGGCTCGGGATCGACATAGCCGACGATCTCGAAGCTTTCATCAATCGACTTGAAGACGTAGCCCAGATAGCCGAGCCGGAAACCTAGCCCGATAATTCCCACTTTCATGCTGCTCTCGTTCCCATTTACGTAATTTATTTTCGTCAAGTTGAGACATAAATTCGATCTCGTCAACACGAAACACGGAAAAAGTTGGAACTGTGAAATTAATTTTCATGACGCTTGTTTGACAGGCATTTTGATTTTCATCATCAATGCGCCTGCCGTCAGCCACAAGGCGAGACGATAGGATCGCCTGTACCCACATCATCATGTGGGTAAGTGGCAAGATGCGCGTGCCCATCTCGATCGAGCGCGGCGTGAGGATTGACACAAATCGCGTCGCCTCACACTATTTCGCGGAAACCATACCAACACTGATCGCTGGACCGTGTCAAATGAACGATTCTACCGCAAAAATCGATGCGTTTGACATGAAGATCCTCAGCGCCATGCAGAATGATGCGACCCTGTCGCAGCGCGATCTGGCCGAAAAGATCGGCCTGTCGCAGAACGCCTGCTGGCGCCGGCTGCAACGGCTGCATTCCCTCGGCCTGATCCGGGGATCGCACAGCGACATCGACCTCAAGGCTCTCGGGTTCGACCTGACGGTCTTCGTCATGATCCGCACCCGCCATCATTCGAAAGAATGGAGCGAAGGTTTTCGGGCGCATGTCGAGCGATTGCCAGAGGTGATCGACTTCTATCGCATCGGCGGCGACTGGGATTATCTCATCAAGGTCGTAACGAAAGGCATGTCCGGCTACGATGCCTTCTACCAGAAGCTCATCACGAATTTCGATCTCGCCACGGTGACGGGCTTTTTCTCAATGGAGGCGATCATCAACAATCGCCCGGTCGATTTGACGCGGCTGCGCTGACGAAAGAAGCGAGGATGACCCCAGCTGTCGCGACAAACAGAAAGAAGGGGACCTCGCGGGCCCCTTCTTCGTCTCTATTTTTAAGCCATGCCTGGCCGGTTGATCGTCAGGAAGTGCCGGACGACGGGCTTTTCCGGGGCTGAGTGGTAGGCAAGAACCTTGCCCTGCAGGTCGGCATCGGCGTTTGACACCCGCTTGTGCTGCCTGAGATGCTCCGCCCAGGATTCCACCATGAACCACTCGACGATCTTCTGCGGATCCGCGGAGTCTTCAGTCACACCCCAGCCATAGGCGCCATCGCGGCGGCGTTCCTGCGACATGTCGTTGAGCGCACGAAGGAAGGCCGAACGGTTGTGCTTCTCGACATTGTATTCGATCAGGATCAGAACCGGTCCACGATCATGGGCAACAGGCTCGGCGACAAGCGGCTCCGGCCAGTGGCTGGACGGGACCAGGTCGGCATCGCCGGCAGGCAGTTTCACACGGTGCATGACGAGACCAGCGACGAGCAGACCGGCAGCGCCGATCAGGAGGGCACCAGGGACGCCGACCGCTTCGCCAACGGCACCCCAGCCGAGGCTGCCGGCCGTCATCGCGCCGTTGAAGACGGTGAGGTAGACAGCAAGACCGCGACCACGCACCCAGTTCGGAAGGACAGCCTGGGCCGCGCCATTCAGCGTCGTCAGAGCGGTGATCCATGCGCCACCGAGGAAGAGCAGAGCGACGATGGCAACCAGCTTCGGCGGAGCGAGCGACAGGATACCCATGACGACCGCCGTGATGATCGCTGCACCGAGCAGTAGTCCATCGCCATCAAAGCGTTGGCGCAGTTTCGGCATGACAAGCGCACCACCGATCGCACCAGCGCCAACCGCGCCGAGCAGGATGCCGTAGAAGCTTGCATCACCACCGAGAAGCTGGCGGGCGACGAGCGGCAGGAGGGCCCAGACGGCGCTGGCGAAGGCGAAGAAGATCGCGGCACGCAGCAGCACGACATGCAGCGGGCGGCTGGCACGGGTGTAGCGAAGGCCGGCCCGGAAGGCGCCGAAGAAATTCTCCTGCAGGGCATCGTTGGCGCTCTTGGCGCGGGGCCACCAGATCAGCGCTGCGATGACGACCAGATAGCTGGCAACGTCAGCCCCGTAAGTAAGACCCGCCCCGAACGCGGCAAGCAGGATACCCCCCGCTGCCGGGCCGATGGAGCGGGCGATATTGATGCCGAGCGAATTCAGCGCAACCGCGCTTTTGACGTCCTCACGCTTGACGAGCTCAGGCACGATCGCCTGCCAGGTCGGCCCCATCAGTGCCGCGCCAATGCCGCCGAGGAAGGTGAGACCGATGAGGGCGCTGACCGAGAGCATGCCGGTCTGGGCAAGAACCATGAGGCTGATGCTGACGGAGGCGAGCAGCAGCTGCACTGCAATCAGGAACTTTCGGCGGTCTAGAATATCGGTGAGCACGCCCGCCGGAATGGCGAGAAGGAAGATCGGCAGCGTGCCCGCCGCCTGAACCATAGCGACCGCGGCCGGCGAGGCCGAGAGATCGGTCATCAACCAGGAGCTGGCGACATCGCGCATGAAGCTGCCGGTATTGCCGAGAACGGTGGCCGCCCAGAGAACGGCGAAGACGGGTTGGGCGAGTGGAGCGAAGCTGCCCCCGGAGGATTTTGCGGTGCTCATTGTTCAGCTCCCTTGGTGATGTCGAAGATGGTGACGAGAATGAAGGCGCCCGCGAGGCCGAGATGTTCGAAGAAGGCGTTGGTTGCCATCATTCGATCCATGCCGGCGGGCAGTTCCCAGAAACGAAGCGCGATGAAGGTAGCGAGAATAGTGAACCCGGCGAGCGCGAGAGCGCCCATCCACCGGAGCTTGCCCGACACCATCATCGCCGATGCGGTCAGCTCGAACGCGATGACGACGACGGCGAAGACGGGCGCCGGGGAGAGGCCGAAATGCTCCATCTCGGCGACTGCGCCGCCGAAATCGAAAATCTTGGTGAGCGGGCCCTGGATATAGGCGGCGCACAGCGCGAGCAGCGCGGCGGTTCGCACGGCCGGCGCCGAAGCGACGTCGGCCAGAAGCCGGCGCTGAGTTGAAGGAGAGTGGCTGGTCATCGTTGCTCCTGCGATCTTGGCCGGTCGGTTCGAGCGGCGCTGTGTTCGTCTGATGGAGCCATATTGACGGGAACCATTGCCACCAACAATTGCATCAATAGTTTCGATTTAATTGCATTATCCGCAATTATCCACGAGAGCTTTTTTACGCTTGCAAAACAAGCCTGGGCAGCGGTTTCCCGCTGCCCAAGATGATACGTCGTTCGGTTATCGCGTCAGCCTCAAACGGCCCAGCAGGAGCAACCGAGTGCACCGAAGAAGCCCTTGAGATCCGCGATCGGAAGCTTCGAGGTCCAGGCGCCGGCGTGGTCGTGGCCATGGACGCCGCAATCGCTGGCGCAGCCGCAGGTGGAGATGGCCGTGCGGCGCAGCGAGCGTGCGCCAGCGCCATCGGGCTCGCCCCAGGCAGCGTAGCCGCCGAACTTGCGCACCGGAGACCAATCCGGCATGGCGGGCGGGATGTTGCTTTCGTCATATTTGGCGAAATCACCCGAGCCATAGACGATCTTGCCGCCGACCATTGTGAGATCGGAGGTGAGGAACGAGATCTCGTCCTCGGCGCAGGCAAAGAAGTCCTTGCTCGGCACCACGAGATCGGCGAACTGGCCCTTCTCGATGCGGCCCTTCTTGCCTTCTTCGTTGGAGAACCAGGTGACCTTTTCCGTCCACATGCGCAGTGCCGTCTCGCGGTCCAGGCAATTGGCGCGCGGATAGAGCTGCATGCCGCCGACCGTTTTGCCCGTCACCATCCAGGAGAGCGACACCCATGGATTATAGGAGGCGACGCGGGTGGCGTCGGTGCCGGCCGAGACGTTGACGCCCTTCTCGATCATGCGCTTGATCGGCGGCGTGGCTTCGGCGACACCGTGGCCATAGCGCTCGACGAAGTATTCGCCTTGATAGGCCATGCGATGCTGCGTGGCGATACCGCCGCCGAGTGCCGCGATACGGTCGATCGAACGCTCCGAGATTGTCTCGGCATGGTCGAAGAACCAGTTGAGGCCTTCCAGCGGAATGTCCTTGTTGACCTTCTCGAAGACATCAAGCGAACGCGAGATGGTTTCGTCATAGGTGGCGTGCATGCGCCACGGCCAGCGGTTTTCGGCCAGAACCCGCACGACTTCCTCGAGCTCGCCTTCCATCTCCGGCGCCATTTCCGGGCGCGGCTGGCGGAAGTCCTCGAAGTCGGCGGCGGAGAAGACCAGCATCTCGCCGGCGCCGTTGTGACGGAAATAGTCGTTGCCCTGCTTGTATTTGACCGAGGACGTCCAGTTGAGGAAATCCTCTTTCTCGGCCTTCGGCTTCTGTGTGAAGAGGTTATAGGCGAGACGAACGGTCAGCTGGTTTTCGTCGGAGAGCTTCTGGATGACCTCGTAGTCATCCGGATAATTCTGGTTGCCACCGCCGGCATCGATCACGCCGGTCACGCCGAGACGATTGAGCTCGCGCATGAAGTGGCGGGTGGAATTGACCTGGTAATCGAATGGCAGCTTAGGGCCCTTGGCCAGCGTCGAGTAGAGGATGCCGGCGTTCGGCTTGGCAAGCAGCATGCCCGTCGGGTTGCCGTTGGCGTCGCGGGTGATCTCGCCGCCGGGCGGGTTGGGCGTGTCGCGAGTGTAACCGACAGCGCGGAGCGCAGCGCCGTTGAGCAGTGCGCGGTCATAGAGATGCAGCAGGAAGACGGGGGTATCCGGCGCGACCGCATTGATCTCCTCGATCGTCGGCAGGCGCTTTTCGGCGAACTGGTGTTCAGTGAAGCCGCCGACGACGCGAACCCATTGCGGGGCCGGCGTGATCGCCACCTGGCGCTTCAGCATGTCCATGGCATCCGCCAGCGAACGAACGCCATCCCAGCGCAGTTCCATGTTGTAGTTCAGGCCGCCGCGCACGACGTGGGTGTGGTTGTCGATCAGGCCGGGCAGGACGCGCTTGCCCTTGAGGTCGACGATCTTGGTGTCCGGGCCGGCGAGCGCCATGATCTCGGCGTCGGTACCGACTTCCAGAAAGGCACCGTCCTTGATGGCGACGGCGCTGGCGGTTGGGTTGGTGCGATCGAGCGTGGTGATCAAACCGTGATGGAGGATGAGGTCGGCGAACATGGGAAATGCTCCAGGCTTCATTATTAATATTGATTTCAACGCTTTGCGCCGGGATTGGCCGGGCTGGGCCCCGCCGCAAGCGAATCTCCTCTTGCGGTGTCAGCTATCAGACTTGTGCTGATCCTGGCGAGACACGACGACGTCATTGCGGCTCTCGCCCTTCGGCATATGGCCGAACATGTGCGGCTTGATCTGGTTGATCCAGGAGACGGCCGCCGGCTCCCTGGCGATCAGTGTCTTGGCGAAGGGGATGAGCTGCTCGCCGACCAGAATGCCAAGCAGGCCGACAAGAGCCACGATCGGTGGCGCGGGAGAGCGAACATTGAGCAGGCTGTAGACGATACCGACCAGAAGACCGGCGCCGATGGAAAGAAGGTAGAGTTTCATGGGGGCTTCCTCGACTCTAGATGAAAGCCGCTTCCGCATCTGGACATTCGATCCTGCGGAAGCGGCGGTGACGGGTGATTACTTGGCTGGGTTAGGGCCGATGCGCTTTCCGTGGCTGACGCGCTCGGCGCCGCCGTGGACATGCGTGACCGCATAGTCGATGCCCATGCCATAGGCGCCGGAATGTTCCTTCACCAGCGAGGTGACGGCGTTGTAGGTTTCCTTGCGGGCCCAGTCGCGCTGCCATTCGAGCATGACCTGCTGCCAGGTCACGGGGATGACGCCGGCCTGTACCATGCGGTCCATCGCATATTTGTGGGCGTCGACCGAGGTGCCGCCGGATGCATCGGCGACCATGTAGATTTCGTAATCGGGAACGTCATTGAGGGCGGAAAGCGCGAAGGTGGTGTTGCACACTTCCGTCCACAGGCCGGAGACGACGATCTTCTTGCGGCCGCCGGCGGCGTTCTTGGCGAGGGCGTCGCGGACGTTCTGGTCGTCCCAGGAGTTCATCGACGTGCGCTCCAGAATGTCGTTCTCCGGGAACACGCCGAGCAGTTCCGGGAAGGTGTTGCCGGAGAAGCTTTCCGTCTCGACCGTCGTGATCGTGGTCGGAATGTTGAAGATCTTGGCAGCCTTGGCGAGACCGACGACATTATTCTTCAGCGTCTGGCGGTCGATCGACTGGACACCGAAAGCCATCTGCGGCTGCTGGTCGATGAAGATGAGCTGGCTGTTTGCAGGGGTCAGGACTTCGAGCTTGGACATTTGATTTCTCCGTTTAGGTTTTGATTGCCGGTCTGGCGCTTAAGGATTGAGATGCCTCCGGCGGTCGGCTGCCTGCCTCAGGCAGCCGTTCGAAGGCGGAAATTGTCGGTGTTAGAGGGGCGCGGCAGTTTGCCGTGCGGGTTATGCTGCGAGCGGAACGAGGTTCTCTTCGATCTGGCCGCGATAGGCTTCATACCGGGTCGGCAGCTTCAAGGCCTCGCCGAGGTGGGCGGTATCTTCGTCGCGGTCGAAACCGGGCTCGTTCGTTGCGATTTCGAACAGGATGCCACCAGGCGTTCTGAAGTAGATTGCCCAGAAGTAATCGCGGTCGATAACCGGCGTCACCTGGTAGCCCGTGTCCATCAGGGCCTTGCGCACTTCGAGTTGCTTTTCGCGGTTCTCGACGGCAAAGGCGATGTGGTGGACAGAACCGGCGCCTTGGCGGGCAAACGGTGTCTTCGGAAGCGACGCGATGTCGATTGTATCGGCACCATTGCCACCGGGAATGATGAACCGCGTCACATCACCTTCGACCTCGGCTCGCTCATAGCCCATGAACTGCAGCAGTTCGGATGTGGCGGCGGTGTCGTGCAGATCGAAGCGCGCGCCGGAGAAGCCGCGGATCGCATTGTCTTCCGAGATGCCGTCGGCAAGCCATGGAGCGCGGGCGTCTTCGGCGGCTTCGATCAGCGCCAGTCCATCGCCATCAGGGCCGGCGAAGCGCAGGCGGTTGGCACCGAAGACCGTGTCGGTCTTCAGACCGACGACACCCTGGGCCGTCAGGCGGTCTTTCCAGAAAGCCAGCGATCCCTTCGGGATGGAGAACTGCGTCTCGCTGACTTCACCGACGCCGGGGCGGCCGGTCATCATGTGCGGGAAAGGGAAGTAGGTCATGACCGTGCCGGGCGTGCCGTTTTCATCGCCGTAGTAGAGGTGGTAGACGCTCGGGTCGTCGAAGTTGACGGTCTTCTTGACGCGGCGCAGGCCAAGTGCGTTGGTGAAGAACCGGTTGTTTTCTCGGGCATCCGACGCCATCGAAGTGACGTGGTGCAGTCCCTTGATATCCTTGATCATGGCCGTTGCCTTTCTCTGTGGGCGTTGCCGTTTCGATGACCAGAGATGTAACCGGGTTGATTGCATTGCGGAATTGCAATATTCCTGTCGAATGAATTGCGATTTTTGAAATAATTGAGATGAACGACTATAAAGCCCTGAAAACCTTCCTGCTCGCCGCCGAAAAGCGCAACTTCGCCCAGGTCGCCCGCGAGCTCGACATGACACCCGCCGCCGTCACCCGTGCGATCGCGGCCCTCGAGGACGATCTCGGCGTTCAGCTTTTCGTGCGGACCACGCGCCAGGTATCGCTGACCACTGATGGCGCCGTCTTCGCGGCGCAGATCCAGCCGGCGATCGAAGCGCTCGAAAACGCCCGCAAGGACGTCAAGAACGCGCACAAGTCCGACCAGGGGCGGCTGCGGATCAGCGCGCCGACCTGGCTTGGCAAGACGATCCTCACGCCAATTCTCTCGGGCTTCCGCGAGCTCTATCCGAAGATGAGCTTCGAGGTTTCGCTGTCGGACGGCTTGGTCAACATCATCGACGACGACTACGATCTCGCCATCCGCATTTCGTCCGCGCCCTCGGACAAGTTCACCATCTGGCGCAAGATCAGGGCCGTGCCGAGGATCTTGGTGGCAGCACCGGGCAGCCGTTTCACGGAGATGCAGCATCCCAACGAGCTGACGCCTGACGATTGCCTCGCCTATAGCGGCGAGAGCCGGCGCGAGAACTGGGCCCTGTCGGACGGCGGATCGAGCATCTCGATCTCGGCCGGCCGCGCATTCAGCGCCAACAATGGCGAAGTGCTCGCCGATATGGCCGCCGATGGCGTGGGTGTCGCGATGCTTCCGGGCTTTCACATCGCCGAGCATATCCGCACCGGCCGGCTGGTTCACGTGCTGCCCGGCTGGGCGCCGCCGGAACTCTGGCTGACGCTCTATTACCCCCCCTATCAGGCTCTGCCGCCGCGTATCGCGACATTCTCGAAGTTTTTCGAAGAGCAGCTGCCAGCCCATATGGTCATGCTCGACTAGGGGCTCACGAAGTTGGACCATCGGCTTCACCAAGGGGCCTGCTCAGAAGCTTCTCAAGCAAAGCGAGGCCTTGCTTGAGACGCGTTCGATAGAGACCTTACTGCGCGCTTCTCAGTGGATCGAGCACGGGACGCCCTGCCGACAGGCGAAACTCCAGCTCGGTTCTCGCGACAAACCAGAAGCCACCGGCGATGGCCAGGTTCTTCAGAAAGTTGATCGACTGGCCGGCCTGCTGGGCGGGCGCGGCCGCCCAGAACTGATGAAGCATTAGGGCCGTCAACACCGTATAGCCGGCAAGAAGCACGCTGAGGATCATGACTTGGTACCCGGCGATAAGAACAATCGGCGCAACAAGCTCGAACGCGGTGACCAGATAGGCCATCAGCATCGGTACGGGAAATCCGAAATCGGTCAGTCGCGTCGCAACCGATGCCGGGTCCATCAGCTTCCCGACCCCGCTGTAGAGAAAGAGGATCGACATCAAAATCCGCGCTGCAATGTCCAGGCGGCGAAGTGCGGCTGTATTCATGGTGAGTTCCTTGTTTGAATATCGAGGCGCCGGACGATACGTGAAAGCCGCGCAGGTCATTGCCGTGCACCATACAGCCGAGCATCTATCGTCCAACGCAAGCAATATATATGTTCTCAACATATTATGTTATTAACAAACAAGTGATGCGTCCGTGTGCGGCTCCGCCTGGTTATTCTAGAATTCGTCCGTTATCGGGCTTGATGCAAACCGTGAAATGGCGTCTACCCTCTGGGTCGGCCTCCCGTTCACGAGAAGGGACCGAAAAGTGGATCAGCGTCATCGGGTGCCGATCCTAAGGCCGCCTCGACGAAGCAGCGCCCAAAAAGGCCAGCAAAGGAATTGCCTATGGAAAGACATGACATGCCGCAGCAAGCCGCTTTTCGACGTGCTTCCGCCCTGGCCGCGCGCCTTGTCGCCATGCTCTCGGTCGTTGCGGCTACATCGGCCTGCGTTTCGTCCGAGACCGGCCCCACCGCCTCGGGCCTGGCCTCGCTTCGCGGCCAACCGCTTGCAAAGGCGACGTCCATGTTCGGCGAACCGACAGGCGAAATCCGTATCGGTGGGCGCCACACCGTCTTCTGGCAAAAGAGTTATACCGAACAATATGCTGCGCCGAGTGTGATCCGTATGGTTTCGGGACGAGACAGCCAGTCGGCGACGCAGGAGACCGAGAGCCTTAAACTCAAGACACGAACGCACACCTGCATCGTCAAACTGTCGGTGGACGATCAGCGCGTGATCAAGGATGCAGTGTTTGACGGGGATCGAACACGCTGCGGCGAGATGATCTCGCCTGTGTCGTGATGGTTTGACGGATCGCGAGTTTGCGTGAAACTCAATCAAGTCTTTCGAGGTGCGCCCATATGCAGCAGCTCGTTCCATCCAGCTTGAGCAGACCCGCACTTTGCTACGCTTGTTTTTGATGTATTTTCCGATGTGGAAGCCCCACACCAAACGATAAGTGGCCCTGAATTTGACTGAGGAAATTGAAAGCGTCGGCGACTTTCGCATGCCGGAGATGATCGCCGCGGAAACCGGCAAGGTTCTCACGGAACAGGAAGCCTATCTGTTCCTGATCAGGGCAGCGGAGATTGTCAGTGCGCCGGTAGCCGATCTTTTTGCGTCCAACGGTGTTTCCGGCAAGCAGTACAACGCGTTGCGGGCAATTCGCCGCGCTGGGCCGGCCGGCGCGACGGTCAATGAGATCCGCCATCAGATGACAGACCCGCGCGCTGACGTCACGAGGCTGATCGATCGCCTTGTACGCGACCGCCTCGTCAAGCGCAGAAATGATAAGAGCGATCGTCGTATCGTCAGGGTCGTCCTGTCGGAGACCGGCAACCAGGTTCTGGCGAACATCGATGCACCCTTGCTGGAGGTGCATATGGCGCAGTTTCGTCAATTTGACGCCGATGAACTCGCGCAGTTGAAGAGCCTGCTGAAGAAGATCAGTTCGGCGGGCCCTGTCGAACAACCCTCGGAATAATCCCTCCGCCGTCAAGACGGACGATCGGAAGGTATCAGGCGAGTACCGACCGCAGACGGCCGGACTTCGGCGAGCGTCGGCCCCGACGAAGCAGTTCAGGCGCCCCTCCGCGTAAAGGGAGAGGCGCCTTTATCTTTAGAAAATCAGGCTGCAGCCGGCTTCCTGCGAAGGAACAGCCCAATCAGCAGGATCAGGACGATGGCTGCCGCGCAGGCGCCGCCCCACATTAGCCAAGGCGTCGCCCTGATCAGTAGCGGCACCTCGCCGCCATTGCGTAATGTGACTACATCCTGCTCGCTCACCTTCAGCGTATCATTGCCGAAGCGCGCAAGAACATAGTTCGACACGGCAGCGATCTGCGCGTTGGTCAGCTGGTTCTTGAAGGCCGGCATCGCCACGGTGACGTCGTTCGTCGGGCGGTGAATGCCCTCGACGATCGCCATGACCAGGTTGCTTGCCGTCAAGCCGCCGGTTGCGCGGTTGCTGGTCAGCGACGGATAGAACTGGTCTTGCGTGCCCGAACCGTTCAGCTGGTGGCAGGTTGCGCAGGCGCTGACATAGAGCTCCTGGCCGTCGACCGACGAACCATTCTGCATGGCAGCCGGCGAGCGGTCGATCGCGTAGTCGAGCTTGGCGATATCGTCAGGTTTCGCATCCTTGTGCGCGAAGGCTGGCACGGTCTGGCCGGCGGCGCGGATCGGCGGCACCGTCTTCAAGTACACGGCCATCGCCGTCAGATCCTCATCCGACATATGGCGGAAGCTGTGTTCAACCGCCTCGGCCATCGGTCCCGCGGCCTGCGACTTGCCGACGGCAATGCCGTGCTTCAGGTAGGCGACGATTTCCTGCGTGTTCCAACCGCCGATGCCGCTGATCGGATCAGACGTGATGTTCGGCGCATGCCAGCCGCCGACATCGCCGCCGCCGAGATACTGGCCGGCATCTTCGGCCATGAAGGTGTTGCGCGGAGTGTGGCAGGCGCCGCAGTGGGCGAGCGCATCGACCAGATACTTGCCGCGCTCGGCGGCACCCGGCGCAACCGCCGCGCTATCGAACGGCGTGGCGCGGTTGAACAGGAGGTTCCAGCCGAACATCGCGATGCGCTGATTGAACGGGAATGGCAGCGTCGTCTTTGCCGACGGCGCTTCGTCCACCGGCGCAACGTCGTGGGTCAGATAAGTGTAGAGCGCATGGATGTCTTCATCCGTCATGCCGCGATAGGCGGTATAGGGCATGGCCGGGTAGAGATGGCCGCGAGGGGCGACACCGTTTCTGACGGCATCGGTAAACTGCGCTTCTGTCCAGTTGCCGATGCCGAACTCCTTGGAGGGAGTGATGTTCGGCGCGACGATCGGGCCCATCGGCGAGGCGATCGTGTAGCCGCCGGCGAACGGCTTGCCGTCGGGCGCCGCAGTCCGGTGGCAGGCCATGCAGTCGGACGCGATGGACACGGCGTGCCCACGCTCGATGAGAGCCTTGAGGTCGGCGTCCTGCGCGAAGGTCGGCATAGCGGAGAAAACGAGAGCGCCGACGGCGGCCGAGAGCGAAAGGATCGTGTTGCGCATCTCAGACCTCCTTGGAGATGATGTCGGCGGTGCGCAGACCGAGCGCGATACCGGCAAGGGTGGGGTTGAGAACGCTCGACGACGGCAGGAGGCCGGTCGTCGACAGGAACAGGTTGTCGTGATCCCAGGTGCGGCCCTCATGATTGGTCACCGAGGTCTTGGAATCGGCGCCCATCATCACTGTGCCCATGACGTGAGCGTGGTTCTGCCAGCCGGTCTTGTCGTTGATGACCTTGCCGCCCATGGCACGCACGAACGTGCCGTAGTCTTCCATACACAGATCGCGTGCCTTCTCGACATACTCGTCGCCGTCGAGATCGTAGTTGAAGGAGAGCGTCGGGATGCCGAGCGCATCCTTCTTCGTCGTCGACAGCGTCACGCGGTTGGTGGCGCGCGGCAGGGTTTCAAACATGCTTTCGATCACCACCCAGCGGGCGGAGAGATGGCGGATCTGCTCGTCGAGTTCCGGTCCAACGACGCCCTGCTTGATCAGCATTTCGGCGACGTCGCGGTTCGGCACGTTGTTGTGCGGCGCATGCTTGATGGCCGAGTGCTGGCCGCGCCAGTCGCCATCACGCCACTTGAAGATCGCACCCTGCTGCACCTGGCCACGGCCGGGCCAGAGCGGCTCGTCGGCGGTGAAGATCAGGCTGATACCCGGATGGTCCATCAGGTGGCGGCCGACCAAGTCGTTGGAATTGGCGACGTCGGAAAGGAGTAGCAGCTTCGGCGTCTCGATGCCGTTGGCGGCAACGATGAAGGCCTTCGCGGTCAGCCGGACGTCGTCGCCCTTCGGCGTGCGGTAGTGGACGGCGACGATCTTGCCGCCCTCGCCCTTTTCCAGATTGTAGGCCGTGGCGTTCGTGATGATCTTGGCGCCGGCATCCTGGGCGTGGCGGGCATGCACATCGCCAGAATACATCGCGCCGATGGGACAGACGGGCATGCAGTTGTTGTTGCCCGAGCAGGCCGGACGGCCGTCATAGGGCTTGTTGGTACGACCGTTTGGCTCGTGGATGAAATTGTAGCCTTCGGCGCCGATGCGCTCCTTCAACCGCTGGAAGTAATAGGTTTCGCCTTCCGCCGTGACCGGATAGGGCTTGGAACGCGGCGGGTGCGCACCACCACCGTGGCCGGACTGGTCGTCCGTATCGCTGCCGGCGACGCCGAGATTGTATTCGGCCAGATCGCACCACGGCTCGAGGTCGGAATACTCCATCGGCCAGTCATTGCTGACGCCATAGAGCGACTTCATCTTCATGTCGTTCGGGAGGAAGCGCCAGGTCGCCGCCGCCCAGTGCCACGTCGTGCCGCCGACCAGCGACAGCTGATAGGGGACGTAGTGAAAATTGCCGGTGTTCTCGATGTAATCCTTATCAAAGGAGGACATCGCCCAGGGGAATGTCGGATACGGATCGTTGAGGTTGTTCTTGCGCGGCGAGGAGCGGAAGTTCTCGACGATCTTCCAGCGCGGGATTCACTCCCCCGTTTCGAGAATGATGACGGACTTGCCGCGTTGAGCAAGCAGATGCGCGGCGTTGCTGCCGATCGCGCCGGAGCCGATGACGATCACATCAGCGTCGTATTGGGTAGCCATGACAATATCCTGGGCTGGCCGGTCCCGGAAGAGGCCAGCTTATCAATGAGTTGAATTGGGAGAGGGAGGGAGGTTAGTCGGTAGCGAGGCTTGCCGGCGGTTCGACCCAGTAGTTGGTGTGTCCGCGTGCATAGGTGGGAACGATGGTGACGTCCTTGGTCGGCTCGTACATCAGCGCGCCGGCAAAGGCGACGAAGCGGGCATCGTCATGATTGGCTTCGCCTTCGGGCGTGCCGGTGTAGCCGAGATACCAGGCCGAGATGATCTTCATCGCGGTCGGCGACAGATCCGGATTGGCGGCGGCGAATTCCCTGAAGTTGCGCATGTCGGTGAGACCGGCCTGCTCCATCGCCTGGCTGAGCTTCAGGGCTGCTGCCGGAAACGACGCATCCTCGGCCGAAAGCGCGGCGAATGCGCGCGCCGAGATTTGCGCATCAAGCGTGGCACGATTGGTCAAGCGCTGCGAAAGCGCCAGAAAAGCCTTCTCGTCAATCGCTTCCTGCGCGAAAGCCGCGCCGGGACAGATGCCGAACGCAACCGCAGTGACACCCGCGATGCCCAGGCCGAGCACACCGCGTCTGCCGAGCTTCAAAGTTGATAGTGATTTGTCTTCCATATGCCGTGTCCCGACGAACGCTTCAAACAATGGCACCCTTCGATTTGCATCGACGATGCCACTACCGCGTCCGAGAATTGGTTTTGCCCATTGGCGAATTCGCAGCACCCGCGACAAGATGTCTTGTGCGCTGCGACAAAAGGACTAATCCGGCTGCTGCAATGCAGCAACAATGTTCCTTGATGGAAGTCCATCAAGTTTGCGCATTGTCAACTGTTGGGTTTCGTGCCGCTATCTTAGAGATTTTCGCTACAGTAAATCCTCAGTTCCCGCTTCTGCACCGGCACGAGCATGAACTTTTCTTCGCGACACCGGTGCAGAACATCAAGGAGCGCATGAGATGCTTGCTGATTCGGATCCTGATCTAGAACGAAGTCGAGAACTCCCGTTTTCAGGTACGACTGGTGAACGCTGCTCTTCTCATGCGCGATCCAGACCGGCCGATCGGCACGTCTTCTCAGTGTCTCGCCGATTTCGACCGAATCGTGGCCAGTGTCATAAATCCCCACCACACCGTATTTATCGAGCAGGTTTGTCACAAGACTGGATAGCTTGTGATTGCGGTCATAGGTCGGATGCACCTGTACCTCGAACCGATCCGCGACCATCTGGCGGAAGCCTTCGATCCTCTGTGTATGTTCAACACGCCGCTCATGTGGCGGCAAAACGGCCAGCACGCCTTCGCGCCGAAGCAGCCCTGCCATCAGCTTGCCGGCCGTGCGACCGGCGGCAACATTGTCGATGCCGCTATGCGTGTGGCCGGACAGGCCCGGAATCTCCGTCGTCAATGTCCCCACAATCTCGCCCCGGTCCATGACCTCCTGCAAGGCAGGCGCGATTTCGGCTCCGGCATCGGCCGCTATGATCAAGGCCGCCCTCGGCGCGGCGGGGTTGAGGATGGCGCGTCGCCAAAGCGCCGCATCGTTCTCTTTCAAGTGCGTCCGCTGCATCACATAGTGCCGCGGCAGCGCGGCACCGTGGCGGACAAAGGCATCATCCAGCGATTGCCAGAACGGCGTCGAATTCTTTGGCAGGATCACTTCGATGCGTTTCGTCGTGTGCCAGATCTCGGGAAGAACCCGCACGAAGCCCAATCGCGCCGCAGCCTCGACGACGCAACGCGCCTTCTCCTCCGTAACGCCGCCGCGTTCGTTCAGGACACGATCGACCGTGCTGACGCTGACATCAGCGGCAAGCGCGATCGCTTCGTGTGATGCACGGCTGGACTTCGACTTCATTCTTAAAACGGCCTCGTCTAAATTACGCGGCCGCGTATTAGGACGTTACGGTCGATCAGCGCAAGCCATCCAGGCCTGAGCAGGCCGGGGCAAAGAGTCGCTGCCACACAGGCATTGAGAGGGTCTCGCAGAATTTCGATGATTTGGCCCCGCCGTTTGTTGCAATACTGATACAACAGGCTCTTTATACCTTGGGCCCGGGCCGAAGCCTTGGCGGCGGCATCGTCGTCAGCAAGAACGCATTTCAGTCGTCGTAACCATCCGTTCCAGCCTCGGAGTCCACATGACCGCAATGCCATCGCAACCGGATCAGGCGACCGCAGCCACTGGAAGGCGGCTTCCTGTCGTTCCCGCATCGGCCTTCGGCATCGTGCTCGGCATCGCGGGCCTTTCCAACGCCTGGCGCGCGGCCGCCGGCCACTTCGCGCTTCCCACTGCTGTCGGAGACGGCATTGCGCTTCTCGCGCTCGCCGTCTGGCTCGTTCTCATTTGTCTCTATGGACTGAAGTGGATCCTCTTCGCCGAGGAGGCGCGCAAGGAGATAGAGCATCCCGTCCAGTGCTGCTTCATCGGCCTCATCGGTGTCGCCACCATGCTCTGCGCAGCGATGGTCGCGCCGTTTTCCGGCGCGCTGGCGCTGGCATTCTATTGGATAGGCCTGCTCTGGACGCTCGCCTTCGCGATATGGCGGACGGGTGCCCTATGGCAGGGCGGGCGCGATCCGACCACGACGACGCCGGTCCTCTATCTCCCCACAGTTGCCGGATGCTATGTCGCGGCAATCGTCGGCGCGGCACTCGGCTATTCCGATCTGGCGCAACTGGCGTTCGGCGCGGGCTTCTTCTCGTGGCTGGCGATGGAATCCGTCATCCTGAACCGGCTGCTCAATGCAACGGAACTGGCCGAGCCCCTGCGTCCGACGATCGGCATCCAGCTCGCACCGCCGGCAGTCGGCGCCGCCGCCTATCTGAGCGTGACGAACGGATCGCCGGATCTGCTGGCCCATGCCATGGTGGGCTACGCCATGCTGCAGCTGCTTCTGGCGCTTCGCCTTCTCCCATGGGTCATGAAGCAGCCATTCGCTGCGTCCTATTGGGCCTTCTCCTTCGGTTTGACCGCGCTCGCCACCGATCTGATCCGTATGGTCGCCCGCGGCGAACAGGGCATCCTGTCGACGCTCGCCATGCCGTTGCTCTGGCTGGTGACGGCCGCGATCGCTTTGTTGGCGGCGAGAACAATCGTGCTTCTTTTCCGAGGGAAGCTGTTCCCGTTCGCCCGAGCCTGAGAGCCTCTAAGCGCGCAACCGCCTTCCCTCGGCATCGAAGAACAGCCGCTGGCTGGACGACAGATCGAGCGCGATAACGGCACCCGGCTCGATATCCGGCCCGGCTCGCTGCTCGACGACCAAGTTCTGCCCATCCTCAAGCGCGCAATAGATGTAGCGCGTGCCGCCGAGATATTCGAAAAACTCAACGCGCGCCGCGATCGACCGATCGCCGGTCTCGCCGATCACGATATGCTCCGGCCGAATGCCGATCATGAATTCCGTCCCGCGCTGAAGGCTCGCCGGCAGCCCCTGATCCTCGAAGCTCTTCTGTGCGATGTCGAAGCGACCATTGCCCTGAGCGACCGCCTTCAGGAAGTTCATCCTGGGCGAGCCGATGAAGCCGGCGACGAACATGTTGGACGGGTTTTCGTAGATTTCCCGTGGCGATCCCGATTGCTCGACCCGTCCGTTTCGAAGCACGACGATCTGGTCAGCCAGCGTCATCGCCTCGGTCTGGTCGTGCGTGACATAGATCATCGTGTTGCCGAGCTCACGATGAAGCCTGGCGATCTCGATACGCATCGAGACGCGCAGCTCCGCGTCGAGGTTCGACAAAGGCTCGTCGAACAGGAAGACGTCGGGCTCGCGAACGATCGCGCGGCCGATGGCCACGCGCTGCCGCTGGCCGCCGGAAAGCTGGCCGGGGCGGCGATCGAGAAGATGGTCGATCTTCAGGATGCCGGCCGCCTCGTCGACGCGGCGCTTGATTTCCGCCGCGTCAGTCTTTGCCATCTTCAAGCCGAATGCGAGGTTTTCGCGCACCGACATGTGCGGATAAAGCGCATAGGACTGGAAGACCATGGCGATGCCGCGATCGGAAGGGTCGAGATCGGTGACATCCCGCCCCTTGATGCTGATCTCGCCATCGGTCACCTCCTCCAGGCCGGCGATCATCCTGAGCAGCGTCGATTTTCCGCAGCCGGAGGGGCCGACGAACACGACGAAATCCCCCTCCTTGATATCGAGATCGATGCCGTGCACGACAGGCAGGCTGCCATAGGATTTTCGCACGTCCTTGAGCGAGACGCTCGCTGTTTCCATCGGGACCATCGGCCTACTTCCCGGTCTGGAGCCAGACCAGCATGGCGCCCGGCTCGCGGTTGTCCCAGAGATGATAGGGCACGAGCGTGACGGTTGCCGGCACCTGCTCTGCCGGACGGGTGCGGTACAGCGAACCGTTCCAGCCGCTGGCGTCTTCCCTGGAGACGTCGAGTTCGACCGCAACCGCGCCGTTCAGCCCTTCGATCGTCTTTGTGCGGTGACCGGCGAGCTTTTTCGGGACGACGAAGGCGTTGAGATCGTGGCCGTTGTCGGTTTCCTCGACGCAATAGATCAGCGGGCCGCGGGCGAGCGCGACGCGGCCGACGTCCTGGCGGACCTTCGGCGAGGCGTATTGCGGGCGCAGCTCCAGCGGAAGATCGAGCGCGATGACATCGCCCTTCTTCCAGGCGCGGTTGAGCCGCGCATAGCCGTCGATGACCGACGAAGCCAGATCGACCGTTTCGCCATTCACCTTCAGCGAGGCGCCCTCGGCCCATTCGGGAATGCGCAGCGCGAGGCCGAATTCGGCCGTGCCCCCGACATCAACATCAACATCGACGTCCATACGGATATCGCCATTCCACGGATAATCGGTGTGCTGCGTCAGCTTGACGTTACCGCCCTTGAGCTTGGCCTTGACGCTGCTCTCACCGTAAAGATGAACGGCGATCTCGTTGTCGGCGACCGCGTACATGTAGGAGCCGACCGAGGCGACGAGGCGGGCGATGTTCGGCGGGCAGCAAGGGCAGCGGTGCCAGACCCAGCGGTGGTGCTTGCCGGTGCTCTCGAGCGGATTGTCGTAGAAGAAGGTCTTGCCGTCGAGCGCAAGACCGGTCAGCGCGCCGTTGTACAGCGCCTGTTCCATGACGTCGGCATAGCGGCGGTTCGGGCCTCGGCCGAGCATGCGGCTTGCCCAGAAGACGAGGCCTACGGAGGCGCATGTTTCGGCATAGGCGGTGTCGTTGGGCAGGTCGTAATAATCGGTGAAGCCCTCATTGATCGCAGCCGGACCGATGCCGCCGGTGACATACATCTGCTTAACCGTCAGGTCGTCCCACAGCGTCTCCAGCGCGTTCGTCAGCGTGTCGTCGTGGTACTCGGTCGCGATGTCGGCCATGCCGGAATACTGGTACATGGCGCGCACGGCGTGGCCGACGACCTTCTCCTGCTCGCGCACGGGTTCATGCGCCTGGCTGTATTCATAGGTCTTGTGCACATAGTCCTTAGGATCGCGACCGCCGCGAATGGCTTCGGCGGTGAAGAAGTGCGGCTGCCGGCCGCGCTCGTCGATGAAGAACTTGGAGAGATCGAGGTATTTCTGCTCGCCCGTGACGCGCGCCATCTTTACCAGCGCGAGCTCCACTTCCTGGTGGCCGCAATAGCCGGGGATCTGGCCTTCGCCATGGCCGAAGACGGTGATCATGTGGTCGGCATAGCGGCACATGATGTCGAGCAGCTTGCGCTTGCCGGTTGCCTGGTAATAGGCGACGGCGGCTTCCATAAGATGGCCGGCACAATAGAGCTCGTGATGGTCGCGCAGGTTGGTCCAGCGCTTGCCGGGCTGCACGCGCTGGAACCAGGCGTTCACATAGCCATCTTCCTGCTGCAGCTTTTCATACATGTCGATGATGGCGTCGGCGCGCGCCTCAAGCTCCGCGTTCGGCTTGCGGTAGAGCGAGTAAGCGATGGTTTCGATCGATTTGCCGAGATCGGAATCCCAGAACATCTGCGTCGAGCCGGTCCACTTCTCGTCGATCGGGATGACGACGCCGGGGCTCGGCTGGTTCACGTCGATCGCCTGGATCATGCCGGCCTTTTCGCAGCGATCGAGCAGGATCGCCGCCGTGGAATCGCACACCGCATCCTGCCACTTGCCCCAGAAGCCATTGAGCTCGACATCAGGAACGGCGACCGGGCGGAACTGGCTCTTGTTTTCGGTAGTCATGTTTCAAATTCTCCTTTGAATTACTTGACGGCGCCGGCCATCAGGCCGCGCATGTAGAAGCGTTGCAAAAGCAGGAAGACGAGCAAGCAGGGGATGACCATGACGACGACGCCGGCTTGCACCGCGCCCCAATCGATGGCGCCCATTCTGGATGAGCGCACGGCGGTCATCAGCACCGGCAGCGTGAATTTCTCGTTGCTGGACAAAAGCACGAGTGCGGCGAAGAACTCGTTCCAGGCATTGAGGAAGGCGAAGATCGCGACGGTGACGACCCCCGGCAGCACCAGCGGAAACAGCACGCGGGCAAGCAGGCCGAGATCGCGCGCGCCATCGATGCGAGCGGCTTCCTCGATCTCCTTGGGCACCGCGTCGAACGCATTGCGCATCATGAAGACGGAAAAGGGTAGCTGCAGCGTGACGTAGACGAGCGTCAGCCCGAACAGCGAATTGTTCAGCCCCAGCCGCGAGAGAATGATGAAGAGCGGCGTCAGGATCGACTGGAACGGGATCATCAAGGTGGCGATGATCAGGATGAACAGCACGTTCTTGAACGGAAATCGATAGCGCGAGAAGCCGTAGCCGGCGAGCAGGCTGATCGCCACGGTGAGCACAACCGTCGCGACCGAGACGATCAGCGAGTTCAGCATATGATGCCAGATGCCAGCGCCGAACGTATCGAGTGTCCGGTAGGCATCGACGCTGAGCCGGCTGATGCCGGTGAGCGGCCATGGCGGCAGCGCCGTTTCGCTGCGCGGGCGAAACGATGACATGAGCATGATCGCAAACGGCGCCAGGAAGAACACGACGATCGCGGCACCGGCGACGTGATAGCTTGTGGCGCGCCGCGCATTGCGGCGGGCGCGAAGGACTGTACGGCCGGTCATGGACGATCCTCCCCAACCTTGAGCAGCCAGAGCTGCACGATGCTGAGCGCCACCAGGATGACGAGCAGCGCGATGGAAAGAGCCGCGCCGTAACCCAAGTTGAACGACACGAAGGACTGGTTGAAGATGTAGTAGACGATCGAGATCATGCGGTTTTGCGGTCCACCTGATGTCATGATGTAGAACTGGTCGAAGGCGAGAATCGAACCGGTGACCGACAGGATGAGCGCAAGCGCCATGGTTCTGCGCATCAAGGGCAGCGTCAGGTGGCGAAAGCGCTGCCAGGCGCCGGCGCCATCGATGCGCGCGGCCTCCGTCAGCTCCGATGGAATGCCCTGCAGCCCGGTCAAGAGAATGATCATCGTGAAGCCGGCGACCTTCCAAACGACCATGACGATGATCGTCAGGAAGGCGCTGTCGAAGGTCGCAAGCAGGTTGCGCCGCCCTTGGGTGAGGCCCAGCATTTCGAAGACGGGCGAGAACAGGCCGCTATCGACGTTGGCGAGCCAGACCCACAGAAGCGACGCCGAAGCCAGACCGATGACCACGGGGAGGAAAATAATCGTTCGATACGCCGACACGAAGCGGCGCGGCTTGTCGACGAAAAAGGCAAGCGGAAAGGCCAGCGCGAAGATCGCGATCGTGACAACAAGCGTGTATTGCGCGGTGAAGCCGAGCGATGTCCAGAAACGCGGGTCGTTGAACATGCGCGTGTAGTTGCCGATGCCGATCCAGCGCGGCGAGCCCATGAGCGGCCAGCGGTGCAGGCTCATCCAGACGGTGAAGAGCAGTGGCAACACGAAGAACACGGTCACCAGAGCGATTGCGGGCGCGATATAGGCGACGCCCCGCCAGCCCCCTCTCCGCCGCCGCCTGCGCTTCGGAGAGACGGAGATGATTTCAGTCGTCATCTTTGATCTCGTTCTATTTTGGGGAATGACAGGACGGGATCGGGTCGCGATCCCGTCCTGAAGCATTATTGTGCGCTGTCGATGATCGACTGCATGTCGGCCTGGCCGTTGGCGAATGCGCCGTCGACGTCATCGCCGAACATGGCGGCATTGATGAATTGCGACCACGGGCTGTTCGGGCTGTTGATCAGGTCGTTGAACTGCAGCGTGTAGGGCGTCTTGGCGACCTTGATCGCTTCGGCGGCCACGAGCAGGCGCGGATCCTGTCCCTTCAGGACCTGCTCGGCGATATCGGTGCGCGTCGGCAGGCTGCCATTCTTGGCCATGATCGTCTGCCCCTCCTCGGAATAGACGAACTCCAGGAACTTCTGGATCTGGCTGACATGCGGCGTGCCCTTGGTAACAACGATGTTGTCGCCGCCGGCGAAGGAGGACGGCTTGTCGTCGACGCCGGGGATCATCGCCACGCCGAAGTCGAGCTCGGGATGCTGCGTGATCATCGTGCCGATGGCGAAAGCGCCGAGGCTCTGCTGGCCGATCTTGCCGCCGAGGAACTTCAGAAAGTCCACACCGTTATCGGTCGCGGCACTGGCAGGCACGGCGCCCGACTTGACGATCGTACGATAGTCTTCGACGGCCTTTCGCATCTGGGGAGTATCCAGTGTCGCGGTCTTTCCATCCTCAGAGAGGATATCCGCGCCGGCACCCCACACGAGAGGTGCGAATGTAAAGATCATGCAGCCGCCACAGCCGCCGCCCGAGAAATAGAAGCCCGCATTATCGGCACCGAGCTTATGGATTTTCTCGGCATTGGAAGCGATCTCTTCCCATGACGCAGGGGCTTTTTCCGGATCGAGGCCAGCCTGTTTATACAGGCCCTTGTTCCAGGCGAAGACGGAGGTCTCGACCAGAAGCGGCAGACCGTAGACCTTGCCCTCATAGGTGCCCTGCTTGACGTGCGCGGGCGCCAGCGCGTTGAAATAGCTCAGCGACTTGGCAAAATCCGTCATGTCCTCGAGCTGGCCTGCGGAGGCGAAGGACGGGGTGTAGATCAGGTCCAGCGAGATCGCATCGGGCGCCTGCCCGCCGGCAACCGCGGTGGCGTATTTTTGGACCATCTGGTCCGAGGGGATTTCGGTGAGTTCGACCTTGTCGGGATTGGCCGCGTTATAGGCGTCGATCACCGCCTTGAAGGCGCCGCCGCCGCTGCCCGAACGCACCCACATGCTAACGGTTTCGGCGGATGCCGCCGAGGCCAGGAATATCGACAGCAATGCCGTCGCTGCAAGCATTCTCTTATGCATGATTTCCTCCAATCATTGGGGCAACCGCGCCCCGCCTCCCTTTAGATTTCCCGGTTTCCACCACAGGACTGGCGAATAACGAGCTTGCATGGAAGCTTGCGCAGGCCGGGCTCGACAGTTCGCCCCTCGGCAAGATCCAAGATCGTCAGCCCGGCCGTTCGGCCGAGCTCCTTCAAATTCATGTCGACCGTCGTCAACGCCGGCCGCGTCTGGTCGGCGAAGATCTCCCAGTTGTCGAAACCGATGATCGACACATCCTCGGGCACGCGAACGCCCTTCTCGCGCAAGGCGTCCACCACGCCTCTCGCGATCTGGTCGTTACCGCAGAAAATGCCGTCGGGCGTTTCCTTGCCGCCGCCCCAAAGCATGGCGACGGCCTCATGCCCCCAGGCCTCCGTCCATGCGCCGTGCATGACGAGCGCGTCCGGACCGACGGCCTGGCGAAAGGCATCGGCGCGCTCCACGGCCGAGACGAAACTGTCGGGACCCGTCACATGGACAATTCTTTTCCGCCCGACCTTGCGAAGCCGCTCGACGGCAAGCCGCGCGCCGTCGGAATCGTCCGCCGTCAGGATGACGCTTCCCGGCACGCCCTCGGTAAAGGCGTAGACAACCGGCACCGGCAGGCCAGCGAGATCGACCGGGAGAGACCTGTCGACCCGCTTGCCCGTCGCGATGATGCCATCCACCTGCTTGTCCAGCATGGCATCGACATGAACCTTGGCGAGTACCGGATCATCCTCGATCGCGCAGAGAAAGACCGAGACGCCATGATCGACCAGCGCTTCTGAAATCCCCGACATCAGCGGCAGCGTGAAGCGACCGTAGGTATCGTTGGTGAGGAGCCCCACCGTGAAACTTCTGTTGAAGAGGAGGCTGCGCGCCAAAGCATTCGGCCGAAAACCGACGTCGGCCGCGATCGACTTGATCTTCTCGCGCGTCTCCGACGCCATCCGGCCGGTATCGTTCAGCGCCTTCGACACGGTCGAAACGCTGACGCCCGCAGCCTTGGCGACGTCATGAATTGTGACACGGTTGCTCCGAGCGACCACGCGATCTCCTCCTTCTCGCGGAGGTGAGAAAAGCGTTTCCCAAATGCAAAGTCAACGTGAGAAAACGTTTTCTCATCATTTTCCCAATTTCGGTGTGCGGGCAGGTTTTGCGCTGGGGAACGGAAAACGAAAAACGGCGGCACCGGGGCGGGGAGAACATCGCCTGGGTACCGCCGTCGTGCGCCTAGGGCTGGAGGGGCCGGATGGGCGCTGGAGAAGATGGGCCGTCAATGGTTCGTGAGGCGAACCGAAAAAGCGGGCGGTGGCCCCGGTTAAAAGGCCACCGCGGGGAGGATCAATCGTAGAGAACGGCCGAAACCTTCGGGTCGCTCAGATTGCTCTTGTCGTACCAGTAGAAACCGGTGTCGATGACCTTGTCGAGCTTCTCGCCCTTGATCGCCTTGGCGAGCGAATCCACGACGCATTCACCGATCCCGACAGGGTTCTGGGTGATCGCGCCATATTCGGACCCGTCCGCGATCGCGGCCCTTTGCTGCTTGCCGGAGTCAAAGCCGATGGCGATGATCTTCGCCTTGCTTTCGCGCGCCGCCTGCAGGAGGCCAATCGCCGAGCCTTCGTTGGAGGCGAAGATGCCCTTGATCTGAGGATGCGCGGCAAGCATGGCCTTGGCGCTTTCGGTCGCCACCAGCGGGTCGCCGCCGTACTGAATGTCGACTATCTTGATGTCGGGATATTTGCTCTCGATCTGGTTCTTGAAGCCGTCGCGACGCTGAATGCCGGTCTGGCTGGTCTGGTCGTGAACGAGCATGCCGATCTCGCCGGCCTTGCCGACGGCTTCCGCCATCTTGTCGGCGGCGGCGGCGGCGGCCTTCAGGTTGTCGGTCGAGCAGGTCGCGAGCGGCAGATCGCTGTCGACGCCGGAATCGAATGCGACGATCGGGATGCCGGCTTCATGCGCCTTCTTCAGGAGCGGCACTTCCGCCTGCGAGTCCAGCGCTGCGAAACCGAGGCCCTGCGGCTTCTTGGCGATCGCAGCGTTCAGCATGTCAATCTGCTTGTCGATCATGGCTTCCGTTTCCGGCGCCTCGAAGGTGATGGTGACGCCATTCTTCTTCGCCGACTGTTCAGCGCCCGATTTCACGGCCTGCCAGAACTGGTGCTGAAATCCCTTCGAGATGATCGCGAAATAGGATTCCTGCGCGAAGGCGGGCGCGGACAGAGCCGAAGCGAGGCTGAGTGCGACGATTGCAGTTTTCATTTTCATTGTATGTCTTCCTCCGTTGATGGTGGCCGTCCTCCTCCGGGCGGCGAAAATGGTATCCAAACAGTCAGAAATCCCCTGTGCTGCTCCCTTCCCTGCTTAGTTTTTCTTGCGCAGCATCATGTCGACGAAGACGGCAACGATGATGATGATACCGGTGACGACGATCTGCCATTCCTGCGCCACGCCCATGATGCGCAGGCCGTTGTTCAGGACCGACATGATGAAGGCGCCTATGATGGTTCCGAGCACCGTTCCGCGGCCGCCGCTGAGCGAAGTGCCGCCGATGACGACAGCCGCGATGGCATCGAGCTCGTAGCCCTGGCCGAGCGCCGGCTGCGCGGAGTTGAGGCGCGAGGCGATGAGAAGGCCGGCGATGCCGCAGACGAGACCGCCGAGCGCATATGTGACGATCTTCCAGCGGTCGACATTGACGCCCGAAAGACGCGCCGCTTCCTCATTGCTGCCGAGCGCGAAGATGTAGCGGCCGAGCAGCGTTCGGTTGAGGATGATCGAGGCGATGATGGCGACGACGAAGAGGATCAGCACGCCGTTCGGAATTTCGAGACCCGGCACGATCTGGCCCACGAAGGAGTCGATCGAAATCATCGGGAAGTTCGGCGTGTCGTTGAAGTAGATCGGCTTGACGCCCGAGATCACCAGCGACAGCCCCTTCAGGATCAGCATCATGCCGAGCGTCGCGATGAAGGGCGGGATCTTGAACTTGGCGATGACGATGCCGGAGATGGCGCCGCAGAAGGCGCCGGTCAGCAGCGCACCGATGATGCCGAGCGGCATCGGCAGGCCGAGAAAAGTCAGAAGCACGCCGGTTATGACTGAACAGAAGGTCATCCTCGCATCCGCTGGTCGCCATCTACAATCTGCACTCGCTGGCGCTCGGCGCGGTGGTCGGCCATGTCGGCTTCGACAAGATCGAGGCGGGCGAGGAAGGCGGGCTCGATACGCATGCCTATGCCCACTACCTCCACCACAAGTATTTCGAGGTAAACTATGCCGACGGCCTGATCCCGTTCGACAAGTGGTTCGGCACCTGGCACGACGGCACCAAGGATGGCGATGAGGCGATGAACGCGCGCTGGCAGAAGAAGCTGCAACGCGAGAACGCCCGCAAGGAAGCGCAGGAAGGCAACCAGGCATGACCCGTGCATTGACCGTAGCCGATCTGCGCGCGCTCAAGGGCAAGCGTCAATTCCTGACCATGCATGTCGATAGCCCGGCGGAGGCAGCAGCCGCCGCCGAGGCCGGCATAGAGATGTTCACCTGCGAGGTGGACGAGCAACTGCCGAGGATACGCAAGGCCGCCCCCACCGTCTTCATCCAGGCAGCCCATGTACAGGGCGCCATCCACGACGAATCGAGCGCCATCCGCGAGGGCTTTCGCGCGCTCGATCTCGGCGCCAGCTGCATCTACTTCGCCGGCTCGCTGCGCCTGCTGGAAGCGATGGCCAAGGAGGGCATTCCCGTCAGCGGCCATGTCGGCCTCGTACCGCGCTGGGCCACGTGGACGAATTTCCGCTCGATCGGCAAGACGCCTGAGGAGGCGGCCTCGATCTATCGTCGCGTGAAAGATTATGAGCAGGCCGGCGCCTGGGCGGTCGAGATGGAGGTTGTCCCCGTCGCGATCGCGGAGTGGATCACGCGCTCGACGCCGCTGATCACGCTTGGAATGGGCTGCGGCGCCGTCTGCGATTCCCAGTATCTCTTCTCCTGCGACGTGCTTGGAACCGGCACGAGCCGCGTGCCCCGCCACGGCAAGCAATATGCCGATCTCGCCGCCGAGGAAGCGCGCCTGCAGGAACTGCGCGTGAAAGCGTTCCGGGCGTTCGCCAACGATGTCCGCGACCGGAAATATCCAGAGACCCGCCATGAGGTTCATGTCGGCGAAGAGGTCCTGGCAGCCGCCAAGACGCTCGTTTGAGGTGACCGGGCAGACGACAACATCGCCTGCCCTCCCCACCCCAGTTTTCCCATAATTCTCTTCTCAACGAGGTCTTCGATGGCTGCTCGCTTGATCGACGGACGGCAATCCGCCGCCGCCGTCATCCAATCCGTGAAATCCGCGACCGAGGCTTTGCGTGATCGCGTTGGCGTGCCCCCGGGGCTGGCGGTGATCATCGTCGGCGACGATCCGGCGAGCCACGCCTATGTCGGCGCCAAGGGGCGGATGGCCAAGGACTGCGGTTTCACTTCTATCCAGCACTCGCTTCCGGCGACGTCGACGCAGGACGAAATCGCAGCCCTCGTTGCAAGCCTGAACGAGGACGAGGCCGTGCACGGCATCCTCGTGCAACTGCCGCTGCCGTCCCATCTCGATGCCGAGAAAATCACGCAATCGGTCCGTCCGGAGAAGGATGTCGATGGCTTGCACGTGGTCAATGCCGGCAAGGTTGCGACCGGCGATCTCGATGGAGGGCTGATTTCCTGCACCCCCGCCGGCGCCATGGTGCTTGTTCGCGGCGTCCATGGCAGCGATCTCTCGGGGCTCAGCGCCGTCGTCATCGGCCGATCGAACCTCTTCGGCAAGCCGATGTCGGCGCTTCTCCTTGCCGCCAATGCGACCGTGACCACCGCGCACTCCCGCACGAGGGACCTGCCCGCGATCTGCAGGACGGCGGATATTCTTGTGGCGGCGGTCGGCCGGGCGCGGATGGTCGGCAGGGATTGGGTGAAGCCTGGCGCAACGGTGATCGATGTCGGCATCAACCGCGTGCCGGTGGAGGGCAATGCCGAGGGCAAGACCCATCTCGTCGGCGACGTGGCGTTCGAGGAGTGCAGCGAGATCGCGGGTGCGATAACGCCGGTGCCCGGCGGCGTCGGGCCGATGACGATCGCCATGCTGATGGCCAATACGGTGATCGCGGCATACCGATCTCAGGGCATTCAGCCGCCGCGCTTCTGATGTCGCGGCACGTCCTTATCCCCGCGAGTGCCCGCCATAACGCCGGTCTCACCAAAAGTTGTAGATGATATCGTCGTCAGCCTTCGTCCGTCCAATCAACCCGGTTGCTAAAAAACCATAATTGCTCCACCTACATTGTAGACAAACGCGAGCAGTCGGAATTGGATCAGAGCTTGATGCGCATTAAATACAGTTTCCTCGGCATTCTCCTGGCGATTGCGCCCACGGCCCATGCGCTGGACATGGGAGCGGTGCCGGTTCTGGCGCCGCAAAAGCAGCAGGAGCAGGCGGCACAGCTGAGCGCGCAATTCTTGACGCGCTACAGCTATCGGCCGGTCGCGCTCGACGACAGCCTCTCCGTCAAGATCATGGATCGCTTCATCAAGTCGCTCGATCCGGATCGGATGATCTTCCTGCAGTCGGACATCAACACCTTCATGGCCGACAGCACCAAGATCGACGACGCGATCAAGACGGAAGACCTGAAGCTCCCCTTCTCGATCTTCAACCTCTACGAACAGCGCATCGTCGATCGCATGACCTATGCGCGCGATCTCCTGAAGAAGGGCTTCGATTTCACCGCGCAGGAAGACTACGCGCTGGTGCGCGACGATAAACCCTGGCCGCAATCCGAAGCCGAGAGCAACGATCTCTGGCGCAAGCGGGTGAAGGCCGACTGGCTTCGGCTGAAACTCGGCGGCCAGACCGAAGCCACCATTCGCGACACGCTCGACAAGCGCTATAAGAACGCGCTCGAGCGCGCCTATAAATACAAGAGCGACGACGTCTTCCAGTCCTTCATGGACGCCTATTCGACATCGATCGATCCGCATACCGACTACTTCGGCGCCACCGCATCGGCCGATTTCGATATTTCGATGAAGCTCTCGCTGGTTGGCATCGGCGCGGTGCTGCAGGAGCGAGACGATTACACGACGATCCGCGAACTCGTTCCCGGCGGCCCGGCGCAGCTATCCGGCAAGCTCGCGGTCGGCGACCGCATCACCGGTGTCGGCCAGGGCGCCGACGGTCCGATCAAGGAAGTGATGGGCACGCGTCTCGATGAAGTCGTGCAGTTGATCCGCGGCGAGAAGGATTCCATCGTCCGCCTGGATATCCTGCCCGCCGACGCCGGCGCCGATGGTGGTCATCGCGTCATCAGCCTCGTGCGCGACAAGATCAGCCTCGACAAGCAGGCAGCCAAGAAGGCCGTTCTCCCTGTCAAGGATGGCGACGTCACCCGCAAGATCGGCGTGATCACGCTGCCGGCCTTCTACGAAGACTTCGAAGCCCGCCGAAAGGGCGATAAGGATTACAGAAGCGCCAGCCGCGACGTCGCCAAGCTGCTGACCGAACTCAAGCAGGAGAAGGTCGACGGCGTGCTCATCGACCTGCGCAACAATGGCGGCGGTTCGCTCGCCGAAGCGATCGACCTCACCGGCCTGTTCGTCGGCAAGGGCCCGGTCGTCCAGCAGCGCGGCGCCGATGGCAAGGTCGAGGTTCAAAGCGACGATCTGCCGACGCCGGCATGGACCGGCCCGGTCGGCGTCTTGATCAATCGCGGCTCGGCGTCCGCTTCCGAGATCTTCGCGGCCGCTATCCAGGACTATGGCCGTGGCGTGATCATCGGCGAACCGAGCTTCGGCAAGGGCACCGTGCAGACCGTGGTCAATCTCGACCAGGTGGCGCGCAACGACAAGCCGAAATTCGGCGAGCTGAAGCTGACGATCGCGCAGTTCTTCCGCGTCAACGGCGGTACCACGCAGCTGCGCGGCGTCACCCCCGATATCGCCCTGCCCGGTCTCTCGGACCCTAAGACCTTCGGCGAAACCAGCTACGACAACGCGCTCCCCTGGGCGCAGATCAAGCCCGCCCGCTACAAGCAGGCCGGCAACCTCAAGGCGGAACTGCCGAAGCTGCAGGCCCTTCACGACAAGCGTGTGGAAACCGACCCGGACTTCCAGCGTCTTATCGAGGACGTTGCCGAACTGAAGGCGCAGCGCGACAAGGGCGTGATCTCGCTCAACGAAGCCGACCGCCGCAAGGAACTGACCGCCCGCGAAAACCGGCTGAAGTCGCGCGCACAGCTGGACGATGGCGTCGACACCACCAACGACGACGGCCTGCAATCCAACGAGCGCAGCCTGACGGCCGATATCGCGCTTGAGAATGCGCGCAAGAAGGCCAAGGACGTTCTCTTGAACGAAGCAACCGCGATCCTCTCCGATGCGGCCGGCTTGCAGGCAGGCACTCGGTAAGGGCCACACCGGTCAATTGGAAAAGCGGACGGCCAGGGTTTGGCCGTCCGCTTTGAAACCTTGAGAGCAGAGTATCGCTCGCCTACCCTTTCCGAGCGGCATCGCCCGCTCAGCTCGTGCCCCCGACAGCGTCCAAGGCATTTTTCAGCTCATCCAGCCCGTGTGGCTTGAGCAGCAGGACCGTCCTGGAACTGTCGTCCATCTCGGGTTTCTTCTCCGAACCAGTCGCGAAAACGATGCCGATCTCAGGCCAGCGCTTGCGTACCTCGCGACAGAAATCGTCTCCGGACATGCCTGGCAGACCAAGATCGGTCACCAGCACATCGATCGGCTCGCTGCCAAAGAGCGGAAGCGCCTCCTCGGCGGATTCGGCCTCGATCACCTCATGGCCAAGTTCGGCCAGCATGTCGGCGGTTGCCATCCTGATCAGAGCATTGTCCTCGACCAGAACCACCCGGAGCGCCTGCGACGCGGCCGGCGAGACGGGCGCGGGTATGGCTGCGATGGACGTCTCCTTTCGGCGCTCCGCGTTCTTCTGCGTTTCGTCGATGACATGCCGGATCTTGCGGGCGAGCGCCTCGCGTGTGTAGGGCTTCGACAAAAGCTGCACGCCGGGATCGAGCCGGCCGCCGTGAACGATGGAATTTTCAGTGTAGCCGGAGGTGAAGAGAACGGCGAGGCCCGGCAAGCGCTCCTTCGCCTTCTTCGCCATCTCGCTGCTTTTCAGCGGTCCGGGCATGACGACATCGGTGAAGAGCATGTCGATGTGGATACCGCTTTCGATGACCGAAAGAGCGGCCGCCGCATCGCCTGCCTTCAGAACGCGGTAGCCGAGTTCCTGCAGCATTTCGACCACGGTGGTGCGCACGCCTTCATCATCCTCGGCGACCAGAATAGTCTCCGGCCCGCCTTCGACGGGGGCATGCGGATCGATGACTTGAAGGTCTTCCTGCTGCAGCGAACGCGGCAGATACATCTTCACGGTCGTTCCGTGTCCAACCTCGCTGTAGATTTTCACATGTCCGCCCGATTGCCGGACGAAACCATAGACCATGGAGAGGCCGAGCCCCGTCCCCTTCCCTTCCGGCTTCGTCGAGTAGAACGGCTCGAACACCTTGTCCAAGAGGTCGGAAGGTATGCCCGCCCCGGTGTCGGTCACCGAAATCGACACATACTGGCCGGGCACGACATCCTGATGCTGCCTTGCATAGGCGTCGTCGACATAGGCGTTGCCGGCCTCGATCGTCAGATTGCCGAAGCCCTCCATCGCATCGCGGGCATTGATCGCGAGATTGAGGAGCGCGTTCTCGATCTGCATCGGATCGACCAGCGTGTTCCACAGCCCGCCCGAGACGACGGTCTCCACCTCGACGCCTTCGCCGATCGTGCGCCGGATCATCTCGTCCATGCCGCGGATCAACCGGCCGGCATTGACGACGCGGGGATCGAGCGCCTGTCTGCGGCCGAAGGCGAGGAGCTGGGCCGCAAGCTTGGCGCCGCGTTCCACGCCGGCCAGCGCGTTGGTGATCTTGCGCTGCGCCTTGTCGTTGCCGATAACGTCGCGCGACAGCAGTTGGAGATTGCCCGCCACCACTTGCAACAAATTGTTGAAGTCATGCGCGACGCCGCCGGTCAAATTGCCGATGGCCTCCATCTTCTGGGCCTGCTGTAGGGCAAGCTCGGTGTTGCGGAGCGCGATAGCCGCCTCGCGCTCTTCCGTCACGTCGCGGCCGACCGCATGGATTGACGCGTCATAGGGAACCGCGGTCCAGGAAATGGTGCGGTAGCTCTTGTCCTTAGCCTGGTAACGATTCTCGAAGGACAAGGTCGTTGCGCCCTCGCTGAGCTTGCCGACTTCGGCCAGCGTCGTCGCCATGTCCTCGGGATGGATGAAGTCGAGGAACGACCGGTTGATGAGCTCGCTCTCCTCCCAGTCGAAGACCGTCTTCCATGCCGGATTGACCGCCGTTATCTTGGCCTCGAAATCGGCGACCAGCATGATATCGGTCGACAGCCGCCACATCCGGTCGCGATCGGCGGTGCGCTCGGCGACGCGCTGCTCGAGCGTTTCGTTCAGCGCCTCAAGCTTCGCGCGGGTCTCGCGCTGGTCCTCGATGTCGGTGTTGGTGCCGATCCAGCGGAAAACGCGGCCATCCTCGTCGCGCGACGGTACCGCGCGAGCGATGTGCCAGCGATAGGAGCCATCGGCGCGCCGCAGCCTGAGATCGGTCTCATAGGCCTCACCCGATGACAAGGCGGATCGCCAGCGGTCGGCCATGGCGGTGAAATCGTCGGGATGGACGATCTTGGTCCAGGCGCCGCCATCGAGTTCGCCGGGTGCGGCACCGGCATATTCATAGACGCGCTCGTTGAACCAATCGAGCTGGCCGTCGGGCCGCGCCGTCCAGACGTGATTGGGGATAGCCTGGGCGAGCGCGCGGAACCGCGCCTCGCTTTCCCTCAGTTCACGCTGCGCCTTGCGCCGGTCGGTCACATCCTGCACGACGCCCACGAAGCGCAGCGGCTTGCCGCTGGCGTCGCGCTCGAACTCTCCCTTGCGGGCGATGACACGCTTCTGGCCGTTATCGGCGCGGCGGATGCGATACTCGACGTTCAGGGGCGAGGCGCCCGCCGCGCGCGTCCTGCCGTTGGAGCTGATCTCGCGGTCCTCCTCGACGATCAGCCCTTCCAGCGTCTCGATGCGGACATCGCCGGCATCCTCGTATCCGTAGATCTTGCAGAATTCAGGCGTGGCGTTGAGGACATTGGTTTCCAGATCGAGCGAAAAGACGCCGACGCCACCGGCTTCCTGCGCCCGGCGCAGCCGCGCCTCTGCGTCACTCAGCGCCAGCGCCGTCAGGTGCTCTTCCGTGCGGTCACGCAGAACCTTGACCAGGCCGACGGGCGTTCCATCCTCGTCGCGGATCGGGCGGATCTCACCATTGGCCCAGAAGCGTTCGCCGGATTTGCGAAGATGCCACCGGTCGTGATGGGCGTTGCCCTGTCTCAGTGCCGCAGCCATCGCCTCGTTCGCCTTATCGGCCGCGCGATCCTCGGGCGTGAAGAGCAGTTGCCAATGCTTGCCAGCGACCTCGTCTTCGGTCCAGCCAAAAATGCGGCGCGCGCCCTCGTTCCAGCGCAGGATGATCCCATCCAGATCGAGAGCGAGAATGGCGTAGTCGATGGCCCCGTCCATGATCTGGCGGCTCTGCCGCTCGGATGCCCGCAGCCCCTCCTCGGCCGCGACGCGGTCGGTGACATCGGACCCTTGCACGAAGACGCCGACGATGCTGCCATCCGGTTCCGTCACCGGTTGATAGACGAGATCGACATATTTGCGCTCTACCGGATCGTCGGGCGAAACCTGCAGGTCGACAGGCAGCGCGCGTCCCTCATAAGCGACGCCCGATGTGTAAACCTGATCAAGCAGCTCGTAATAGCCTTGCCCGCGAAGCTCCGGCAGCGCATCGCGCACCGACATGCCGATAACACTACGCCCGCCGACAAGCTGGTTATAGGCCGCGTTGGTCAGCTCGAAGACGTGACGAGGGCCGTGCATCATCGCGACGAAGCCCGGCGCCTGCTCGAACATGCGCCGCAGCCGCTCCTGCTCGCCATTGCGCCAGCGCTCCGCTGCCACCTTTGCCGTCGTCTCGACCACGATCGCGATCACCCCGCACGGACGACCGTCCTCGTCCATGACGGGCGAATAATCGAGGTTCATGAAGACCTGTTCGGGCTTGCCCGTTCTGAACAGCGTCAGCTCCTGATCCTGATAGGCGAGCGTCTTGCCGGCCAGTCCGACCTTCATGACATTGTCGTTGAAATCGGCGACTTCGGGCCACCCCTCGCGGACCTTCGATCCCAGGAGCTGCGGATGCCGACCGCCGGCGAAGACCGAATAGGCATCATTATAAATCATGACGCCGTCTTCGCCCCATAGCGTCACAATCGGCACCGGCGACTGCAGAATGGTCGAGGTCGTGACCTTCACGGCGTTCGGCCAAAGCGCAGGTGGACCGAGAGACGTCTTCTCCCAGTCGAAGCCGCGGATAAGCCGGGCGAGCTCGCCGTCATGGGCGAGAAAATCAAATTCATCAGGTTTCATGGACGTCGACCGGTTGCTCCCGCCAGTTATGTAGCGGAAACATCGACTTGGGGAAGTGGGGCGGAGCGCAAGCCAGCGCTTTATATTAGCGGCCGAACCGGGCGACAGGGGAAGACGACCAACTCACTGGTTGCGGCGCTTGCCTTCAAGGAGGTCGAGAACCGAATTGGCGGCATCCATGACGTTGGTTCCGGGCCCGAACACCGCCGCGACGCCATGCTCCGTGAGAAACGCATAGTCCTGGCGGGGGATGACCCCGCCGACCACCACGATGATGTTCTCGGCGCCCTTCGCCTTCAGCGCATCGATCAGCTGCGGCGCCAGTGTCTTGTGGCCGGCGGCCAGCGACGACATGCCGACCACATGCACCTTGCTTGCAATCGCGAGATTCGCCGCTTCCTCCGGTGTTTGAAACAGCGGCCCCGCCAGCACATCGAAGCCGATGTCGCCGAAGGCCGAAGCGATGACTTTCGCGCCGCGATCATGGCCATCCTGTCCGAGCTTGGCGACCATGATTTTCGGCGCCCCGCCCAGTGCTTCGGAAATCGCGGTCATCCGCGTCCGCAACTGCTGCAGCTCCGGCTCATCGCTGTAGGCATTGCCATAGACGTTTTTCACGACCTCGGGCTCCGCCGTGTGATCGCCGAAAACACGCCGCATCGCATCCGAGATTTCGCCGACGCTGGCGCGCGCCCGCGCCGCTTCCACCGCAGCCTCCAGCAGATTGCCCTCCCCGCTCTCAGCCACCTCGCGCAACCGGTCCAGCGTTTCCGCAACCTTGGCCGCGTCGCGGCGCCGCCGCGTCTCTTCCAGACGCTTGATCTGCGAGGCCCGCACGGCGCTGTTGTCGATATCGAGAATGTCGATCGGCTCTTCGTTTTCCAGCCGGTACTTGTTGACGCCGACGATGATCTCGTCGCCCTTGTCGACCGCAGCCTGCCGCCGGGTCGCGGCTTCCTCGATCAGCCGCTTCGGCAGCCCCTCGTTGACGGCCTTGGTCATGCCGCCGAGCCCTTCCACCTCTTCGATCAGCGCCCAGGCCTTTTCGGCAAGCTCGTTGGTCAGGCTCTCGACGTAGTAGGATCCGGCCAGCGGATCGACCACCTTGGTGACGCCCGTTTCGTGCTGGAGGATCAGCTGGGTGTTACGGGCGATGCGCGATGAGAATTCGGTGGGGAGCGCGATCGCTTCGTCGAAGGAATTGGTGTGCAGCGATTGCGTGCCGCCGAGCACGGCAGACATTGCCTCGAAGGCGGTGCGGATGATGTTGTTATAGGGATCCTGCTCTTGCAGCGAGACGCCCGACGTCTGGCAATGCGTGCGCAGCATCAGCGACGACGCCTTCTTCGGCGCGAACTCTTCCATAATCCGCGTCCACAGCAGGCGCGCGGCGCGCAGCTTGGCGGCCTCCATGAAGAAGTTCATGCCGATCGCGAAGAAGAAGGACAGGCGGCCGGCGAACTCGTCGACATCGAGCCCCTTGGCAATCGCCGCCCGCACATATTCACGCCCGTCGGCCAGCGTGAAGGCAAGCTCCTGCACCAGCGTCGCGCCTGCCTCCTGCATGTGATAGCCGGAAATCGAAATCGAGTTGAAGCGCGGCATCTCCCTGGAGGTGTACTCGATGATATCGGCGACGATCCGCATCGAGGGCTCGGGCGGGTAGATGTAGGTGTTGCGGACCATGAACTCCTTGAGGATGTCGTTCTGGATGGTTCCGGAAAGGGCGGCCCGCGACACGCCTCGCTCTTCCCCGGCGACGATGAAATTCGCAAGGATCGGAATCACCGCCCCGTTCATCGTCATCGACACCGAGACCTTCTCCAGCGGAATGCCGTCGAACAGGATCTTCATATCCTCGACGCTGTCGATCGCGACGCCCGCCTTGCCGACATCCCCCTCGACGCGCGAATGGTCGCTATCGTAGCCGCGATGGGTAGCGAGATCGAAGGCGACGGAAACGCCCTGCTGGCCTGAGGCCAGTGCCTTGCGATAAAATGCGTTGGATGCCTCGGCGGTGGAGAAGCCGGCATATTGCCGGATCGTCCAGGGCCGGCCCGCATACATGGTCGCGCGCGGACCGCGGGTGAAGGGTGCGAAGCCCGGAAGCGAGCCCGGCTGCGCGACAGCGCTCTGATCGGCTTCGGTATAGAGCGGCTTGACGTCTATTCCCTCGGGCGTCTTCCACACGAGCGTATCCGGCGAAGCGCGAAGTTCCTTCTCGGCAAGCGCCTGCCAGTCCCCCAGTGTCCTCTCGCCAAGCGTCTTCTTCGTCATATCAAGCCTCCGCAGTCTTCTTTTACGGCAGGCTAGCATTTTATCTGCGCAGGATGCGAGGGCGCTGAGGCTATAAATATGACAGCTCTTTCCGCCTGGCCGATTATTCCGCTGCCGCGAAGACCGGCGTTCGATTGGGAAAGAAGGCGGCGATTTCGCTGATGAAAACGGCGCTTAGGCCTGGAGGCGATTGCCAGATCGCACGGTAATTGCTATACAGTTTGCATTGGAGCGAGCGCGAAGAGTGCGATCTTCAGAGAAGATTCACCATCAGCATTGCATTGTTTTGAAACGGTATTTTTCCAATACGGAAGATAACGAGCGGTTTTCTTTACTGACTCGTACGAGCCATTTTCGGGGATCATTTTTGCCAGTTATCGATAGTGATCGCTATCGAGTCGGAGAGTCTGTATAGTCGCGACTTTCTACGGTTGACGATCAGCACGGCATGCGGAAAATTCACCCCAATATTCAAGAGACGCTCGATCCGCAGGCGCTTTCGCGCGCGGAGACGCTCGACATTCTTGATAGCATCTTCCCATTCGACCGGCGCGATCAGCTCGCGCAGCTACTGACGGACGAAGATACCCTTATCTTGAAAAGACTGGCGCAGAGAAATATCGCGCAGAATACACTCCGCGCTCTCGCCTCTGATTTGGGTTATCTTCAGGCTTGGGCTCGCGCCACCACTGAGAGGCCCCTGCCCTGGCCAACGCCAGAAGAGATGGTTCACGCCTTCATCTCGCAGCACCTTCATTGTGCAGCCGATGCGCCGGATGGACAGAGTGATTGCATGCCGCGCCACGTCGAGGACAGTCTGCGCCAGCGGACCCTTCTCAGAGGCTCCCTCCCACATGCCCCTTCGACCGTTCGTCGGCGGATCGCAAGTTGGGCATTGCTGACGCGAGAGCGTGGCCTGTCCGGCCCCTTCGACAGCGCGTCTGTCAAAGGGGCCATCAAGCAGGCGAAGCACAATGGCGGGCACACGCCGGTCGCAATGAGCGCCATGCCAATAACAGACGATATCCTCCGCCGTCTTCTCCAGACCTGCAAGAAAGACGGCATCGTCGGTCGCCGCGATCGCGCGATCCTGTTGCTGGCGGCAGAGGCCGGCGGCCAGCGTCGCGCGGATGTCGCCAATCTCCGCGTCGAAGACCTGTCCTTCGGAGGCGGCAACGATATTCACAAAAGGCATTCCCGTCGCACTCGGTTGACCGTCAGGATCGGCGCGGCGGAACGCGGCAACCAGTTGAACCTGTCTGGCGAGGCGGCCAAGGCACTGATGGAATGGATACGGGAAGGCGACATAGATACCGGTCCCGTCTTCCGGAAAATCGATCAATGGGGCAATGTCTCGCGACGGATGCTGACACCGCAGTCGGTCAATCTGATCGTCAAGACTCGTGCGAAGAAAGCGGGCATCGATCCGTCATCGGTGTCTGCTCAGGGATTGCGATCCGGCAACCCGGCTCGGGCTCGAAGGCGCGAGCGCAACCCCTCGCCCGCGGTTGCGACTGAAAATGAAGGTCGGAGCGAAGACGTCTCTATCGGGGGCGGGACGTAATCCGCCGGTCAATTCGTCACCCGCCGTCCACTCTTGAAATCAGCTAATCCCCGCATCATCTATCTTTCACACCCGTATCGATAGCCTGCAGAGTGAGCCGAGAGCTCACACGCTTTTGCTGTCCGGGAACGAAGGGCGCTCCTCGAAAGAGTTGAGCGCCCTTTCTGTTTTGGCGCCATCGCCAACCCGGCGCCACCACGATTGAGAAGATCCGGCGACATACGAGATCGCGGCGACCGGCACGCGACTTGGGTGTCTGGAGATATAGAGTGAGGCACCGGCAGGCGCTCTCGTGTGACCGATGCAGCACACAACCTCTCTCCAAACAACATCGGACAGGCGGCTTGCGCGCCTCAGGCATGCGGCCGAGGAGGGAGAGGGGAGCACCATCCGTCGGCACCGGACAGGTAGCATCGCCCTCCCAACGGCAGCCGGCCATGCGTCGGTCGCAGCACGACGACGCGTGAACCACCTGTTCAAAACCCCTCACGGGGCGAGACGCCGACGGCGGGCCGTGTTATCGTTTCGATGATCTTACTGGGATCAGCTGCAGTCGCCGATCATCGGCGCGCACGAAGCAAGCCGACGACAACCGGGCCATGGCCCTGTGGGGCGCGACACCCTCGATCGACCGATCGAGTTCCCCGCGGGGAACAGAGCGCCGCTGCCGCCTGATGGGTGGCCAAATCGACGTTCCCCGCGGGGAACTCGGCAATTTGCAGCCAATTGCGAATCGCGCTACTTCTTCAACTACGCAAAAAGTGCGAATTATCGTTTTTTAGCGAAACAACAGGCGGGTTAACTCAGCATTAACCATCTCGGCGCTTAGGTTATTGAACCCGAATTGAGGATAGAATCGTGAACCGGCACTTGAGCAGCCTCGACTTCATGCAGAGCTTTTCCACGAAGCTGGAACTGGCTCTGCAAAACCTATCGATGGCACAATATCCACCTGACGCCCGCAGAGAGCTGCGGAAGTTCACGTCGTCGGAAGTCGCGTCGCTTCTGGATGTCTCCGAAGCCTACATCCGCCAGATCGTCGTGAAGGAAAAAGGGCCGGCGCCGGAGACAACGGCCAATGGCCGCCGCATGTATTCTCTGGAACAGATACTCGAACTGCGCATGACGCTCGCCGAGAAGGGCCGCAAGAAGTGGATGAACCCGCGGCGCGTCAACGGCGAAGCCTGCCAAGTTCTGGCCGTCACCAACTTCAAGGGCGGATCTAGCAAGACCTCGACCACGATCCACCTCGGCCACTATCTCGCTCTCAAGGGCTACCGCGTACTGGCCGTCGATCTCGACCCGCAGGCATCGCTGACCAGCCTCCACGGGAACCTTGCGGATTTCAATCCGCGCGAAGACGAAACGCTCTATGCCGCGATCCGCTTCGAGGATCCGAAGCCGACGCGTTCGCTTATTCACCAGACCCACATCGCAGGCTTCGACGTGATTTGCGCCGGTCTAGACCTCACCGAGTTCGAAACCGCGGTTGCTCTCGAGATGCGCAAGAGCGGTGGCACCAGCTTCCTGCTGCGTGTCTCGCAGGCGCTCGAGCAGGTTGCCGACGACTATGACGTGATCCTCATGGATTCCGCGCCGTCGCTGAACTTCCTGACGCTGTCGTCACTGACCGCTGCGACCGCCGTCATCATTCCGGTGCCGGCGCATATGCTGGATGTCGATTCCACCGGCAAGTTCCTGGAGCTCGCATCCTCCTACATGCAGATCCTGAGCGACATGGGCGCTTCGGCGCAGTGGGATTTCGCGAAGTTCCTCGTCACCAAGTTCGAAGCAAACGATCACCCGCAGGCCAACATGACCGCGCTGATGCGTCAGGTCTTCGGCGATGATCTGTTGCTGAACATGGTGACGAAATCCACGGCCGTTGCCGATGCGCTGACCTGGAAGCAGAGCCTTTACGAAGTGCAGCGCTCCAGGTTCTCCGCACCGAAGACCTATGACCGTGCAATGGAATCGATCAACGCCTCGAACGCCGAGATCGAAAAACTACTCTGGAATGCATGGGGGCGTGAATGAGCCGCAAAGACTCTCGGGGCATGTTCGCCAATGTGCTCGGTCAGCTCGACCAGCCATCGGCGACACCGCCACAGACCAAGACAACTTCGCCGCACCTTTTGAAGGTCGCTGCCGGCGTGCGCCAGATTCAGGAGAAGGGCGAGGTTCTCGATCGCCTGCTGAAGGATGGCGACCATATCGTCGATGTCGATCCCGATGACGTCGCACCCTCGACCATTCCCGATCGCTTCGACGGTGCTTATGACGATAGCGCCATCGAGGATATCGCCGCATCGATCAGCGAGCGCGGCCAGATCGTGCCGGGCCTGATCCGTCCGTTTAAGAATGGCCCCAAGCCCTATCAGATCGTCTTCGGTCGCCGCCGTCTGGCAGCCGCCAAGAAACTCGGCCTGAAATTTCGGGCGATCGTTCGTGAGCTCACGGACGAAGAAGCGATCGTCTTCCAAGGCGAAGAAAACGCCAACCGCAACGATCTGTCCTTCATCGAGAAATGCGCCTTCGCGCTGTCTCAGGAACAGGCAGGATACAAGCGCGACATCATTTCGGCGTCGCTGGCCACCGGCAAGTCGCATATCTCGGAAATGCTGCGCATCGCATCTGCCATTCCGCGCACCACCATGCTCGTCATCGGTTCGGCGCCGGATATCGGTCGTCGACGCTGGATCGAGTTTGTCGATATTTTCCTGGCGCGTCCCGATGCCGCCGAATGCGTGGAAGAGGCCCTCTCGGAGATCAAACGCAGTTCGGAGACCGATCGCTTCGCTCTGGCACTTGCGGCCCTCAAGACCGCTGCCGCAAAGCCTGCCGCCATCGAGACACCGCAGACGGCCGAGATCCGTGCGAACGGTTTTCTTCTGGCCACCGTCAGCTACCCGAAATCAGGTCCGCGCATCAGCTTCACCAAGGCGGTGCCGACCAGTTTCGTCGATTTTCTGAATGATCGCATGGAGACGCTTCACGGCGAATTCCTGCAGTCCGTAGACAACAAGAGCAAAGGATAGCGCCGCAAAAGAAAAAAGCCCCCGGACGTTGCCGTCGCGGAAGCTCTTCTCATTGGTTTAGCAGCTAGAGAATCGCACTTCCTCGAATCACTGTCAAGCATCTTTGGCACCGTTTTGGTGGACGAACTTCTTTTGCCTTGGAAAAGGTGAAGGTGATGGAAGGCCAATTTGTAACGACGCCCTTTGGGCGGCGAGCGATGTCGCTTGGCATGCTCGCAAATCAGATCAGAGCCCAGCAGATCAAGCCGGGATATTCGATCGATAAGTGGAAGCTCTACCGCGCTCTGTGCGAGGCCAAGCCCTTGCTCGGTGTGACGGATCGTGCGCTCGCCGTGTTGAACGCGCTTCTGAGCTTCTATCCGCAGAACGAACTGTCGGAAGAAAGCGGGCTGGTGGTGTTTCCCTCGAATGCCCAGCTGTCCCTGCGCTCTCATGGGATGGCCGAGCAGACCATTCGGCGTCATCTTGCAGCGCTTGTCGATGCCGGCCTTTTGACCCGCAAGGACAGCCCGAACGGAAAGCGTTATGCGCGCAAGGATCGCTCCGGCTCCATTCGCGATGCATTCGGCTTTTCGCTTGCGCCTTTGCTTGCCCGCGCCGAGGAGATCGAGCATCTGGCTGCCAAGGTCGTGGCGGAGAAATTGTATGTCCAGCATTTGCGTGAGCAGATCAGCCTGTTTCGCCGGGATATCGCCAAGCTGATCGAAGCCGCGATCGCCGACCAGGTTCCGGGCGAATGGGCTCAGACTTTCAACGAGTTTCGCGACATCGTCGAGAGCGTTCCGCGTGCTCCAACGACCACCGAGCTGGAGGTTGTTTGCGATCTCATCGAACGTTTGCGCCTGAAAGTGCTTAACCATCTGGATCTACAAATAAAATTGCAAAATTTGAGCGCCAATCCCTATCAAAATGAGCGCCACATACAGAATTCCAATTCCGAATCTATTCTTGATTCTGAAGCGCCTGCTCAAATCGCGAACGAGCAACACGCGGATGGGTATAAGGTCGAGCAAGATCGAAAGGATGCGGACAACGCATCATTTGGTACGCCTGCTGTTGTCATCAATCCGTCCCTGCCTGAGCCTAAGATGATTGTCTCCCATGACAGAGCTTTGACGGTCGAATCAAAGGCTGGGGATAACCGGGGTTCGGAACTGAAATCCTTCCCGCTCGGTCTCGTGCTGCAGGCATGCCCCGATATCGCAGCCTATGGGCCCGGTGGTGGCATCCGCAGCTGGCGGGATCTCATCAGCGCGGCATCCGTCGTCAAATCGATGCTGGGCGTCACACCGTCGGCCTATCACGACGCCTGCACCATCATGGGCTACGACAACGCCGCGACCGTCATCGCCTGCATTCTCCAGCGCGCCACCAAGATCAACTCGGCCGGTGGCTATCTGAGAGACCTGACGCGGCGTACGGAGAAGGGTGAGTTCGCGATCGGACCGATGCTGATGTCACTCGTCCGCAGCAATGGAGGGCCTGTCACGCTGCAAAGCTGAGAGCGGAGGGGCTCGGGTCCGTCGTTTGTCAGGCCCCTTATCCGGTCGAATGATCGTAAAGAACGTTGCCGGTCGCGCCATCGACGCCGGAGAGGCTAACCTCGTATCCCCAGAGGTGGCGGATATGGGTGAGGGTTTCGTTTCGGCTGGTCTCTTCGAGAAGAAGGCCGTCATTGACGGTGTGCTTCAGCCGCAGCCGGCGGTCACCGAGGAGATCGACGTCGACGACCTGAATATCGGGCTGCCTGGCGCTGACATCGTAGCTGCGGGCGAGAGCCGAGCGGATTTCCGCGTAGCCGCGCTCGTTGTGGATGGATGAAACCTCGCAGAACTTGTCGGCCGCCATGTCGGACAGCCGGAAGAGCCGGAACTTGCGGATCACGGCTGGGCTCAGATATTGCAGGATGAAGGATTCATCGCGGTGGTTCGCCCATGCGTCGCGCAAAGTCCCCATCGGGTCGTTGTTGCCGGCCATGGAGGGGAACCAGTTCCGGTCCTCGTCGGTCGGATTGGTGCAGATGCGTTCGATATCCTGCATCATCGCGAAGCCGAGCGCATAGGGGTTGATGCCGGAGAAACGGGGATCGTCGAAGCCCGGCTGGAAGACGACGTTGGAGTGGCTGCTCAGAAGCTCCAGCATGTTGCCTTCGCTGATCTTGCCCTGGTCGAACAGGCGGTTGATGATCGTGTAGTGCACGTAGGTCGCGCACCCCTCGTTCATCACCTTGGTCTGCCGTTGCGGGTAGAAATATTGGGCGATGATGCGCACGATCCTGAGGATCTCGCGCTGCCAGGGCTCCAGGATCAGGCTGTGTTTCTCGATGAAGTAGAGAAGGTTCTCCTCCGGCAGGTTGAGAGCTTTCTTGCGTTCGGAGGCATTGCGCTCCGCCTCGTGCGGATCACGGCTGTCGACGGAAGAGGGCAGGGTGCGCCAGAGGTCGCTATAGGTATGCTCCTCATATTCCAATCGTTCACGCGCCCGCTCGCGCACCTTCTCGGAGGAGAGGCGGGGAGGGCGGCGGTAGCGGAAGACGCCATTGTCCATCAGCGCATGGGCGGAATCGAGGATCGCCTCGACCGCCTCGGTGCCGTGCCGCTCCTCGCATTTGGCGATATATTTCTTGGCGAAGTCCATGTAGCCGAGAATGGCGCCGGCATCCGTCCATTGGCGGAACAGATAGTTGTTCTTGAAGAAGTGGTTGTGCCCGAAGGAAGCATGCGCGATGACCAGCGTCTGCATGGCCATCGTATTTTCCTCCATCAGATAGGCGATGCAGGGGTTGGAATTGATGACGATCTCATAGGCGAGTCCCCGGTGGCCCTTGCGATAGAGGCTGTCCTCGTAAATGAAGCGCTTGCCGAAGGACCAGTGCTGGTACATTAGCGGCATGCCGACTGAGGAATAGGCGTCCAGCATCTGTTCCGATGAGATGATCTCCAGCTGGTTCGGATAGATATCCAGCCCCATCTCGCCGATCGCGATATCCTGGATGGCGTCGTGGACGATCGATAGTGTTCCGAAATTCCAGTCGGAGCCTTCAAACAGCAGCTCGGAACTCTCCGCTCGCTTCGCCATGTCGGTCTTCCCTCAGTTATGCGTACGCGCGCCGGCTTTGCGGCTGAAGAGCTTGCGAAAGACCGGGTAGATATTGCCTGGTCTTGCGATGCGGGCCATGTGGAAGTTGGGGATCTCGCCATCGACGGTCCGGTAGGCACGCCATAGCGAGGTGCCGTTGTCGGTGGCACCGAATATCTCGGTCTCGCGTTCGTCGATGATCTCGACATAGGCGTAATATTGGCAAAGCCGCATCAGGTCGCCGCGCAGGAGTGCTGCGCAACGCTCGGAATCGCCGCTGCTGTTGTCGCCGTCGGAAGCCTGGGCCGCGTAGATGTTCCACATGTCGGCCGGATAGCGCGACTCGATGATCCGCTGCATCTCCTCGAGTGCCGTGGAAACCACCGTGCCGCCGCTCTGCTTGCTGTAGAAGAACGTCTCCTCGTCGACCTCATGCGCCTCGTCTGTGTGCCGGATGAAGATGATGTCGATCCGGCCGTAACGGCGCTTGAGGAAGAGGTGCAGCAGTACGAAGAAGCGCTTGGCGAGATCCTTCTCGCGCTCGCCCATCGAGGCCGAGACGTCCATCAGGCAGAACATCACGGCATTGGCGTTCGGCACCGGCTGGCGCTCGAAGCGGTTGAAGCGAACGTCGACGGGATCGACATAGGAAATTCGCCGGCGGCGGCGCTCCAGCGTCGTCAGCTCGTCGCGTAGGGCTGTCAGCTTGCGGCGGGTCTCGGTCGAGAGCGGCGTCTCGGATTCGAGAGCGGCGATCTCATCGGTGATGAGCTTCACCTGTCGCTCGCTCGGCCGCTGCAAGGCCATGCGCCGGCCGAAGCTGTTGCGCATGGTGCGGCCGATATTGATGTTGGTGGGAGAACCCGAGGTGGTGAAGCCGACGCGCTGCGGCTTGAATGTTACTGTTTCCTTGAGGCTCAGCTTGACCAGATCGGGCAATTCCAGGTCCTCGAAGAAAAGATCGAGCACCTCTTCGCGCGACAGGATGAACTGAAAATCGTCATCGCTTCCGCCGCCACCCGCGCCATGTCCACCTCCGCCGCCCGCGCCGCCATCGGGCTTGGAGATCCGGTCGCCCGCCGAAAACTCCTTGTTTCCCGGCAGCACATGTTCCCGATTGCCCGATGTGGAAGAGGGGCGGAAGCTCGGCTCGCCGGCGCCGCGCGCAGGCATCGGAACGCCATGGGCGGTGTCGACATCCGCTATCTTGTCGGATTTGATCTGATCCTTGATCGCCCGCTTCAGCTCGTCGCGGGCGCGTTTCAGGAATCGTTGCCGGTTGCCGAGGCTCTTGTCCTTCGGGTTAAGCCGGCGGTCGATGAAATTCGGCATACGCCAATCCCTCGCTTTGGCTCCGGTTTTGGCATCGTCAACCGGCCTTGTTCACCCGCATGTACCAATCGACCAGTCGGCGGACCTGGCGCGCGGTGTAGCCACGCTCGATCATCCGCTGAACGAATTCGTCATGCTGCTTCTCGGTCGAGCTGTCCTTCTTGGAGCCGAAGCTGATGACGGGCAGCAGATCCTCGACCTGACCGAACATCCGCTTTTCGATCACCTCGCGCAGTTTCTCGTAGCTTGTCCATGCCGGATTACGGCCGCCATTGCGCGCCCTTGCCCGCAGCGTGAACTTCACCACTTCGTTGCGGAAATCCTTGGGGTTGGCGATGCCGGCAGGCTTTTCGATCTGCGAGAGCTCGCTGTCCAGGATTTCGCGGTTCAGGATCTGCCCGGTATCGGCATCCTTGAAATCCTGGTCCTCCAGCCAGGCATCCGCATAGGATATGTAGCGGTCGAAGAGGTTTTGGCCATATTCGCTGTAGGATTCCAGATAGGCCTTCTGGATTTCGTGACCGATGAACTCGGCATAGCGGGTGGCGATTTCCGACTTGATGAAGTCGAGGTAACTGGCCTCCATTTCCTTCGGAAACTGCTCGCGCTTGATCGCCTGCTCGAGGATATACATCAGGTGCACGGGATCGGCGGCGACTTCCTTGGTGTCGTAGTTGAAGGTCTCCGAGAGCACCTTGAAGGCAAAGCGGGTGCTGATACCGTTCATGCCTTCGTCGACGCCGGCGACATCGCGATATTCCTGTACGGACTTCGCCTTGGGATCGGTGTCCTTCAGGTTTTCGCCGTCATAGACGCGCATTTTGGTGTAGAGCGGCGAGTTCTCATGGCGGATCAGGCGTGTCGCCACCGTAAAGCGGCTCAGATTTTCAAGAACCTCCGGCGCGCAGGCGCTCTTGGCGAGCTCGCTTTCGCGCAACAGCTTCTCGTAGATCTGCCGTTCCTCGGTCACGCGCAGGCAATAGGGCACCTTGACCACGAGGATACGGTCGAGGAAGGCCTCGTTGTTGCGGTTGTTCTTGAATTGCTGCCACTCGGATTCGTTGGAGTGGGCAACCACGATGCCCTGATAGGGGAAGGCGCCGAAGTTTTCGGTGCCGTTGTAGCTGCCCTCCTGCGTTGCCGTCAGCAGCGGGTGCAGCACCTTGATTGGCGCCTTGAACATTTCGACGAATTCGAGCAACCCCTGCGTCGTGCGGTTGAGGCCGCCGCTGTAGGAATAGGCATCGGGGTCGGCCTGACTGTAGTTCTCCAGCTGCCGAATATCGACCTTGCCAACCAGCGCCGAGACGTCCTGGTTGTTTTCGTCACCCGGCTCGGTCTTGGCAATCGCGATCTGGCGAAGTCTCGATGGCATCAGCTTGACGACGCTGAAGCGCGAGATATCGCCGCCGATCTCGTCGAGCCGCTTGGTGGCCCAGGGGGAAATCAGCCCGGTGAGCCGGCGCCTGGCAATCCCGTACTTGTCTTCCAAGAGATCGGACATGCGCTCCGGCTGGAAGAGACCCAGCGGTGATTCGAAGACCGGGCTTACCTGTCCGTCGATCGCCAGCGTGTAGATCGGGAAGCGCTCCATCAGCTTCTTCAGCCGTTCGGCGAGAGACGACTTGCCGCCGCCTACGGGACCGAGGAGATAGAGGATCTGCTTGCGCTCTTCGAGACCCTGCGCGGCATATCTGAAATAGCCGACGATCCGCTCGATCGTGTCTTCCATTCCATAGAAATCGGCAAAGGCGGGATAAATCTTGACGGTGCGGTTGGAGAATATGCGGCCTAATCGCTCATCGGCGCTGGTGTCGATTAGTTTAGGTTCGCCAATGGCTTCCACCATGCGTTCCTGCGCGGTGGCATATAGTCGTTTGTCATCACGGCAGGCCAGGAGGTATTCCTGGAGACTTAGCTCTTCTTGCGCGGCGTTCGTATAGATCTCCGAAAACAGATCGAATACGTCGCTTTCGCTCTTCTGCATCTTTGCTCTCCCGCGGCCGGTTGAATGAGGACGGGATCGCTACGTGTCGGCTCGCGAGATAAGAACGCGTCAGACTATTTTATTACAATGCGCTTACGAAGTTCGGGACAGTCTGTAGCCGATAGCCGCGATACTCGTCAGACTCACATTATGCAGCCGACGTGGCAGATCGCCAAGGGCGCAGATAGGTTTTCACTCTTTTTTGCACGATATGTGACAAATCTCGTTCATGCACAAAAAAGGGGCCGCTGAACGGCCCCTTTCTGTTGCTTTGCGCTGACGTTTAGTTCGGCAGAGCGTAGGCGATGACGTAGTCGCCACGGATATCCGACTGGCGTGCGCCGCCGGCCGAGATGATGACGTACTGCTTGCCTGTCTTCGGCGACTTGTAGGTCATCGGGCTGCCCTGGCTGCCGACGGGCAGACGGGCCTTCCAAACTTCCTTGCCGGTCGCCGTGCTGAAGGCGCGCAGGTAGAAGTCCTGCGTACCGGCGATGAAGATCAGGCCGCCCTGGGTGGCGAGCGTGCCGCCGAGCGTCGGCATGCCGATCGGGATCGGCAGACCCATCTTGATACCGAGCGGGCCGGTATCTTCGACGGTGCCGACAGGAACCTGCCAGGCGATTTTCTGCGTCTTCATGTCGATTGCCGTCAGGCTGCCGAAGGGCGGAGCCTGGCAGGGAATGCCGAGCGCCGACAGGAAGCGGTTCTTGTCGACCGCGTAAGGCGTGCCCTTCATCGGCACGAGGCCCATGCCGGTGTTGACGGACTCACCACCGCTGTTGACGGCCTTGGTCGGTGCGGCTTCCTTCATCTGGATCCACAGGCCGAGGCGCATGTCGTTGACGAAGATGTAGTTGGAGTTCGGATCGGTCGAAAGACCGCCCCAGTTCATGCCACCCAGCGAGCCTGGGAAGTTGAGCGCGAGGTCGGTGCCCGGAACCGTGTAGACGCCATCGTAGCGCATGCCCTTGAAGGCAATGCGGCACAGCAGCTGGTCAAACGGCGTCGCACCCCACATGTCGCTTTCGGTCAGCGTCTTGGCGCCGATCTGCGGCATGCCGACGGAGAGCTTCTGGGTCGGAGCGTAAGGCTCGTTCGGGATGTTGCCCGGCTTGACCGGGACATCGTCGACCTTGGTCAGCGGCTGACCGGTTGCGCGGTCGAGCACGTAGAGCTGACCCGCCTTGGTGCCGAACACCAGAGCCGGAACCGTGGTGCCGTCGGCCTTCGGGAAGTCGATGAACGAAGGCTGCATCGGAACGTCGAAATCCCACAGATCGTTGTGAACGGTCTGGTAGACCCACTTCTCACGACCGGTGGTGGCGTCCAGCGCCAGCATCGAGGCACCGTACTTGTGGTCGAGATCCGTGCGGGTCGCGCCGTAAAGGTCGACTGACGGGCTACCGACCGGCATGAAGACGGTGTTGGAAGCCGGATCATAAGACATCGACGCCCAGACGTTCGGGGTCGAACGCGTGTAGCTTTCGCCCGGAGGCGGCAGAAGCGTGATGTTCGGATTGCCCGGGTCGAATGCCCAACGCAGCTGGCCGGTCACGACATCGAAGCCGCGCATGACGCCGCCAGGCATGTCGGTGCTGACGTTATCGGCAACGCGGCCGCCGACGACAACGGTGGTGCCGGCAAGCGTAGGCGCCGAGGTCAGAACGTAGCTCGGATCAGCCGCCTGGCCCATGCCGACCTTGAGGTCGACGCGGCCGTTGGTGCCGAAATCGGGGCAGAAAGCGCCGGTGTCGGCGTCGAGCGCGATCAGCTCGGCGGTGATCGTGTTCATCAGGATGCGGCGTTCGCAAAGCGCGCCGGGTGCGACGTTAACCGCGGTAACCGGCGTGGAGTTCGGTGCCGAAGGCTGTTCGAGCGCACGCGTCGCATCGAAGTAAGCGAGGCCACGGCAGCGCATCCAGACGGACGACTTGGCGTTGATCTCGGCCTTCCAGATTTCCTTGCCGGTATCGGCATCGATCGAGATGACGTTGTTGTGCGGGGTGCACACGAACACGCGATCGCCGACCTGCAGCGGGGTTTCCTGGTCTTCCGCGCCGTTGGCGCCGGGGCTGATCGGCGTGTCGCCGGTGTGGTATTCCCACGCGACCTTCAGATCGTTGACGTTATCGACGTTGATCTGGTCGAGCGCCGCGAAGCGGCTGCCGCCCGAGGTGTTGCCGTAGGCTTCCCAGTTCTTCTGCTCGCGGGCCGGATCGACCGGCGTGCGGGCCGGGCCGGCGCCAGTGGCGACGACCGGCGGATGCGGAATGAACATGCCGTAGAAGGCTGCGCCGGTGCCGATCGCGAGGATCAGAGCAAGGCCGAACGAAGCGCCGTAAGCGGGCGTGCGGCCAGCCGAGCGACGCAGCAGCGGGAAGGAGAGCGCAACGACGACGGAGCCGACGGCAATCGCCAGCAGTCGCGAGATCAGCGGCCAGAACTCAAAGCCGGCGTCCCAGATTGCCCAGATGGCCGAGAGCACGAAGATGAGCCCGAAGAGCAGGGCGCCCAGCGGCTTGCGCCGGATGATGAGCAGGCCAGCGATCACAAGTCCGATGCCGGCGAGCAGGAAATACCAGCTGCCGCCCAGCGAGACGAGCTTGCCGCCGCCGACCGCGAAAAACAGCCCGGCGAGCGTGACGACCACGCCGAGCAATACCAGCCACAGGCGACCTAACAGCGCCGGTGGGTTCGGTGATTTATCCATTGAATAGCCTCATTGCATATCCGGCAAACGAAAATGGAAAGCCTGCAACGCGAAATGCTCGCCGCGCTCGTCCGCCGTTCGGTTAGCTGTCTTAACGACAGCAGGCGAAAAGTGGCAGTTTCGAGCGCATGCAGGCAGGCGAACCATGATCTACGAAAAGCGGCGCGTTCGGCGCCAATCCGGGAAATCTGCAAAAGTCCATCAGGCTCGTCCTACGTGGTTCGAAGTTCACGCGTCAGGCACCGACGGAGGGAGACAGCACCTTAACGTCTCCAACCCTGCGCTGGATATATCGCCAGCGGCTGCATGGTGGCAAGTGCTATTTTAGACGGATGAATAACGAGCGGCGAGGGGATCGAGGGCTCGGATTCTGCGCTGGGAAAGCATTCCGGATTCCGGCGCTCAAAGTTTCAGAACGGGTTCGTCGTGGCGCTTTCGATCTTCACCGGTTTCTTGTTCGACAGCCGCTCGATGCAGCCGGCATAGGTGGCATGCATGGGATAGATCCGCGATGTCGGAATGACCCAGTCGGGCTCGTTGCCCTGGAACGAGACATTGATGTCAGCCATTCCGCGGAGTGCGGCGCGAATAATGCCCTGAACACCGCCCGCGTTAGAATTCCCAGGCAGGCTCCAGACACGCAGGCTCTTGCTGTCGGCGCCGATGGCGGGCACCTCCATGCTGTTGCTCTTGCCTGTTACCGAAACCTGTGTGGAAAGGTGCTCCGGGAGCGACCATGCATCGTTCTTGATGATCCAGGAGGCATCCTTGAGGCTTTCGCGGAATTCGACGGTCTTTCCCGTCATGCTGTCCCAAACCAGCGCGCAATAGGGCTCGCCGCCATTATGGACATAACCGATCGACCATTGGCGGGATGATCCGATCCATTCCTCGGTGCCGTTGGCAACCAGCGGAGCGGCGGCGCTGAAGAGAGCGGCAGCAAGAACAACTCTCGCGGAAAGAACGGCGAACGGTCTCATTTTTCCGTACCTCAGTGCAACACGGCTTGGCCTTCAGGGCGCTGCCCTTGAACCGTCCTTGTCGCACAAACAGGTTTCAAACCGGTGAATCGCCGCGCTTCCCGCTTGTCGCCACTGCCCGCTTGTGTGTCAGGGTGTCGATCGGCACGTCTCCGATGTTGGCCAACTGCATGCGGACAAACGGCGCCGCGCCCGTTGGTATCTAGTAGCCCCGCGGCGCTACGAGTGGATGACAGTAAGCGCTGCGATGACTTCGCGCGCCGCGCGCTGCCCGCTTTGAAGCGCACCGTGTGCGGTCGAGAAATTGGTCGTGTCGGTGGCCTCGCCGGCGAAAAAAACGCGCTCGTCGAAGGGTTTGGCAAGCGCGATACGGGCGTCGGCCTGGCCGGGCAGGGCGTGGCTATACGCGCCTCCGATCGAAGCCGTTCTTGCCCAATCCGACGCTATGAGCGGACGAAGATTGCGCCTGATGTCGCCGCCGAAGAGACCCACGAGCTGATCCGACGCGCGGGCGAATACAGCCTCAGAGCCCTCATCTGCCACGTGGCGCGCGCCCGCACCGCCCAGGTAGCACTCGATCACGGGCTGGCCGAACGGCCGAATATAGTAGCTGCCGGTCGATGCATCCCGGGGGTCGCCGATGAGGTGGGTCTCATCCTCGAAGGGCGCCGATCCCGTGATTTCGAAAAACAGTTTCTCGTTCCAGCCGAGAGGCAGACGCTGCGCCGCCTGCCGCCAGGGGTCCAAGGCGGATGGCCAGCGGATCGAATCTCCTGCCAATACGTTGGTGGATGTGGTGACGATCACCGCTCTGGCGCGCACTGTCCCTGAAGCTGTCTTGACCTCGATGCGCCGCCCCTCAAGCGCGATCGCCTCAACGGGCGTGGACAGGCTGACGATCGCCTGAGCAGGCATTGCGGCGCTGACAAGCGTGCCGTAGCCCGCGGGCACACGCCAGTTGAGATCAGTCGAGGCCTCGTCGTAGGCGGCGTAGTCCTTGCAGGAAATGCGCTCGAGTTCGTCTCCGCTGATGTAGCCGCTCAGCGCTTGCAGATAACTCGTCCACCCGTCCGCCGGATCGATTGCGTCGGCGGCGACGTCGGAGCGAGGAGGATTGGTCGCAACACGCTCGGTCCACTGTTCAAACGCCAGATACGCATCATCTCGTTCGGATTGGGTAAAACCCAGATCACGGAACTGATCACCCCAGGCGGACGGTCCGCGATCGACATCAAAGCCGATCTCGCCAGCCAAGCCGACCCAGGGATTTCTGTCGGCGGAGTGCAGCCAGCCGCAGCCGAGATCGACGACACTGCCTGCCGCTTGTTGTGTGAAGGCGCGGCCACCGGTCCGAGGGAGGGTTTCCAGAACCAGGACCTTCAACCCGGCTTCGACGAGACCGCGGGCAGCGCCTGTGCCAGCGGCGCCGGCGCCAACGACTACGACATCAGGATCTTCGGTCATCTACATTGCCTAGGCGGTTCTCTTGGTGGCAAGCCGGGCATGAAACGGCTCGGTAAATATGAACTCTAAAATAACGCATCGATCAATTCCGGTCATGTCCCAACGGTCGCCGGCGGCTCGTGCCGGATCGTGCGGAGCATCGAATTTCTCGTCAAGCGAAATACCACCCAGCGCTTCGTTCTTCCCTTCTATCCGGTTGCGTTTTCAGCGAGCGAGACAATCGGCGAGATCGGCGCTATACGTCGGTGGAGTTATGTCCGGGGTTCATGAATGCAGCGCGAAGAGTTGGTCGATCTGAATGCTTTCCTGATGGTGGCGGAAGAGCAAAGCTTTACGCGCGCCGCAGCCAAGCTTGGTACCTCGCAATCGGCGCTCAGCCACACGATCAGGCGTTTGGAGACAAGGTTAGGCGTCCGGCTTCTCACGCGCACGACACGGAGCCTTGCGCCGACCGAAGCAGGCGAGCGCCTGCTTGGTACGTTGCGGCCCGCGCTGGATAGCATTGCCACGGAGCTCGGTTCGCTGAGCGAGCTGCGCGAAAGGCCGGCCGGAACGATCCGCATCACGACGTCCGAGCATGCAGCCAACACCGTGCTCTGGCCGACGCTCGAACGAATGCTCGTCGACTATCCCGACATTCACGTCGAGCTCAGCATTGATTCCGGCCTGATCGATATCGTTACCGAACGGTTCGACGCGGGTGTCCGGCTGGGAGAGGCGCTGGCGAAGGACATGATCGCGACGCGCATCGGTCCCGCCTTGCGCATGGCAGTGGTTGCGTCGCCGGCCTATTTCGAAGGCAAGACCAAGCCGGTCCTGCCGCAGGATCTTGCCGACCACACCTGTATAAACCTGCGCCTGCTAAGCGCGGGCGGGCTCTATACATGGGAGCTGGAAAAGGACGGGCGCGAAGTCAGGGTTCGAGTCGACGGCCAGCTTACCTTCAACAATGTCCGCATGATCGTTCGTGCGGCTGTCGCCGGCTTCGGCCTTTGCTTCGTGATGGAGGATATGGTGGCCGAGCATCTTGCTGACGGCAGGCTTGTGCGCGTGCTGGAGGACTGGTGCCCGCCATTTGCCGGCTATCATCTCTATTACCCCAGCCGCCGCCAGCCATCCGCCGCCTTTGCTGTACTCGTGGACGCATTGCGGTATCGCGGCTGATCCACAGCGGTGCCGCCTAGCCAATGGCGCTGCTCCGGCAAGAAATCAGGCGGCGCGGCATCGAGTAACGCCGCGCCCGCAGTCGCATTCGAACCGTGCCGACCCTATTCGAGATAGGACATGATCACCGACGCAACCTGAGCCTGCTCACTCGTGTCCGATGCCGTTGCGGCCGAGGTCGCTGTCTCCGGCGGCGTGGTGGCCGTCGTCGTGGTCGCAGCGGCGGCGCTTGCGCCAGAGAGCGGGCCGTTGGTCAGCGCCTGCACCTGGGCTGAGGTCATCGCGTTGATCTGCGCCGGCGTGAAGGCTTCGGCCTGGCTCACCGTCAGCGCGCTGAGCGCCCTTGTGCTCAGGCCCGAAACCGCACTGGAGCTCAGCGCGATGATGCTCTCGGGGGAGAAGCCAGCGAGGTCATCCGGACCGAGAGCCGCGGCCTGAACGACATTGAGCGCGCCGATCTGGGTCGTTGAAAGCATGCCGATCTGCGCCGTGCTCATCGCCACGACCTGGCTATAGCTGAGCGCCGCCACCTGACCCGTGGTCAGCGCAGCGATGTCGTTCGACGGCAGGGTTGAAAACAGCGCTGTCGTCAGTCCCTTGATCGAGGTCGGCGTAATCGCCGCGAACTCTTCGGTCGACAGCGTCTGCAACTGGTCGGTCGTCAAGCCGGCAAGCCCGGTCGAGCTCAGGGCCGCGATCTGGTTGGTGGAGAAGGTGCTGAACTGATCCGTGCTCAGTGCGTGGATCTGATCGCTGGTCAGGCCGGAAATCCCGGAACTGCCGAAAGCCGCGATCTCCTCGGTGGAGAGTGACGCGATGAAGCCCGTCGACAGCCCCTTCATGGCGCCGGAGCTGATCGCCGCGAGCTTGGCGGGCGTCAGCGCGTCCAGGCTGGACGAGGTCAGCCCCTTCAGCGCATCCGAACTGAGCGCCGCGATCTGGCTTGTCGACAGTCTTTCCATCTGATCGATATTCAGCGCGCCGGCCTGGGCGCTGCCGAGACCGGCGATCCCCTGCGCGCTCAGCGCCGCCACCTGCTCGACCGAGAGCACGGCGATATCGCCGGTGCTGAGCGCCGCCACCTGGGCCGAGCCCAGCGCGCCGATCTGGCCTGTCGACAGCATCTCGACCTGGCTTGTGCTCAGGGCCGCGATCTGGGCGGTGGAGAGACCGGCAATGCCCGCCGTGCTCAGCGCGCCGATCTGTTCGGCCGATAGCGAGGCGATCGTCGTCGGCGACAATCCGGAGATGGCGGCCGAGCTGATCGCCGCGATTTCGGCGGTGGTGAAGCTGTCGAGGTCATCCGTGCCGAGTGCGGCGATCTGCTTGGAGCTCAGCACGCCGATCTGCGTGCTGGTCAGCGCTTCAGCCTGGTCGACGCTGAGAGCCGCGATCTGGTCCGTGCTGAGACCGGCAATGCCTGCGGTGCTCAGCGCTGCGATCTGGCTTGGCGAAAGCGAGGCAAGCGCTGCGGTCGACAGGCCGGAGATGGCCGACGAGCTGATCGCCGCGATCTCGGCCGTGGTGAAGCTGTCGAGATTGCCAGACGTCAGAACCGCGACCTGCCGTGAGGAAAGGGCGCCGATCTGGATGCTGGTCAGCGCCTCCATCTGGTCGCTATGCAGCGCAACCAGCTGGCTGGTCGAAAGCCCCGCTATGCCAGCCGTGCTCAGCGCCGCGATCTGTTCCGGCGAAAACGCGCCGATGTCGGCTGTGTTCAGCACCGCGATCTGCTTGGAGGTCAGCGCGCCGACCTGGGCGGTCGTCAGTGCTTCCACCTGGTTGGTGCGCAGCGCTCCGATCTGGTCGCTGGTGAGGCCGGCAATGCCGGTGGGGCTGAGGGCAGAGATTTGGTCGCCCGAGAGCGAGGCGATCGCCGATGTCGAAATCCCTGCGATCGCGCTGGAGGTGATCGCGGCCATGTCGGCGGTACTGAAACTGTCGAGATCATCCGTTCCGAGTGCGGCGATCTGCTTCGAGTTCAGCGCGCCCACCTGAACGCTGGTGAAGGCCTCGACCTGGCGCACGCTGAGCGCGCCGATCTGATCGCTGGTCAGGCCTGCGATCCCCGCCGTGCCCAAGGCCGCGATCTGGTCGATCGAAAGCGCCGCGATACGGTCGGTGGCAAGCGCCCCGACCTGCTTGGAGCTCAACGCGCCGATCTGCGCTGTTGTCAGCACCTCCACCTGGTTGGAGCCGAGCGCGGCCATCTGGCCGCTGGACAGACCCGAAATTCCGGCCGAGCTCATGGCGACGATCTGGGCCGTCGACAGCGCGCTGATCGCGGCTGTCGAAAGGCCAAGGATCGCGCCCGAGCCGATGGCGGCGATGTCGGCGATGGAGAAATGCGAGAGATCGTCTGTGCCCAGGGCGGCAATCTGCCTTGAGTTCAAGGCGCCGACCTGCAGGCTGGTCAGGGCCTCGGTCTGGTCGGTGCTCAATGCCGCGATCTGGTCGCTGCTGAGACCGGGCAAGCCGGCCGTGCTCAATGCCGCGACCTGCGCGGTCGTCAGCGATGCGAGGTCGTCGGTGCCAAGCGCTCCGATCTGTCGCGAGCTCAAGGCCGCGATCTGGCTCGTGGTCAGCGCTCCGATCTGGTCGCTGCTGAGCGCGCTGATGAGATCGACGGTCAGGCCGGCGATGCCAGCAGTGCTGAGGGCCGCGATCTGGCTTGTCGTCAGCGTCGCGAGCGCGGCTGCCGACAGGCCGGCGATGGCGCCGGAGTTGATCGCGGCGATGTTCTTCGCCGACAGGATGGCGATATCGTCGGTGCTGAGAGCCGCCGTCTGCTTCGAGCTCAGCGCTCCGATCTGCGCCGACGTCAGCGCTTCCACCTGATCGGTGCGCAGCGCCGCGATCTGGCCGGTCGTCATCCCCGTGATCGCCGCCGTGTTCAGCGCCGCGATCTGGCTCGCCGAGAGCGCCGCGATTGTGCCGGTCGACAGGCCGGCGATGGCGCCGGAGCCGATGGCGGCCATGTCCTTGGTTGAGAAGGTCGCGATATCATCAGCTGTCAGAGCCGCGAGCTGCGACGAGCTCAGGCCGCTGATCTGGCTGCTGGTCAGCGCTTCCGCCTGGGCGGTGCTGAGTGCCGCAAGCTGCTGGGTGGTGAGGCCTGCAATCGCATTCTTGCTCAGCGCGGCGATCTGCGCCGTCGTCAGGGCCCGGATCGTGTCCGTCGACATGCCGCCCAGCGCGCTTGATGTGATCGCGGCGATATCCTTGGTGGAGAAGGTCACGACATCATCCGGCCCGAGGACCGAGAGCTGGCTGGAATTCAGCGTTCCGACCTGGTTGCTGGTGAGCGCCTCTGCCTGTGCGGTCGAAAGTGCCGCCAGCTGCTGCGAGGTCAGTCCGGTGATACCACCAACCGAGAGAGCAGCGATCTGCGCTGTCGAGAGTGCCGCGATGTCGTCCGTGCGCAGCGCGCCGATCTGAGAGGAGCTTAGTGCCGCCATCTGCTTGGTCGAGAGCGCCAGGATCTGCGTGTTGCTAAGGGCCGCGACTTGGCTGGTCGAAAGGCCGGAGACGCCGGACGAGCTCATGGCGGCCAGCTGCTGTGTGGTCAGTCCGGCCATGTCGCCCGTGCTGAGCCCCGCCACCTGCTTGGTGGTCATCGCTGCGATCTGGCTGGTGCTAAGCGTATGCAGCTGCGCGCTGCTCAGCGCGTCGACCTGATCGGATGTCAGGCCCGTGATCCCCGATGGCGTCAGGACGGCGATCTGGTCCGTGGAGAGAACGGCGACATTGTCGCCCAGTGCTGCGACCTGCGCCGATGTGAGTGCCTTCACCTGCACGATGGAGAGCTTGGCGATCTGGTCGGTGCCGAGTGCTGCGACCTGGGTGCTCGTGAGGCTGGCCAAAGCACTCGTGCTCAACAACGCGATCTGCGCGGTGGTCAGGCCCGCGACCGCATCGGCGCTGAGGCCGGGCAAGCCCTTGTTGGTGATTGCCGCGATATCGGCGGTCGAGAAGGTCGCGATGTCCTCAGCAGAAAGCGCGGAGAACTGAAGGGACGTCAGCGCCGCCACCTGTACGGGCGACAGTGTCTCGATCTGCGATGTGCTCATCGCAGCGATCTGCAGGCTGGTGAGGCTGGCGATGGCGCTGGTGTTGAGCGCTGCGATCTGCTCGTTCGTCAGTCCTTCGATAGCGTCGCCGCTGAGGCCCGAGATAGCCTTGTTGGTGATCGCCGCGATATCGGCGGTGGAGAAGGTCGCGATGTCATCGGCGCCGAGCGCCGCCATCTGCGCGGAGCTCAGAACCTTCACCTGCGCCGGCGACAGGGCTTCGACCTGCGCGGTGCTGAGAGCGCCGATCTGGTCGCTTGTCAGGCTCGCGACCGCACTCGTGCTCATGGCCGCGATCTGGGCGGTGGACAGCGTTGCGAGTACATCCGTGCTGAGGCCCGGCAGGGCCTTGTTGGTGATCGCTGCGATATCGGCCGTCGAGAAGGTCGCGATATCGCCGGCGTCGAGCGCGCCAAGCTGCAGCGAAGTCAGCGACATCACCTGGAGCGGCAAGAGAGCCTCGACCTGCGCCGAGTTAAGGGCGTTGATCTGGTCGGTCGTCAGGCTAGCGATCGACGTGGTGCTCAAGGCGGCAATCTGGGCAGCGGAGAGGGCAGCGACCTGGTCTGTGCCGAGCGTGGAGATCTGCAGCGTCTTCAGCACGCTGATCTGGGTAGTCGTGAAGGCTCCGATCTGGCCCGATGACAGGCTGGACACGTTGAGGCCGGGGACTGCCTTGCTCGATAGCGCCGCGATATCGGCTGTCGAGAAGGTCGCGATGCCGTCTTCGCCGAGCGCCGAGAGCTGCAGCGAACTCAGCCATGCCACCTGCGCCGGAGTGAATGCCTCGACCTGGCTGGTGCTCAAAACCGCGAGCTGCGTCGTCTTCAGCGCGCTCACCTGTGCCGTCGTCAACGAGGCTATCTGGCCGGTGGAAAAGGTTGCGATGATATCGGTGCTGAGACCGGGGATCGCCTTGCTGGTGATCGCGGCGATATCGGCCGTCGAGAAGGTCGCCATGTGGTCGGCATCGATCGCTGCGAGCTGAACGGAGGTCAGCGATGCGACCTGTGCCGGCGTCAAAGCCTCGACCTGGTCGGTGCTGAGTGCTGCGATCTGCATGCTTGTGAGCCGCGGGATCGTCGTCGAGTTCAACGCCGCGATCTGGGCGGTGGAGAAGGTCGAGATGATATCGGTGGTCAGGCCGGTAACGGCCCTGCTGGTAATCGCGGCGATATCGTCGGTCGAAAAGGTCGCGAGGTGCTCGGCGTCGAACACGGCGAGCTGAACCGAACTCAGCGCCTTCACCTGTGTCGGCGACAGCGCTTCGGTCTGGTCCGTGGTCAGCGCAGCCAGCTGGTCCGTTCCAAGGTTCGCGATCTGCGCGGTGGAAAGCGCCGCGATCTGCGCGGTGGAGAGCGAATCCATGCTGAGCCCGGTAAAGCCCTTGCTGGTGATCGCGGCGATATCGGCTGTCGAAAAGGCTGCGATATCGTCGGCACCGAAGGCCGCGATCTGCGCCGCGCTCAGCGCCTTGACCTGCGCGGGCGTCAGGGCCTCGGCCTGTTCCACGCTCAGCGCGTCGATCTGGTCGGTCGTCAGGCTGGCGATTGCGGCCGTGCTCAGTGCTGCGATCTTGCCGGTCGAGAGACCTTCCAGCTGCCCGGTGCTGAAGCCAGCAATCTGTGCGCCCAGCGAGGTGATCTGGCTGGTCGAGAACGACGCAATCTGGTCGGCGCTCAAGGCTTCGAGCTGGCTGCCGGTGAGATTGGCGATCAGGCTGGTGGACATGGCGGCGATCTGGGCCGACGACAGCGCGCCGATCGCATCCGTGCTCAGGCCCGACATGGCGCGGCTGGAAATCGCGGCGATGGCGGCGGTCGAGAAGGCTTCGATATCGGCGGCGTCGAGCGCTGCCAGCTGCCCGGAGCTCAGCGCCTTCACCTGGACCAGGGAGAGTGCCCGGAATTGGTCGTCGTTCAGGGCCTCGAGCTGCCCGGTCGTCAGGCTCGCGATCGAGCCGGTTCCGAGAGCGGCGATCTGCGCGGTCGACAGCGCCGCGATGGAATCGGGGCTGATGCCGGCGATTGCCCTGCTGCTGATGGCCGCGATATCGGCGACCGAGAAGGCCGCAATGCCATCGGGGTTGAGGACGGCAAATTGGTCGGAGCTGAGTGCCTTCACCTGCTGCGGCGTGAAGGCTTCGATTTGCTCGGGGCTGAGCGCTTCGATCTGTGCGGTCGTCAGGCTCGCCAGCGCGCTGGAGCTGAGCGCGGCGATATGGCCCGGCGAGAGGGCTTCGATCTGTCCGACATCGAGCGAGGCGAGCTGCGCCGTCGTCAGCGTGTTCGCCTGCGCCGTTGTCATCGCCGCGATCTGGTCGGGCGACAGAGCAGACAGGTTCAGGCCCTTCATGGCCTTGGTGTTGATCGCCGCAATGTCTTCGAGCGACAGCATGGCGATGTCATCAGGCCCGAGTGCTGCCAGCTGCGAGGAGGTCATCGCCGCTGTCTGCGCCGGCGTAAACGCTTCGACCTGATCGGCGCTCAATGCACCGACCTGGCTGCTCGTGAGCGACGCGACGGCGCTTGTGTTCAAGGCCGCGATCTGGTCGGGAGACAGAGCCGCGAGAGCCGCCGTCCCGAGACCCTGGATGGCCTTGGTGATGGCGGCGATATCGGCAGTCGAAAAGGTCGCGATATCCTCGGGGCTGAGTGCCGCGAGCTGCGCGGTGGACAGCGCCTTGATCTGGTTCGGGGTCAGCGCTTCCGACTGCTCGGTCGTCAAGGCGCCCAGCTGCGATGTGGTAAGCGCCGAGACCTGGACGGATGTCAGGCTCTCGATGGCGTATTTGTTGAGCGCGTGCAGCTGATCGAAGGTGAAGCCGACGATGGAAGTCTTGGCGATTGCGCTCAGCTGCTGCGAATTCATCGCTTCGACGTCCTCGACGTCGAGCGCCGCGATCTGAGAGGACGATAGCGCCTTGACCTGGGCCGTGGACAGCGACGCGATGTCGTCGGTTGTCCATGCTGCGACTGCCGCGGACGACAGGGATCTGATCTGCGTTATCGTCAGCGTGGATGCAACGGTCGTCATGCTCATCAATCCCAAATGTTCAAATGGCGTCAATAAAAAGCCAGGTCGAAACCCCGATAGCGAACGGCAGGCGGCTTCCGGCCCAAGGTCTGAATGAAGAATCGGTCACCCAAGCCCGCGCAGCTAAGAGCCGAAGGTAGGTTGTGTGGCTTGTCTGAACCTGAAATTGCAGGTGGTCTCTCCCCAAACAGGGGCCGTGCCCGCTGCCGGGAAGAAGGTTAAGTCGCGGGCCTTGCCCGCAGCTGGTGTCGTCCTGCGCCTTCGCGCGGGCACTATCAGCGACCGCGAAATCGCGTGGCGCCGACAATTTCACACATGTCCAAAATTATCACGCAATTGTCATATGAAGGAATCACGGCTCCACTACACGGCGACGCAAAGCGATAGGATTTGCGCATGCCAAAGAGTGGACGAATGAACGTGTATGGGACGGCTCTCTCCGTGCCCTGCATTTTTACCGAGAACGATAGCGGCGGAACGATTCGCGGTTGCCCGCGATTTCTCGCGCTCGTGGCCGGAAAACAGAGCATCCGCCTGCTCGATACGATCAGCGGCAGATCAACGCCGATCGCGCTTCACCGCATCGATCGACGCGGCAGGGCACGGTTTCGCTGGCTCTGACTTCACGTTGAGACCGGCGCGCGTTCGCCTGGAGCGCGATGTTTCCCGCAAGCACGACCGGTCACGAAAACCCTGATTTTCTCCGCCCGACCTTTCCCATGCTGCATTGCACTCTAGCTCATGTCGTATGGAACGCTTCATTCTCGACTTTCAGGAGGCAACCGCATGGTTGCCTGCGTGGCTGGTCAGCATCGGTGTGCTAGCCGCCGCACTGGCCGTGGGCCTGATGATCCATCGCCTCGCTTTTCGCTTTCTAAGCCGCGTGGTCGAAACGCGGGATTTGTTCTGGCGGTCGCTGGTTTCGCGCGGTCGCCGGCCGCTGAGGCTAAGCATCCTCACCCTGACGCTCTCGCTCGGCGCCACCATCGCGCCGTTGACGACGCCGCAGGCGGAGTTCATCCGCCATATCCTGCTCTTGGGCTTCATCGCCGTCGTCGGCTGGATCAGCAAGACCACGCTGCACATCTGGATGACGGTCTATCTGCGCCGCTTCAAGCTCGACGCTGAAGACAATCTGCTAGCGCGCACCCACGTCACCCAATCACGCATCGGCGAGCGCATCGCCGCCTTCATGATCGTCGCGATCACGATCGCCGCAGGACTGATGACCTTTCCGGCCGTACAGCAATATGGCGTGAGCCTGCTCGCATCGGCCGGCGTTGCCGGCATCGTGCTCGGCCTCGCCCTGCAGCCGGTGCTGAAGAATGTATTCGCCGGCATACAGCTTGCGATCACGCAGCCGATCCGCATCGACGATGCGCTGATCGTCGAGGGCGAGTGGGGCAACGTGGAGGAGATCACCTCGACTTATGTCGTGGTCAAGCTCTGGGATTGGCGACGGCTGATCCTGCCGCTCAGCTATTTCATCGAAAACCCGTTCCAGAACTGGACGCGCGAGAGCTCGGCGCTGATCGGGACCGTCATGATCTACCTCGACTATTCTGTGCCTGTTACCGTCATCCGCACGAAAGTCGAGGAAGTCGCCGCCGCCTCCAAGCTCTGGGACAAGCGGGTGGTCGCCGTGCAGGTCACCGATTTCCGCGAAAACGTCATGGAGATCCGCATCCTCGTCTCGGCCTCTAATGCGCCGAAGACCTTCGACCTGCGCTGCGAAATGCGCGAGAAGATCATCGACTTCGTGCAGCGGGAGTATCCGGCGAGCTTGCCGCGCGTGCGGGCCGAGGGTGCCGCCAACCTTAATGGCGTGATGGGCGGCGACGCCGCGGTTCGAGCCTCGGCGCACTCCTGATTGCCGGCGACAATCCCAAGAAGATGAGCGGGCGCTGGAACCGCAAGACAGCCGCGTAGGCGGGGCTCATCGGCCGGGCGACGGCCGATCTCAAAAAAGCAGACGTCTCAACCATTGTTCGGGCGCGTCGCGGACTCCATATACCTTTTGATTAGGGCAGCCGTCTTCAGCGGTTGCCTCCACTTGTTGATTACAAAGGTATTGCCATGGCCGCTCTTTCCATCCTCGAACTTGTTCGCGTGACGGAGGAGACGGACGCCCGTGGCGCCCTCGACAACGCGCGCGATCTGGCCGCGCATGCGGAAGAGTGGGGTTACCGGCGCATCTGGGTTGCCGAACACCACAACATGATCGGGATCGCGAGTGCCGCGACATCCGTCGTTCTCGCCCATCTCGCGGCGGGCACGAAGACGATCCGCGTCGGCGCCGGCGGCATCATGCTGCCGAACCACTCTCCCTATGTCATTGCCGAACAGTTCGGCACGCTGGCGCGCCTGTTTCCCGATCGCATCGATCTAGGCCTCGGCCGCGCGCCTGGAACGGATCAGATGACGCTTCGCGCGTTGCGTCGCTCGCCGGAGTCAGCCGACCAGTTCCCGCAGGATGTGCTTGAGCTGCAGGCATTTCTCGCGCCCGCCGGCCCGAACCAGCGGATACAGGCGGTTCCGGCCGCCGGCACCGAAGTGCCGCTCTGGATTCTGGGCTCCAGTAATTTCGGCGCCATGCTCGCGGCCGAACTCGGTCTGCCCTATGCCTTCGCCTCCCATTTCGCGCCGGAACTTCTTCTCCAGGCGCTGCAAATCTATCGCACCCGTTTCAAGCCATCGGAGCAGCAGTCGCAGCCCTACGCTATGGTCGGCGTCAACGTCATCGCCGCCGAAACCGATGCGGAGGCGCGCCGGCTTGCGACGACACAGCAGATGTCCTTCACCAACATGTTTCGCGGCACGCGCGGCCTGAGCCCGCCGCCGATCGACGACATCGAGACCTACTGGTCGCCGATGGAGAAGGCGCAGGCCCAGCAGATGCTCGCCTGCTCGATCATAGGCTCGCCCGAAACGGTTCGCGCCGGCTTGGAGAGGTTGGTCGAGGAGACCGGTGCCGACGAACTGATGATCGTGTCCGACGTTTATGATCACAGTGCGCGCCTGCAATCCTTCGAAATGATCGCCGAGGTCGGGCGAAAGATCTGACGCGCACCTATCCGCATTCAGCGCAATCGAGACAGGTTGCGTATCGCATGAAGACGCCACCACTGGAGACAAAGCATGGCCAATTCGACTGAGTATACGCCGCCAAAGATCTGGACCTGGAACAAGGACAGCGGTGGGCGTTTCGCCAATATCAATCGGCCGATTGCCGGCGCGACGCATGAGAAGGAACTGCCGGTCGGGCGCCATCCTTTGCAGCTCTATTCGCTCGGCACGCCGAATGGCGTCAAGGTGACGATCATGCTCGAGGAGCTTCTCGCCGCCGGCCACAGCGGTGCGGAATATGATGCCTGGCTGATCCGGATCGGCGATGGCGACCAGTTCGGCAGCGGCTTCGTCGAGGCAAATCCGAACTCCAAGATCCCGGCGCTGGTCGACCGCAGCGGCGCCAAGCCGATCCGCGTTTTCGAATCCGGCTCGATCCTCACCTACCTCGCCGAAAAGTTTCAGGCCTTCCTGCCGACGGAGCCGGCCGCCCGCGCCGAATGCTTCTCCTGGCTGTTCTGGCAGATGGGCAGCGCGCCCTATCTCGGCGGCGGCTTCGGCCACTTCTATGCCTACGCGCCGACCAAGATCGAATATGCGATCGACCGCTTCGCCATGGAAGCCAAGCGTCAGCTCGACGTGCTCGATCGCCGTCTTGCCGAGAGCGAATATCTCGGCGGTGCCGAATACACCATCGCCGACATGGCCGTCTGGCCCTGGTATGGCGGGCTGGTGAAGGGCTGGATCTACGAAGCGGCGGAGTTTCTGCAGGTTCAGGAATACAAGAATATCCAGCGCTGGGCCGATCAGATCGGCGAGCGCAAGCCTGTCCAGCGCGGGCGCATGGTCAACCGTCTCTCCGGCGAACCGTCGAGCCAACTGTGGGAACGTCACGACGCCAGCGACTTCGACACGAAGACGCAGGATAAGATCGGCGCTGCCGGTTAAGCTTCGGATTGGTCGCATCCGGGTCGTCATTTCGGCGATCCGGATGCGGCGTTTCGCTTATGTGTCAATGAGTGGGCCATTGCGGCTCAGGCGGTGGTCGCGTTCGCCTTTCGCAATGCCAGATATTCCCACAGCGCGACGAGCAGCAGCGTGACGGTGCTCACCATCTGTATCGTGAAATTCTGCTGCACCGGCAGCAGAACGGTGGTCGCCAGCAGGATCACCAGCCCGGCGATGTGAGAGAGCGGCAGCTTGCGCGCGGCGGTCAATTTTAGCCAGATATTTCCAATCAGAAACAGTCCGGGCCCGCCGAGAATCGCGAGCGTGGTCTTCAGACTGCTGTGCTCTTCGGGATGCGACAGGCTGAAATCCTCGCCGACGGCGGTCAGGATGATGCCGGCGACGATCGGCAGATGGCCGTAGGTGAAAAGACCGTGGGCCACGGTTTCGGGCGCCGAGGTCGCCTCCGCCTTGTCTGCGGCCTTCTGCTGGCCGTGGTGGAAATAGATCCACCACATGAAGCCAGTCGTCAAAAACGCGCTGCAGAACACCATGACGGAGAGGTTCGACTGCATGTGCTCCGCCGCGGTCCTGCCCGTGGTTAGAATCGTCTCGCCGAGACAGAGAATGACGAAGAGCGCGCATCGCTCGGCCATGTGCTCGCCCGATATGTCAAGCGTTTCACGCGGGGAACTCCCCAATCCGGGCACGCAGTAGCGGGCCAAAGGCGAGACGTATTCGATCAAAAGCGCGACGGCCCAAAAGGCGACGCGCGCTTCAAGACTGGCGAAGCCGCCGATCATCCAGAAGACGCTGGAAGCGACCACCCAGACGGTGATGCGCACGAAGGTGAGGTATGAGGGCCGGTCGACGCCCCTGTAGGCGTAGAGCATGAAAACCGAGCGCACGAGCTGCATGGCGCAGTATAGCGCGGCAAATGCCGGTCCCTGATGCTTGAAGGCCTCGGGCAACGCGATCGCCAGCAATATGCCGCCGAACATAAGGGCGAAGAGCAGCAGCCGCACCGCTTCCTTGTCGGTGTCGAGCAGGTTGGTGATCCATGTCGTGTAGACCCACAGCCACCAGATCGCCAGGATCAGCAGTATCGATTCCGCCAGCGTCGTCGAACTGAAGTCCTCGACCAGCGTGTGCGACAGCTGGATGAGCGCGAAAACGAAGACGAGATCGAAGAACAGCTCCGGAAAGCTGGCCTTCGTCTTCTCGGCGCTTTTGCCACGGATCAGGCTCAATGCGATCCCTCCATCGATCGAGCCACGGCCTTAGAAAACCGCCAGATATTTCAGAAGCGAAATGATGCCGATGATGATGACGATGATCTGCACGATCTGCTTGGCTCTGGCGTCGATCGGCAGGCGGGCGACAAGGTACAAGACAAGGATGATGACCAGGAAGGTTATCAGTATTCCGATCAGTACAGATGCAGCCATTTGGATCCCACTCCGTTGAAAAATCTTTTAGTCACAGAGCGTTAGATAAATCTCTCTTTCGAAAAGGAAAGGATCGGCGATCGAGAAACTCTATCGCGCGGTTGGAATGACTGAGCAAGCTTGCAGGAACCTTCGCTGTCGCCGTGAGTTCACAATGAAAGGGAGAAGACGATCATGCCCGCAAAATCGAAAGCGCAACAGAAGGCAGCCGGCGCGGCCTTGTCCGCCAAACGCGGTGAAACGCCGAAGAGTAAGCTCAAGGGCGCATCCCGCGAGATGGTGGATTCGATGACCGAAAAGCAGCTTGAGGACTTCGCTTCCACGAAGACCAGGGGGAAGCCGGAACACGTCTCCAAATAGTCCGTGGTTTTCGGCGGTTTATGCTGCGGTTGGCATCGGCTCAGCCGCCCCAAGTGCGCTCGAGCACGTTGATCCAATTGGCGTGGGTGATCTTGACCAGCGCCTCCTCATCGAAGCCGCCGGCGCGGAACGCGTCGATCAACAGAGGAAGACCGGTCGCATCCTTCATCGCTGCCGGGATCGTTGTCCCGTCGAAGTCCGAGCCCAGGGCGACGTGGTCGATGCCGATGCGATCGGCGATATAGGCGGCGTGGCGCACCAGGAGGTCGAGGCTGGTGTCGGCGTTGCGCGTGCCGTCATCGCGCAGGAAGAGCACGCCGAAATTGATGCCGACGAGACCACCCGTGTCGCGGATCGCGTCGAGCTGCCGGTCGGTGAGGTTGCGGCTGTGCGGGCTGATCTGGTGAACGTTGGAGTGCGAGGCGACGATTGGTGCGTTCGAGAGCTTGGCGATATCCCAGAAGCCTTGCTCGTTCATATGCGAGAGGTCGACCATGATCTTGAGCTCGTTGCAGGCGCGGATCAGATCCTTGCCGGCGTCGGTCAGGCCGGGGCCGATATCGGGCGATGACGGGAAGCGGAACGGCACCCCGTAGGCAAAAATGTTCGGCCGGCTCCACACTGGTCCAAGCGTGCGCAGTCCGGTCTGATGCAGCACATAGAGCGCATCGAGATCGGCGGCGATCGCTTCGGCGCCCTCGATATGCATCACGGCCGCAAAGGCGCCGGTTTCGATCGACTGGCGGATATCGGCAGCGGTGCGGCAGACTTTCAGCCCGCCGGCGCGCTGCGCTTCGATGTCGAAGAGAATGCGGGCCATCGCCAGGGTGCGGTTCAGCGATTCCGGCTGCGCCGGTGTCAGGAAGTCGCCATTGGCGTCCTTCCCCATGCTGGGCGAGGGGATGTAGATGGCGCAGAGCCCGCCTGCCAGGCCGCCGGCGCGCGCCCTGGGAAGATCGATATGCCCCGTCGCTTCTCCCTCGATAAACGCCTTGGCCGGCTGCGCGATGCCCGAATGCTGGAGCCGGAGCAATACGTCGTTGTGGCCGTCGAAAACGGGCATGAGGGAGTTTGGCATGGTGGGGAAAGTCCTGCGTCTGTTTCTTGCGGGTCTTCGTATGACAGGTCGGCGCCCCCACGCAAACCCAAACCGCGAGCCGTGCGTTGAAAATCGCGCGGCCAGCCGGCCTTTCTGTCTGATTACTGCCTGACGTAGGCGGACGAGAGCGGGCCGAGCTCGGCCGATATCTGGCGCCATCGCGCCGGCTGGGCGCCCGTGCGCGAAATCATTGCCTCGATCAGCCCGGTGGAGACGGCGTCCTTCAGTCTTCCGTCGCCATTGCGCATGCCGAGCTCGATCAGCTCGAACACCCGCTGCTTGTCCTCAAGCGTCGAGAACCGCTCGGCAATCAGCCAGCCCATGTCGGAATAGAGCGTATGCATGTCCGCGAGATCGACAGGTGCGACGTCCTCGATGACGTTCTCCAGCGTGGAGGTAACAGGGACATGCTGTGCCAGTTCGGCGGTGATCGCTTTCGTATCCATTGTCATTTCCTTGTTCTTGTGTGCGGTGATCGGTCGGCCGCATAGCGGCTTTCCGTTCAGCTCGGCCGATGCGCGTTATCGTTCGCAACCGGCCATGTGGGTCCCGCCCCGTGGCCGCGCAGCAGCCATGCGAGGCTGACCTCAAGCGTATCGGCGATCGTTTCCAGATTGCCGGCGGCCGGCGCCGCGCGATCGTTTTCCCACGATGCCCAGGTATCGGGCGTAATGCCGAGGTTTCTCGCGGCGGCTTCGATGGAGAGCTTCACCGCGTCGCGAGCGAGCGACATGCGCCCACCCATCGTATCATCTTCGGCGTCGGTCGGTTGCAGGCGGTCGATAGACATTCATCGCTCCTGTTCGGTCGAAGGGTCGCGCCCCGCCGAAAATCGGGCGAGGCGCGATAATGCGGTCAGCCTTCGTCGCCGATCCAGCTCTTCACCTGGTCTGGATGGTCCTGGATATATTTATCCACTGCCTGGTCGTAGGACGTTTCCTGCGCGGCAAACATCGCCGCTTCGAGATCGGGGATCGGCAGGTTCATGCGCGACAGGAAGGCGGCGACCTTGGGATTGTCGGACTTGAAGTCCTTGCGGGCGAGGATATCGACATGTTCGGCTTCGCCGAGCGACTTCTTCGGATCATCGATATAGCGCAGCTTGTGCTTGCCGAACATCCAGTGCGGGCTCCAGGCGGTGGCCACGAACCACTTCTCGCCGCGCATCGCGCGGTCGACCGTCGTCAGCATGCCGGCCTCACTGGAGATCTGCAGCTTGTAGCCATCGAGCCCATAGTCCTTCAGCGTCTTTTGCGACAGCCTCGTAAGGCCCGCGCCGGGATCGATGCCCTGGATGGTGCCGGACAGCTTTTGCTGCACGTCCGCTTTCTTCAAGTCCTCGATCGAGCTGATCTGATCGGCTGGAATGTAGTCGGGGACCGCCCAGCCGAGCTTCGCGCCGTCGTAGATTGTGCCAAGGGTGTCGACCTTGTCCTTGACCTTCGCATAGTAGTCGGCATGCGTCTGCGGCAGCCAGGCCATCATCATCGTGTCGAGATCGCCGCGCGCGACACCCTGGTAGAGCGGCGCGACGTCAGCCTGCACGAGTTCGACCTTCTGGTTCAGCTTGGTCTCGATCAGCTTGGCGGCGAGCTTGGTTACGAATTCGGCGTCGGACCATGCGCCCCAGCCGATCTTCACCGGCTTGGCGTCCTGCGCCATGGTCGAGGTGACCGCGCCGCTGACGAGAGCGGCGGCAAGGCCGAGGGTTGCGAGTGTTTTGAACATGAGTGCTCCTTTTGTGAAGGTTCGCATTTGGCAGGCGGCCGTGGCCCGCCATGATGGGTTGCTGGAGATCAGGCCGTCGCCGGCTTCAGCTCTTCGCTTTCGCTTTTGCGCAAGAAGCCCTGCCAGAATGCGGCGCGCGGCTTGCCCAGGCTCTGGGTGATGCGGTCGAGAATGACGGCGAGGATGACGACGGCGATGCCGCCCTCGAAACCGGTGCCGACGTCGAGGCGCTGGATGCCGGTCAGAACCGTGTTGCCGATGCCGCCTGCGCCGATCATCGAGGCGATCACGACCATCGACAGCGACAGCATGATCGTCTGGTTGATGCCCGCCATGATCGAGGGCAGGGCGTTCGGAAGCTGCACCTTGAACAGAAGCTGGGTTGCCGTGCAGCCGAAGGCATTGCCGGCTTCAATGAATTCGCCATCCACCTGGCGAATGCCGAGATTGGTGAGGCGGACGACCGGCGGCATCGAAAAGATGACCGTCGCGATCGCGCCGGGAACGGCGCCGAGGCCGAAGAACATGGCGGCCGGGATCAGGTAGACGAAGGCTGGCATGGTCTGCATCAGATCGAGGACCGGGCGCACGAAGGCGGCGACGGAATCCTTGCGGGCCATGGCAATGCCAAGCGGTAGGCCGACGAGCATCGCGATCAGCGTCGCGGCGATGACCAGCGACAGGGTCTCCATCATCGGGCCCCAGAGCTCGATGTGGTTGACGAGCAGCAGGCCGAGCGCGGTGAAGACCGCAAAGCCGATGCCGACGCGCCAAAGCGACAGGATCACGAAGATCGCGATGCCAACGGGCATGGGGATCGCAAGCAGGGCGCTCTGAATGCCTGACGTCACGAAGCCGATCGCGGCCGCGATGAAATCAAGCACGGGTGAGAAGTTGTCGAGCACATAATTGACGGCAGCGTCGATGCCGTTTCCGATATCGAAGTTCATGATTTATCCGATGTGTTTGTGATCAGCCGGCGCGGTCGAGCGTTTCGAGCAGCGCGGATTTGCTGATGGAGCCGAGATAGCGCTTGCCGCCGTCGATGACCGGGACCGGCCAGGGGCTGGCCGCCACCTTGCCAAGAACGTTCGACAGAGGCTCGTCGGCCGGAATGGCCTCGATCTCGGGCAGGAAGGCGCCGCGATAGGGATCCGCCGTCTTTGCCCTGATCTTTTCGATCAGCGATGTCTGGCTGATCATGCCGTGATAGGTCTTGTCGCGGCCGAGGATGATTGCGTATTCGCGGTCGTAGTTTTTCATCCGCTCGAGTGCCGCCGCGGCCGAAACGCCTTCGCGCTCGATGATCGTGACCTGCGACTTGCGGGCGACATCGCCCGCCTTGAAGACATGCGCGACATCGACATTGCGGAAGAAGGAGCGGACGTAGTCGTTGGCCGGCTTGGTGACGATTTCGTCGGGGGTGCCGATCTGCACGACATTGCCGTTCTGCATGATGCAGATGCGATCGCCGATCCGCATCGCCTCGTCGAGATCGTGGCTGACGAAGACGATGGTGCGGCTGTGCTCGGACTGCAGGCGAACGAGTTCGTCCTGCATTTCGGTGCGGATCAGCGGGTCGAGCGCCGAGAAGGCCTCGTCCATGAGGAGAATTGTGGGTTCGCTGGCGAGCGCGCGGGCAAGGCCGACGCGCTGCTTCATGCCACCGGAAAGCTGATCCGGGCGGCTGTCGGCGTAGCCATCGAGGCCGACGGCCTTCAGCGCGGCCAATGCCTTCTCGCGACGCTCGGCTTCGCCGACGCCTGCGACCTCGAGACCGAAGGCGGCGTTGCTGAGAACGGTGCGGTTGGGGAGCAGCGCAAAGGACTGGAAGACCATGCTGATATCGCGGCGGCGAAGCGCGATCAGCTCGCTGCGCGACATGTCGGTGATATCGCGGCCATCGATCTTGATCGATCCGGATGTGGGTTCGATCAACCGATTGAGGAGACGCAGCAGCGTTGATTTGCCGGAGCCCGACAGGCCCATGATGACGAAGATCTCGCCGGCGCGAATATCGAAACTGGCGTCGTTTACGCCGATCGAGCAGCCCGTTGCTGCATGGATCTCGGATTTTGACTTGCCGGCGCGCAGTAGCGCCAGGGCTTTTTTCGGATGTTCGCCGAAAACTTTGTAGATGTTGTTGAGACTGATCTTGGTCGAAGCCGATGATGTCGGCGCGTCTGTTTCAGTTGCAGCATTCATATAATCTTGGCGCCGAGCTCGAGAGGCCAGGCATTCTCCTTTATTCGCATACGTCCACGATCTGCAGAATGTCTTCTGGATCAGGATGTATTATCCATTGTGTTGCTGAGACAAATCGACATTTCATAAATCAAATTCGTCCGAGGAAAATATATGTTATCGAAAATATCCATCCGATATGACAAAAGGTCATGTATTCGAATATTGATACTATCATTTCGATGGAGCGCTGTTCTCCTTATCTGCGTATATAGGGCGATATACAAAAATTGTCCATCTTAAAATCAATTTTTGTGACAGATGCACCGGTCGCCGACAGCGTCGAAACAGGCCACAACGCCTGCTGTACCGGCGAAGCAGCGCCGCGCCGGCATGACAGGTATTTTTGAAATCAAAGGCTGAAATCCGGCGCCGATGCGTCCGAAATCGTGTCCTTTACGAGGAGATTTCGCTGGGGTGGGCGAGCGACAGCATGCCTCGATAAATACCCGGATCCGAGCCCTCGATCGGGATCGCGCCGACGCTCTTGCGGTAGAAATCCATCGGCCCGGCGCCGCCGATCACGCCATAGGGATAGCCCTGCGCATGCATGTCAAGCAGCGTTTCCAGAAGAAGGGCGTGGCCGACACCCTTTCCGCGGGCTGCCTGATCAACGCCGGTGGGGCCGAAGAACCCCTTGGCGGTCGCCTCGTGGCAGGCAAAGCCGATGAGCTCCCCCGTCTGAATGGCGATGAAGCAGGTGGTCGGCTGTCGCATGGTGGCGGCGGTCGCCTCGGCCGCCCAGCCGGCGCCGAAGCGCGGTTCGATCCATGATGTCAGCGCCGGCAGTTCCGGCACCAGCACGCGGCGGATGGTGACACCTTGCGACGTCATGCGTTCGTCGAGGGCTGGGTCGCGCTTCAGCTCGTAGAGCTTCACAAGCATGTCCATGGTCTTGATCCTTGTATCTGTCAGCCTTTGACGGCGCCGGCGGTGAGGCCAGCCACGATCCGCCGCTGGAAGATAAGTACGACGGCGATGAGGGGGAGCGTGACGGTGATCGAGGCCGCCATGATCTGCCCGAACGGGTACTCATAGCGACTTGTACCCGCGATCAGGCCGATCGCCACCGGCACGGTGCGGTTCTCGTCGGTTAGCGTGAATGTCAGCGCGAACAGGAACTCGTTCCAGGCGAGGATGAAAGCGAGAATGCCGGTGCTTGCGAGCGACGGCCCCATCAGCGGCAGCAGCACCTTCATCAGGATGCGGAAGTGCGAGCAGCCGTCGATGATGGCGGCCTCCTCCAGTTCGCGTGGAAATTCCCTGATGAAGGTGGTGAGGATCCACGTCGTGAAAGGCACGGTCGACAGGAGATAGGTGAGGATCAGCGCGCTCGGGCGATTGAAGAGCCCCAGCCAGTTGATCAGCTCGAACATGCCCGAGAGCACCACCACCTGCGGGAAGATCGAGATCATCAAGACGATCATCAGGATTGCGCGCCGCTGCGGAAACTCGATACGGCCAAGCGCGTAGGCGGCCGACAGCCCGATGATCAGTGACAGGAAGGTCGTCGATATCGCGACATAGGCCGAGTTGAGCAGCGATCCCATGAAGACCGGGTTGTCGATCAGCTGCCGGTAGTAAGTGAAATCCAGCGCCGGCATCAGGGCTGAGCGATAGAGTGCTGCACCCTGCTTCGTCGAGGAGACGAAGGCCCAGTAGTATGGGAACAGCGTATAGACGAGCACGAGCAGCAGCGCGAAAATCTGCAGGCCGCGCACCACGCGCCGTCTCATGCGATAGTAGCCGGCGGGTTTGCGCAGCGCCTTTTGTGCGATTGCATTGGCCATCGATCAGGTCCCCGCCGCTTTGTCGAGGCGAAGAACCCCGATGATGATGATTGCGACCAGCGCCACGAGCAGGAAGACCCAGGTCGACGCTGCCGAGCCGACGCCGAGCTCCTGGAAGCTGATCAGCCGGTCGCGCGCATAGATCGATACGGTCATGACGTTCTCATTGCTCGCAGCCAGAACGTAAGCAAGGTCGAACATTCTGAGCGCGTCGAGAACGCGGAAAAGAACGGCGACGCCGATGGCCGGGCGCAGCATCGGAAGGGTGATCGACCAGAAGCGTTTCCAGGCGGGAATGCCGTCCACCTCGGCGGCTTCGAAGATCTCCGGCGATATCAGCTGCAGACCGGCGAGGATGAGCAGCACCATGAAAGGCGTGGTCATCCACACGTCGATGAAAATGACGACGCCCATGATCAGCGAGCTGCTGGCCGTCCAGGCAATACCGTGATCGACGACGCCTAGCCCGGTGAGGATCTTGTTGATGACGCCAAACTGGTCGTTGAGCATCCACTCCCAGATCTTGGTGGCGACCACCACAGGAATGGCCCATGGCACCAGAATGGCGGCGCGCGCGAGGCCACGGCCCGGAATCATCTCGTTGAGCAGCAAGGCGATCGCAAGCCCGAGCGCCGTCTCGATCGCGACCGAGATGATGGTGAACACGAGCGTGTTCTTCACGGCAACCCACCAGCTGTGGTCGTTGATGACCTCCATGAAGTTGTCGAGACCGACCATGGAGTAGACGGAGGGGTCGTCGAGATAGGCGTCGGTGAAGGAGAAGAAGAAGGTCCGGCTCAAGGGCCAGACGGCGACCAACAGGATGACGGCGATGACGGGAACCAGAAACAGCCATGCGGCCCGGTAATCGCGGCGGGCGAGTTTGGCGCTCATGGCTGGCTCGCCTGTTCGCTGGCCGGCTGGCTGAGCAGAACGCGCTTGCCGTCCGCCGTAAAGGCGAAGACGGCGGCGTCAGCGAAATCCAGGCCGACAGGCTGACCGATGAGATCATGCGCAGGCGCCTTCGCGACGCGGATCACCCAGACGGTGTCGTCGGTGATCCGGCAATAGGCGAAATGCTCGTGGCCCAGATCTTCGACGCGTTCCAGCGTGCAGGTGATGCGGCCTTCGTTCGCGCCAACAAGCCGCAGTCCCTCAGGCCGGATGCCGATCTCGGCGATTGGGCCCGAGGGATTGTTGGCGACCATGGCGATCGAGAGATTGCCGGGACCGACGATCGTGCCGGTGTCCGAGCCTGTCTTCGGCGAGACGGCCAGGAAGTTCATCCGGGGGCTACCGATAAAGCTTGCGACGAAGCGGTTATCGGGGGCATGGTAGAGTTCCTGCGGTGTTCCCACCTGCTCGATGCGGCCGTGGTTCAGGACGACGATCCGGTCTGCGAGCGTCATCGCCTCGGATTGGTCGTGGGTGACATAGATCATCGTCGTCTTCAGGTCGTCATGGAGCTTGGCGATCTCCATGCGCATTTCCATTCGAAGATCGGAATCGAGATTGGAGAGCGGCTCGTCGAACAGGAAGATTTCGGGCTGGCGCACCAGCGCCCGGCCGATCGCCACGCGCTGGCGCTGGCCGCCGGAGAGTTCGCGTGGCCGGCGATCCATCAGGTGGTCGACCTTGAGCATGCGCGCCACCGACGAAACCTTCTGGCTGATCGCGTCCTTGGCCATGCCCAGTGTTTCCAGCGCGAAGCCGATGTTGCGGGCGACGCTCATATGCGGATAGAGCGCATAGGACTGGAAGACGAAGGCGACGCCGCGTCTCGAGGCCGGGACATCCGTCACGTCCTCGCCGCCGATCGTCACCACACCCTTGGATGCGGCGACAAGGCCCGCGACGATGCGCAGAAGCGTTGACTTGCCGCAGCCGGAAGGGCCGACGAAGACGACGAACTCGCCGTCGTTGATCCTGAGGTCGACGCCTTGAATGACGGTGTGCGTCCCAAAATTCTTCGAAACGGATTCAAGCGAAACCGATGCCATTTTTCACCCGGACTTGATCACGATAAAAGGCTCGCCCCCTGATGGCGGCGATTTGCGATGCGCGAGACGAGGGCAGACCGATTGACCGCCTGCCCTCGTGCGTTCAGTCGAGGCTCAACGGCTTTCCTTGAGCTTTTCCAGTCGCCCGGCGAGCGAGGTCAGGCCAGACTTGATATCGCCACCGCCGGACAGCATGTCATGGACGGAGCGATAGAAGGCTTGCGACACGCGGTTGTAGCTGGTGCCGGTATAGCCCGAAGGACGGACCGCGCTATCGGCGAAGGCCTGCTGGTTGTCCTTGAGGAAGGGGATCTTGGCCAGCACGTCCGGGTCGGTGTAGAGCGCCGGGATCGATGGGTTGACCGCATCCTGCAGCGCGCGCTTCTTCTGCATGTCGGGGCCGGTGATGAAGTTCACGAAATCGGCCGCGACGTCAGGCTTGGCGCTGTATTTCGAGACGCCGTAATACATCGGGCCGAGGCATCCGCTCGATTTCTGGCCTTCCATGCCGACGGGCAGCGGCATGACGCCGACCTTGTCGACAACGGCGCTGCCTTCCTTGTGCGACGTGCCCCATACGTAAGGCCAGTTGCGGTGGAACACGGCATTGCCGGATTCAAAGACGGCGCGCGAGGCTTCCTCGTCATAGTTCAGCGTACCCTCGGGGCTGATCGAGCCGATCCAACCCTTGGCCTTTTCGATCGCTTCGGCGGCCTTCGGATTGTCGATCGTGACCTTGCCGTCATCGGAGATGATCGTGCCGCCGCCGTTCGATGCAACGAGCTCGATCGCGTCGCAGGTCAGGCCTTCGTAGCTCTTGGCCTGCCAGGCGTAACCCCACATGTCGCCCTTGCCGTCAGCGCGCTCCTTGTCCTGGATTTCCTTGGCGGTCGCGGCCAGTTCGTCCCAGGTCTTCGGCGGCTGCTTGCCGTATTTCTCGAGCAGATCCTTGCGGTAGAACATCAGTCCGACGTCCATGTAGGCGGGCATCGCGACAAGATTGCCGTCGAGCTTGGCGGCGTTGAGCGTCGAGGCGAAGTGCTTGTCCTGATCGGCCTGTGGGATCACGGTCTTCAGGTCGAGAAGGCCGTTCTTGAACATGCCGAGCCAGATGACATCCAGGAAGAGGACGTCGATATCGGTCGACTTTGCGGCAATCAGCTGCTGATAGATCGGGATGGCGTCGTCCAAGAGCGCCGGCATCTTGTTGATCTTCGCTTCATTGCCCGTCTTCTCCTTCCAGGCATTGGCGACATTGGTGCACAGCTCGAATTCCGTCGGCGCGCAAAATACGGAAATCGTCTCAGCGTGGGCCGTTCCGCTCCAAAGGGCGGCGGAGAACGCGAGTGCGGCAAGGCTCTTCTTAAGCATGGTGGGTTCCCTTGATTGTGATAATGCACGGCATTTTCGAAGCTCTTCTGGCTCCCTGCGATAATAGGACTGGTTATGACCAGTTATGTCAATATGGACTTTCGAGAGAATTGCGTTGAAGATGACATTGGCAGAGGCGGCTATGGCCCAGGGAAATCGAATTTGAAGACGCTCGAAACCGAGGACACATTGATCGCAACACGCGGCGTCATCGATCGCGACGACCCCCGGCCGCTGCACAAGCAGGTGTACGAGGCGCTGCTTGCGGCGATCAGCGATGGCCGTCTCCCGTTGCGCGGCAAGCTGCCCTCCGAGCGCGAGCTCGTCGATCTCTATGATGTGAGCCGGATCACCATTCGCCACGCAGTGCGCGAACTCATCCAGCAGGGCGTTGTTCATAGCCAGCCCGGCAAGGGGCTCTATGTCACGGAACGCGGTGGCGGCTTCGAGCTGCAGGTATTGAAGAGTTTCACCAGCATCGCGCTGGCCAATGGTCGTGCGCCGGGCCACCAGCTGATCGAGGCAAGCCTCGTCCGCGCGCCGCTCGAAGTCAGCAGGCCGCTCTTTCTCGCTCCCGGCGCGGAGGTCGTGGTGCTATCGCGCCTGCGTTTGCTCGACAATATTCCGGCGGTGATCCAGACCGACTGGATCCCGGCCGGGCGCGTGCCGGGGCTGCTCGATCTCGATTGGGGCATCGCCAACCGCTCGCTCTATGAAGAACTGCGCCAGCGCTACGGCATATTTCCGAAACGTGGCCAGACGACGCTGAGCGCCCGTCTGGCGGGCGAGGACGAGGCGCGCCTGCTGCAGCTGGCGCCGCCGGCAGCAGTCCTGACGGTCGATCAGATCGCTTTCGACGACCGCAATCGCCCGGTCAACATGACGGCGCTCGTGCACCATCCGGCCCGCTATCCGCTGACGCTGCTGCAATCGGAAACCGGCGATTTCACGCAATACTGATGATTGGTGGCGGGACCGCCGAAGGCTCGTCCTAGCCGTCGAGGGCGAACCGGTCCTCGTCGAACTCGTCTTCTGCGAATTCGTCGGCATCGCTGTCGATCGCAGGACCGACATCTTCGAGCGTCGTCAGGCGCATGCCTGATGGCCGCGGTGCGGTCATCTCGATCTTCATTCCCGGTGGCTGCAAGGCCCAGGCAACCAGCGCCTTGCCGGACATGGCGCCAACGCCTGCCGATACGATCTGCGGCTCCCGCGGAGCGACCGCGGTCATGTCGGGCCGCTTCGCCGCGCCGCCGGCAAGCGAGCCGCCTGCGTGAAGGGCAAAGAGCAGCTGGCCAGCCGATCCCTTGCCGGTGACGGCGGTGGCGAGCAGGACGGGCGTAGCTGGCGGTGGAACGCTTGCCGTGACGGTTTCATCCAGCGCCGGCCGGAAGGTCGGCAGTGGCACGGTGAGGGCGGCGAGGTCGGGAACCTTGCTATCGGTATTGTCGGCGCGCGGCGTCGGCCGTGCAAGTTGAAGTTCGAGACCGCGTTCGGCGCGGGTCTGCGGCACCGGCAGCATCGCCGTCACGAGAGCGCGGGAGGGTGCCGGACCGCCTTCGTCGTCATCGCTTTCAGGCGTACGGATGGTCTCGATTGCGACAGGGCGGTTGCGCTTCTTCTGGTCGGCAAGCGCCAGCTCATAGCCCGGCAAGGCACGGCCATCGGCCGGCAGATGCAGCGTGCGGCCGCTTGGGAAGATCCGTGCCAGCTCCTGACGTGACATGCGCGGCCAGGCGCGAACATTGCCGACATCGAGATGCACGAAGGGCGAGCCGGACGTCGGATAATAGCCGACGCCGCCCACCTGCATCTGCATGGCGAGCGCGCGCAGCGTGGCGAGCTTCACGCCGGGAATGTAGAAGTCCATCGCCTTACCCAGCATGTGCTGGCTCTTCTTGGCGACGCCTGTGGTGCGCGAGCGGGTGCGCAGCATGTTGTTCGTGGCGGGCGAGCGATAGGCGGAGACGACGTGGATGGGCTCCTTGGCACCGCTGCGCTGATAGACTTCCCACACCAGATCGAGCAGGCGCGGATCCATCTTGGTCGGCTCGTTGCGGCGCCAGTCGCGCAGGAAGCGGTTGATCTGCGCCAGGCCCTTCGGATCGAACTTGCCGTTGCGCTTGAAGACGATGGTGGCCCGCTCTCCCGTGTGGGTGAAATAGAGCTTGAGCGCGCGGTCGTCGGCGGCTGCCTGCGCGGCGCCGGCCATGGCCGCGAATATGACCAGGGCGATCATCACCATCCGGTGCGCGGCTAGCGACACAGCCAGGGTCAGCATGGTCACGGGAACGGAAAAGACTGCATGGTACACGAACACGACTTCCGTCATTGTTGATGGGGTGCGAGAGCCGGATTCTTGCGATCGGCGAGGTCGCTGTGCAGTCGATTATGGTCAACAGTTCCCTAACGTATCGTTTATGAGGAATGAATTATCGGCACAGTTGGGCCACGCGTGGACTCATTGCTTGGGCGTTCGGCGGATCGGGCGCGGCGCGGAAGGTGGGGAAGGCGCGCGCAGCCGGGTGGCCGTTTGTCGCGCCTTCTGCAAAGCGACGTGACTGCAAGAAAAGCGTGCGGCGGCCACAATCCTGTCGCTTCGATCCTTATCTCTTGGGATATGATTCCAGAATGGAGGAGCGTGAATTGAATAATCTATACAAGATGTTGGCAATTGCGGCGGGAACCATGGCAACGATGGTCGCGCCGATTGCGGCGGCTGAGACGCCGCCCGCCGACCCGCTTGTCGGTCGCGCGTGGATCGAGACCAAGTCGCAATCCGGTCTTCCCGGCGTGATGATGGTGTTCATGGCAGATGGCAGTCTGCTGATGGATTCCTGCTGGGAAACCTATGCGCTACGCAAATGGAGCCGCACTTCTCACGATACCGTTACCTGGGACGAGGATGGCGCCAAAATCACCGCGAAGGTGAAATCGGTTTCGCCGAGCCAGCTGACACTGAGCGTGAAAGCCGGAAAGGATACGGTCGAGCACCGCTACAGCGTCGCCAAGGTGCCGTATATCTGCCCTGACATGAAACGCTGATAGGCATTACGCCGCGAGCGGATATCCTGTATGGATACCGCTCGCGACATGTCTTCCAACCCGACTACTCGACGTCGGCCGTCTGGCGCGTGTCCAGCGAACTCACCAGGATCTTGTCGATCCGTCGCCCGTCGAGGTCGATGACTTCGAAGCGCCAGCCGTCCTTGGTAAAGCTTTCTCCCAGCACCGGAAGGTGTTTCAGCTCTTCGAGAACGAGACCCGCGACGGTCTGGTATTCGAGATCGTCGCCAAGCTTCAGGCTCATGAATTCCGCGAACTCGTCGATCGGCGTCCAGCCAGAGACCAGATAGGAGCCGTCGTCGCGGCGCGCGATCGCCTGTTCGTCGATCGGACCATCCTGCAGCGCGCCCATGATCGCTTCCATGATGTCACCGGAGGAAATGACGCCTTCGAAGTGTCCGTACTCGTCGAAGACAAGCACCATGTGCACGGGCGACGTCCGGATCGCCTGGATGACGCTGATGGCATTGGAAAGATCCGAGACGATCGGCACGTCCTGCGTGATCGCCTTCAGGTCGGCGGTGCCCTGAACCGACATCGCGTCGTAGAAATCCTTGACCGCGAGCACGCCCAACACTTCGTCCGAGCTGCCCTTTCTGACCGGCAGGCGCGAGCGCTTGGTGTTGTGCAACTGGGCGCGTATCTCCTCCAGGCTGTCGTCGACGTCGATGATCTCGACATCGCGACGCGGCGTCATCAGCGCGCGCGCCGTGCGGTCGGCAAGGCGCATAACGCCGGAGATCATGGCGGATTCCTCGCTTTCGATCACGCCTGCGGATTGCGCTTCTGCGAGAACCGTCTTGATCTCCTCATCGGAGACATTGTCGCCGCCCTTGCCGGATTGCCCCAAGAGCTTCAGCACGAGTTTGCCGGAGGCATCAAGCAGCCAGACGAGCGGCAGTGCCATTTTCGACAAGACCGCCATGGCGGGCGCAACCTTTGCGGCCACTGCTTCCGGCTCACGCAGCGCGATCTGCTTCGGCACGAGTTCGCCGACGATCAGCGACAGGTAGGTGATGGCGATGACCACGGTACCGACGCCCACTGCATCGGCCACGGTCGGCGACATGCCCTGAAGCTGCAGCCAGGCTGTCAGGCGGCTACCGAGCGTGGCGCCCGAGAACGCGCCGGAGAGAACGCCGACGAGCGTAATGCCGATCTGCACGGTTGACAGGAACCTGCCGGGGTTTTCGGCAAGTTTTATGGCTTGTGCGGCTCCTCTGCTTCCGTGATCGGCGAGAACTTTGAGGCGGGCGGCCCTTGAGGACACGACAGCCAATTCCGACATGGCGAGCACACCATTCAGGATGGTGAGCAAGACCACAATTCCAATTTCGAGAAACACAGGAGCCCTTGTTCGTTGACGATGATGACGCAAGATAGGTGCAATCACACCGGTTGCAAAGCGGCGGCTCCGATTTTATCGCGCACGGAACCCGAGAATTCATCGTCGCCATGTGTTTGGTAAATTAGCATTTTAAGTCAGAAGAGCTTAACTTTCGTCTGTTACACAACCAGCCATACTTGTTGCGATCACGTGTATGGCCGACGAAGAGATACTTCCACCAGAGATCCTGACTTCGATATTGATGCGAATGTTCGAGTTCGCACCGATCGCCATGGCTGTGTCGACCAGCGATACCGAGACATCCAGCTACCTCAAGGTAAACGACGCCTATCTCCGGCTTACGGGCCTGAAATGGGAGGATATCAGCGGTAGAACGTTGATAGCGGAAGGGGCCGCGATCAGCAGCCCGGCACGCGATCGGCGCCATCGCATGCTCGCCGAAGACGGCGGGTACGTGCTGGAGGAAGTGGATATCCGCCATGCCGACGGGACGATCCTGCCGACGCTGATCTCCGCGCAGCGCACTGTCATCGATGGTGTGTCCTTCGATGTAGAAGTCATTCTCGACGTATCGGCCCGCGTGCGCCATCAACACGAGATCGAGCTTGCGCTTCGCGCTTCGGCGCGCACCGATGCGCTCTCGGGCCTGCCCAATCGCGCCTGCTTCGACGAAGTTCTGGCCGAACACCTTGAGCGGCGCGACGACACCGACAAGCTCCTGGCGTTGGCCTTCATCGATTTCAACGGCTTCAAGGCTGTGAACGACACCATGGGGCACGCCGCCGGCGATGAGGTGCTGAGGATCATCGCCAGCCGGTTCCGCGACAGCTTCCGCGCCAATGATTTCATCGCGCGCATCGGCGGCGACGAGTTCGTCGTTCTTCTGGAGGTCGATCCCGCGCATCTGAACGACGTGGAGCTCACGCTCAAGGATGCGGTCGATCGCATCTTCAAGCCGATCGCCGTCGAAGGCGTGGTTGTCGAACTGGGTGCCGCGATGGGTGTCACTCTCCTGCAGCCGGAGGACGACGCGGCTTCCTTCGTGAAGCGTGCTGATAACTACATGTATCTGGCCAAGCAGACCGGTGATCGGCTGGCCATGATCTGGCTGGGTAAGACAGACAGCCATCTGGTGAAGGCGAAAACCGCCACCGGTGCTACGGGCTGACAAGCGCTATCGCCGTGGCGTCTACCGGAAACACTAGTATTCTGCCGGTGCCGGTAGCTGGTCGGCGTTTTCCTCAAGTTCGGCCTGCGCGGCCCTCAGCGTTTCTTGCTCGCTCGCAAACGGGCTGCTGTCGACGGCGGGCAGTTCACCGCGCATATCCGTAACGCGATAGAACCAGCGTTCGTCCGCACCATTGATCGTCAGCCGAAAGCGTCCGTGGCTCGCAAAGGCGCGGCCCGCGTTGTCGCGTTGCCACAGACCATGATGACTTGTTCTTCTCTTGAAGAGGCGCATTTTCGCATCCTTTCAGTCGATTCCTCATCATCTCAAATACTATCCTTGGTAAGCTATTCAAGGGTACGGTGCCGCCTATGGTTTCATAGTTGTTACGAAAACGTCAGGCGCCGGCCTCGCGGACCAGAACTTTTACAACCTGACGCCAGACACGGCCGGCAATACTTTCGCCTTTGCCGTTCAATACAACCACGCCTCTGACGGTCTCCGACAAAGCCTTGCCGGATACCTCTGCGGCAATCGCATACTGTGCCGAAACAGGGCTGAGGCGCAGACGTTCATGGGCGTTCTGCGGGTGGACCGCGATCTCGCCGTGATATTCGGATGTCAGCTGCGGAATATCGATCTCGGAGGCGCCCGCCGAGGCGATGGAGGTGAGTTGCACGGGCAGCGAGGACTGCGTGAGGTCGTCGGGGATGAAGTGGCCGGTGGCGCCGACTTCGAGGCGCCCCCGGTCGCTGCCGGACACGAAGCCGCGCGCCGCCATGCCGGACGCGCCAGCGATGGTCGCGAGCTGATCCTTGCGGCTGATCCAGCGGCCGAGATGAACCTGCGGATCGATGTCGATGACAGTGCCATCGAACGGCGCGCGAACGATGAGCGATGCCTGCCGGCGCGCAAGCCCGTCACGCTTGGCCTCGAGTGCGGCCAGTTGCGATTGAAGGATACCGCGGTCGACGAGGTTTTGTGGATCGGCCAGCACGCGTGCCAGGCGGTAGCGCGTCAGCTCCGCCTCGATCTCGGTGGTGCGAAGCTCCTGCTGCAACTCGGGGCGGACGATGGAAAACAGTACGTCGTTCTTCTTCACGACATCGCCGCGCTTGATCCCTATCGCCTCGATCTTTCCCGGCTCCATCGGGAAAAGCCGCGTGAACTCGTTGGGATAGAGCGCCGCCGGGGCCGACACGCTCTTGAAGATCGGCAGCGAGAGCAATGCGACGATGGCAAGGAAGATCGCCAGCGACAGATAGCTGCGTCTGCTCGTGATGATGTCATGGCGCATGGTCCACCACTCCCGGAGTTCTGACAGGATCGGCCGAAGGATGAAAAAGCCGATCTCGACGGCAAACAGCATCACGCCCACGATCTTGATCGTGAAGTGATAAACGAGCAGCGCGATGCCGAAATAGAGAAACAGCCGGTAGATCGTCGTGGCGATCGCATAGAGCGTCACGATCACGTCGAGCTTCGGACCGAAGCGATCGGGCCGTTCCTCGCCGGTGTTGAACAGGAGGTTCCGAATCCGCCAACGCAGATGCCGGAAAGCGCGCGGCTGCAGGTTCTCGACACCAAGGAGATCGGCGAAGATGTAGTAGCCGTCGAAACGCATGAAGGGATTGAGATTGACGATCAGGCTCAGCACCCAGCCGGTCGCCGCAAGAACGAAAGCCGCGGATCGAAACGGCCCGTCGGGCAGAAACACCCAGAGAAGCAGCGCGAAGACGGCGATATGCATCTCGGTCAGCACGCCTGCCGTGTCGATCTTCAGCCGATCGAAACGCGACTTCAGCCGCCATGCATCGCTGACGTCAGTATAGAGCAGCGGCACCAGCACCATGAAGGCGATACCCATGGTGGGAACGCGGCAGCCATGGCGGTGCGCGACATAGGCATGGCCCAACTCGTGCATCGACTTGATGAAGCCGACCGAGATTACCGAGACCACGATGCCCTCGAGCGTGAAGATGTAGGGAAACGTGCCGGTGAAGGCATCCCATTGCCGGGACACCAGATAGAGTCCGAGAATGGCGGCGCATATGGTGAAAGCATGGAAGGCAGGGCTGAAGAGCCCGGTGATGTAAGGGGCTGTCTTGCGGATGAAGCGATCCGGCCTGACCAGCGGAATACGGAAGAAGAGGTAATTGTGGATCAGCCGCATGAAGAGCGAATGGCGGCGCGTCGCGCTGGCATGAAGTGCGCGCCATGTCGCGGATGCCGGCTCGGTCACGAAAAAGCTTGTCTCCAGCATCCGCATCGCGGCATAGATTTCTTCCTGCTCGGGAAGCCGTCCGAACTGCGCCTGCACGGCCTGGATGAGGCCGCGCAGCGAGCGTGCGAAGTTCCAGAGCGTCAGCAGCTGAAACATTTCGAAGGTGATGCGGAAGAAGCGGTTGCGGACCGGGTCGAGCACGATCCAGACCGGCTCGCCAGACAGGCTAGTGCCACCGCGCACGATCTGCAGATCCTCGCGCAGGGGCGGCAGTCTGAGATCGGGCGAGGGTGATACACTCATAGACCCAGCCGCTGCCTGATCGCGGCAATCGGCCGCCGGAACAGATAATAGGCCAGCGGCACCTTCTCGCCGAAGATCTGCGATGTTCCGCGAATGCCGAGACGCAGGCCGCGCTCCGGCACCGTGTCAAATCCGGCATAGATGCGATAGGCCAGAATGTTGCCCTCTATCATCTGCGGATCGAAGGAGGAGGACAGCGTTTTCGCCGCGACCGGGTGCAGTGGATCGGCATCCAGAAACGCGCTGACAGCAGCGCCGTTCTCGACCGCGATGGCATCAGCCACCGGCACGTCGATGCGTAGCTGAACGCGCTTAGGGTCGGCCACTTCCATCACGCGCTCGCCGATCGACACAGGCCGGCCGATCCAGTCGCGCTTGTCGGTGAAGATGACCACGCCGTCGGTTTCTGCTTTCACGCTGGTGCGCGCCAGCATGTCGGCCGCGTAGTCGCGCTTGGCCGATGCGACGCTCAATTCGCTTCGGGTGACCGCCAGATCGCGCCGGGCTTCCGGGTCGGCGATGGCGCGTTGGCTGATCTGCATCAGCTTCGCCTGCGCCACTTTCACATCCTGCTCGGCGACGCGCAGCTCGTTTCGAAGGGCGGTGTCGGCCAGCCTGAAGAGCGGCTGTCCCTTGACGACGGTTGCGTTCGGATTGACGAGGATCTCCTCGATCGCGCCATCGAGCGGTGCCGCGACGATCTCCGGCGCGACCGGAACCACCTCGCTCGGCGCCAGCACCGTCATGTGTACGGGTATGAACATCGCGGCGATCGCCAGCACTGCGACGGTACCGATCAGCGGCTTGATCGGCAGATTGCGCTTCAGGCGTCTTGGTCCGCTCAGCGCCCGCCAGGCGTGGGAATAGGTCTCGGCCAGCCTTTCGGCCAGCAGCAGATCCGCCTCCGGCCATGGCGTTTCGCGCGCCAAAAGCATGCCCGCGAAGATGTGGCCGTCGCGCAACTGAAACGGCACCCAGGCCATGAAGCGGAAGGGATAGCTGTCCTGCTCGATCTCGCCGGGCGGACAATAGGCGGGAAGGGTGAAGGCCTTGATCTTCGCGAGCCCTGCCTCGCGCGACAGCTGCCTGATGACGCCCTCGACGAAGCGGATGCGCGGGGCGTTTCTGTCCACCGCGCCGATCGAAGAGACCGTCTCGACCTTGAAGACACCCTTGGATACCGACAGCACGAAGATCTGCCTGGCCTTGGTGAGCTTCATTGTCTCGTTGGCGATGAGGAAGCGCAGTTCGCCGACGCTTTCGACACGGCGCGCATCGGCTTCGATCCTGAGCAACAGTTCGTAGGCGTGCTGGGCGGCGGCCGCTGCCGGTGGCTGAAGCTTGATGGGATCGCTGGCTGGCTTTTCGACACCTTGCATCTGCGTATGCCTACTCACTCGGGATTTTGAACACTGTGGGGCCACTCATGCCCGGCAGGACGCCGGTGGCCTGGCCGGAAAAACGCCCGGTCACCTTCACCGTCTGGCTGACCGGATCGACGGTCGCGCCGATGCTGATAATGTCGACCGGCAATGTCTTGGCGGTCTCGTCGACGCTCAACGAAAACGCTTCGCCTTCGCGCAGCCAGCGCAGCCAGACGGAGGGTACCAGCACATCGACAAGCAAGTCGTTGCTGGCGACGATGTGCATGATCGGGCGGCTCGGTTCCGGGGTTTCATGCGCGTGGGAGGGCATGGCGCCGATCCGGCCGTCGAAGGGCGCTCTTATCGTGCAGCGCCCAAGCTTGCTGCGATAGGCATCAGCCTCGCCTGCTGCCTGGTTTGCCTTGGCGCGCGATATGTCGACCTCGAATTTGCCGGCAGCATTCGAGCGTGCCAGCCGCTCGTCATTGGCAACGGCGATCTGCGCGGCCGCCAGCGCCGCCTCGGCGGATTTGAGCTGGGCCTGGATATCCCCGCATTCGAAGGTGGCGAGGATATCGCCCTTGTTGAAGCTCTCGCCTTCCTTGAAGGGCAGGGTGGCGATGGCAAAGCCGAGATCGCTCGATATCGAGGCTTCATCGGCGGCGCGAACGATGCCGCGCAGCCCTTCCAGCGATGCCGTGGCATCCGCCGCATCATTGCCGGCGGCGTAAGCTGCGCCACCTGCCAAGAGCTGTATCATCAGAACGGATGCCGCTATGTGCTTCATCACGGTCTCCCATGCCGGCGGTTATTTCGCCGCAACGAGGTCTGTCTTCAATTCACCGCGCTCCAGCCACATGTCACGCAACTCGCCAGCCATTTCTTTCACGGGTAGGGTGGTGCGCAGCGTTTGCGGGAACGGATCGATGCCGAGCGATGCATAAATGTTCGCATAGGCGTTCTGCAGGTCGGCATAGGCCATGTCGAGCTTCGCATCCGCGAGCAGCGCGTTCATCTCCTCGCGGATTAGCATCTGCTCGCTGGTCTTCTGCGCGTCCGTCTCGGTGCGCACCTGGGTCAGGATCCGGTGCGAGACGTTAGAAAGTGCGGCCGCCGTCGAATAGGAGTGCTTCAGGTGGGCATAGCGGGCGCGGCTGATATGGACCTGCGTCATCACAGCCATCGCGACAGAAAGCGAGCGCGTATCCAGCATCTGCTTTTCGGCCTCGATCTTCTTGTTGACCGCCGGCAGGGTCGCGAGCTTCATCAAATTGAAGCTGACCTTGGCGCCCCAGGAGACCCAGTCGTTGGTGGCGATATAGTCGTTGGAATCGTAGTTCGGGCCAGCGTAAAGGTTGATTCCGGGCAGCAGGTCGAGCAGCGCCGCATCCACTTCGCGCTCGTTGATCCGCAGCCGGTAGGAGATTTCGCGCATCTCCGGGCGGTTGGTCGCGGCGATATTGAACATTTCCTGCGAGGTGTAGCTGATTTTCAGCTGCGTATCGCGGCGCTTGGGAACCTCAAGCGTGAATTCCGTGCCGGGCTTCACGTTCATCAGAGCGGAAAGCTGCGTCTTGGCGACCAGCAGTTCGCCTTCCAGCAGCTCCACCTCGCGCTTGACCTCGATCAGTTCGCGCTCATAGGTCAGCGCCACCAGCGGCGACGTTTCGCCGTTGGACGAAAGATTGCGGGTATCCTTGAGCGCGCGGGCGACGCGGCCTTCCAGCGCGCGCATGCGGCCGACGAGACGCTGGTAGCTCACCGCGCGCCAATAGGCCGTGCGCACATCCTCGATGACCTTGTTGACCATCCGCCGCTTCATCTCGTCCTGAACCAGCACTTCGTCGGTCGCCTGCTTAGCGCGCACATAGGAGAGGCCGAAATCGAGGATGTTCCAGGAGGATGTTAGGTCGGCCGTAACAATACTATCATCGCGAGTAGAGGCCTCGGTGGGGTCCGCTTCGCTGCGGCCGGCATACCCTGCGCCGGCTACAATCTTAGGCAGTGCGGAATAGCTCACCAAATCCGCCTCCCGCAATTTTAGCGCCGCCTGCATAACCTCTACCTTCGTGTCAAGATTGTATTTGAGGGCTCTTGCCATGGCTTCGTACAAATCCACCCTATCGGAGATGGGCTCCTGATTTGCGGTGGCAAGGGCAAGTCTCTCCTTGCCGAAGTTTGCATGCGCTTCTGGGGGCAGCGGTTTGGGGGTAACGGTGCATCCTGTCGCAATCAGACTGACGGAAACCATTAGAAAGACTGGGAGTTTCATTCCATTCATTCCTCGAACCTGTTCCGTATACGACTAAGCCGCAGGTAGCTCGTGTCTACGGATATGCAATTGCGGGGCGTAAATTCGGCAATCAGAACGCGCTTTAGCAATACGAAACTGTCGTCTGAGTACGTTCAGTCTTTGCTAACATGGTTAATCAACACTTAACAAAACACAATCTTTCAGGGCATTCTTTATTGATGTGTGCTAAATGATGTGTCGGATGGATACGGTGACGGGCTCCTGTCATGGTTGATTTAGTGTTGACTAATTCCTGTTGGTCGAAATTAGGAAATTGTTAATTCTCTGCTCACTACGGTTGCGAAAGCCGACATTGGGAGTCGGTTTTTGAGGCTGACTGACAAAGCTGACATGCCGGGCGAATAGGGCACCCGGCCAAACGAAAACGATCTGTCGTGGAGGAAACCCCATGAACGAACGCTACGTTCGCCCCGCCCCTGACCGCATCGAAAAGGTGCGGGGTAGGAATGCCAAGCCGAAATACGGCTCGATGTTGATGGAGTTGGAACAACGCATCGCATTCGACGCTGCCGGCGCGGCGACCGTGGAAAAATCCCAGGAAAAAGCTCACCAGGATCAAGGGGATCACGGCTCCGCCGAGACCTCGCAGCACGACGGCGCCAGCGATGGCCATGATGCGCTGGTCGCTGCACTTGCCGAACACCAGGCCGCCTCGGCAGCACCCGAGACATCAGCCGTCGCACAGCCGCGTCAGGTGGTGGTGATCGATTCCTCCGTGCCCGATTACCAGGCGCTGGTCAAAGACCTGGGCGACAATTTCAAGATCATCGTGGTCGATCCGAACGAGAACGGTGTTCACGAACTCGCCGAGACGCTTTCGTCCATGCACGATGTCGAGGCGATCCACATCATCTCGCACGGCAAGGAAGGCTTCCTGCAACTCGGTTCCGCGTCGCTGACGGCAACGACGATGGCGACCGACTACGCCGCCGACCTGACGTCGATACGCGGCTCCTTGACCGACAATGCCGATATTCTCGTTTATGGCTGCAATTTCGCTGAGGGCGAAACGGGCACGAATGCCGTCAAGATGCTCGGCTACCTCACCGGCGCCGACGTCGCTGCCTCAACCGACCCGACCGGAAGTGCTGCCCTCGGCGGCAATTGGGATCTCGAATATCACGATGGCGATATCGCCTCCGACCTGATCGGCACAGACAAGAGCCATGCGGATTACGCCGATACGCTGAACATCGCCTCGTCGAACGGCAATGGGGCGCTACTGGTCTCGGCCGGGCGCTCGATCTACAGCGTCGACGTGCTGACCGGCAAGGCGACGATGATTACGACGGTGCCGGGAAGCGTCGGCGGCATCACCATGTCGGACACCATCAACTCGCTGGCGGCCGATCAGTCAAATGGCCTGATCTACTACACCGATAGCAACGCCGTTTCAGGCAACAGGGCTCTGTTTGCCTATGACTACATCAACAACACCCATATCCTGGTCGATTCCGATCTGACCACGGGTGCCGCGACCAATATTGTTACGGGCACGACCGGCGTCGGCGGCGGCGCCGCGACATTCTACAACGGCGGCCTCTATCTCGGCGTCGAGAACGTTTCCGGCAGCAACGACCAGATTTACCGCATCACCTTCACCAACAACGGCCGCACCATGGCCGGCGCGACGGCATTCGGCGCACAGATCACGGCTGCGAACGACTGGGGCGACTTCGCCATAGATGCGACCAACAACACGCTGCTTAGCATCACCACGCTTGGCATTACCCGCTACAATCTGACGACCGGCGCGATTATCGACAGCATCACCAATGCCACGGGCGGCACAGGTGCGCAAGGTGGCGGCGATATCAACGGCAACACCTATCTGATCGGCACCGATATCCGCCAGATCAATCCGGTCACGGGCGCCGCCATCGGATCGGCTGTCACGATCACGACCAACGGCACGACCGCGCTCACCGGCATTTCCGACGCCGCGCGCTGGACGCCGCCGACGGGAACGATCGGCGATAAGATCTTCGCCGACAACGATAAAAGCGGCACCTTCAACACCGGCGATGGCGGCATCGGCGGTGTCACGGTGCAGCTGATCGATGATGTCAACGGCGACGGCCTTGTCAGCACCGGCGAACGCATTCTGGCGACGGATACGACCGACGCCAACGGCAACTATCTCTTCACCGGCGTTCTCCCCGGCCAGTACATCGTGCGCGTCACCGACGCGAACGGTGTACTTGGTACGGCGACGCTTACCACCGGAAGCACGACCCAGCAGCTCGCTCTCGCCACGATCGGCGCCGCCAACCTCGCGGCCGACTTCGGCTATTATGCCCAGGCCCCCATCGTCGATCTCAATTCCGGCACGACGCCAACGCAGATCATCACCAATGGCGGCACGCCGGGCTCGACAGGCTGGACGGTCGGCGGCACGGGCGCCCAGGCCAATGGCGGCTTTGCCTGGACGCTGAACGGCGGAACCGGCACTCTCACACAAGCGAACGTGTCAGGCTGGACTGACGGTCTTGCGCCATCTGGTGCAGCGCAGCTGACGTTCGATGTGGGCTGGAGCAACGATCTGTTGCTCGGCATCTCAAACGACAACAACACGCCGGCGACCGTGGATGTCACCATCGGCGGCGTGCTCTATGCACGCATCACCACGGGTACACTGAACGGTACGCCGAACACTGCAACGATCACCTATTTCAACGGTGCGACCGGATCACCGTCCACGGTCGCCGCATCCGCCGCCGGCACCACGGCCTGGGGTCGCACCGCCGTCACCATCAACCTGCCCTCGACGGTGGTCGCCACGGGCGACCTCGTCTTCAGCTATTCCGCAGCCGGCGGCCTTCTGACGCCGAGCACGGATGATATCTTCATCGACAATGTCAGCGCCTTCCGCAATGTCGATACGGTTGCCGGCGTCAACTATACGACGACTTACACGGAAAACGGCGCCGGCGTGTCGATCGGCAGCGCCGCGACGGATGTGCGCGATCTCGACAGCACCAACATGCGCTCCGCCACCATCGTGCTGACCAACGCGCAGGCCGGCGATGTGCTGACCGTTGGCACCTTGCCGAGCGGCATCACTGGATCGGTCGACACGTCCGTTGCCGGGCAGGTCACCGTCACGCTGACGGGCTCGGCCACCAAGGCGAGCTATGCCACGGCGATCAAGGCCATCACCTTCTCCAACACCGGCGACAATCCAAGCACGACGCCGCGCGTCGTCAACGTCACCGTAAATGACGGCGGCCTGTCGTCGGCCGTCGCCACCTCGACCATCTCGGTCGTCGCCGTCAACGATGCGCCGGTCAATAATTTGCCCGCCAGCTGGACGACCAACGAAGACACCAGCTTGGCGCTGTCGGGCCTTTCGGTCACCGATCTCGACGCCGGCACCGGCTCGATGACGGTCACGCTGAGCGTCGCTTCAGGCACGATCACGGCAACAGCTGGTGGCAGCGTCGGCGTGTCGGGGTCCGGAACCGGCACCGTCGTGCTGACCGGCACGCTCGCCAATATCAATGCCTATCTCGCGTCTGCTTCAGCCCCAATCTACGTCCCCGTCGCCGATGCCAACGGCACCGTCATGCTGACCATGACGACCAACGACAACGGCAACACCGGCACGGGCGGCGCGCTCACGGATGTCGATACGCGCAACATCATCATCAACCCGGTCAACGACGCGCCCGTGCTCGATCTCGATGGCTCGACGACTGGAACCGGCTATTCGGTCGGTTACACGGAAAACGGCACCGGCGTCGCGATCTCGAATACCAACAGCAGCGTCATCGACGTCGACAATACCAACATGGCCTCGGCCGCGATCGTGATCACAAACGGCCAGGCCGGCGACCTGCTTACGGTCACCGGCACCCTGCCGGCGGGCATCGCCGCCAGCTACAACGCCACCACCTTCACCCTGACGCTGACGGGCTCGGCCACCAAGGCCAATTACGAGGCCGCACTGCGCCAGGTGCTCTACACCTCGAGCTCCGACAACCCGACGCTGAACGGCGCCGCCGCATCGCGCAACATCAGCGTCACCGTCAATGACGGCGCCGCCAATTCCAACACGGCCGTCACCGCCGTTGCGATCACCGCCGTCAACGACGCGCCTGTTAATACGCTGCCCGTGAGCTGGACGACAAACGAGGACACCAGCGTCGCGCTGACAGGCCTGTCGATCACCGATCCGGATGCCGGCACAGGCTCGATGACCGTCCGGCTGCAGGTGCCGACAGGCGTCTTGACCGCTACGGCCGGCGGCTCCGTCACCGTCTCAGGTTCTGGCACCGGCACGCTGGTGCTGACCGGCACGCTTGCCAATCTCAACGCCTACCTGGCATCGAGCGCGGCTCCCGTCTACGTGCCGGTGGCCGATGCGAATGGCAGCGTCACGGTGACGATGACGACGAACGACCTCGGCAATTTCGGCACCGGCGGCCCGCTGACCGATACCGATACCGCCGTGATCAACATAACCCCCGTCAACGATCCGCCGATCCTCGATCTGGACGCATCGGGCGCCGGCACCGGCTTTACCACGACCTACACCGAAAACGACCCCGGCGTTGCGATTGCCGATACCGATGGCGTGATCACCGACATCGACAGCGCCAACATGGCCTCGCTGTCGGCGGTCATCACCAATGGTCAGGCGGGCGACCTTCTGGCTGTCGCCGGCACGCTGCCCTCAGGCATCACCGCGAGCTACAATTCCACGACCTTCACCCTGACGCTTACGGGTTCGGCCCCGCGCGCGAGCTATGAGACCGCGCTGCAGCAGATCCGCTTCCTGTCGAGTTCGGAAAACCCATCCACCACGCCGCGCAGCATCAACGTCACGGTCAACGACGGCGCCGCCAATTCGAATGTCGCGGTCGCGACCGTCAACGTCATCGCCGTCAACGACGCGCCGGTGAATACGGTGCCGACGTCAGTCACGCTGAGCGAGGACGTGCAGACGGCGATCTCCGGCATTTCCGTCAGTGACGTCGACAGCGGCTCCGTCACGGTCACGCTGTCGGTCGCGAACGGCACGCTGTCGCCTTCGGTGATAGCGGGAACCGTCACCGGCAACGGCACGGCCTCGGTCACCGTCTCGGGCACGCTTGCGCAGGTCAACAGCGTGCTCGCTTCGCTGCGCTACACCGGCCGCGCCGATTACAATGGCTCGGATACGCTCGTCGTCTCCACGTCGGACGGTTCGCTGACGGACGCGGACAACGTCGCGATCACGGTCACCCCGGTTGCCGACATTACGCCGGATACGGTGGCGACGGCCGAAGACACGGCAATCACCTTCAACGTCATCACCGGCACCAATGGCGCCACGCCCGATACTTTCAAGGATCCCGGCCGCGCCGTCACGTCGGTCACGCAGCCGCCCACCGGGCAGGGCAGCGTCACCTTCGCCGCCGACGGAACGCTGGTCTATACGCCATCCGCGAACTTCAACGGGCAGACCACCTTCACCTATACTGTCACCGCGGGCGGGGTCACTGAGACGGCCACCGTCACGGTCAATGTCAGCGCTGTCAACGATGCGCCGGTCAACAGCCTGCCGGCATCCGGCTGGAGCACCAGCGAGGACACGTCCATCGCGCTCTCCGGGCTGTCGATTTCCGACGTCGATGCCGGCACCGGCACGATGACGGTGACGCTTGCTGTCTCCGGCGGCACGGTTTCGGCGATCTCGGGCGCCGGTGTCACCATTTCCGGATCGGGATCGGCGTCGCTGACCTTGTCGGGCACGCTTTCGGCGATCAACGCCTATCTGGCGTCGGCCGCCGCTCCGCAATTCAACCCGGCCGCCAATGCCAGCGGTTCGGTGACGCTGACGATGACGACCAACGATGGCGGCAATACCGGCTCCGGCGGTGCGCTTACCGATATCGACACGCGCACCATCACCATCGATCCCGTCAACGACGCGCCCGTCAACACGCTGCCGGCGGGCGGCTGGTCGGTCAACGAGGATACGGCGCTCGCGCTGACCGGGCTTGCGATCTCGGATGTCGATGCCGGTAGCGGCACGATGACCGTCGTGCTCGGCGTCAATTCCGGACAGCTGACCGCCGTGTCCGGATCGGGTGTCACGATCAGCGGCTCCGGCACCGCGTCGCTGACGCTGTCAGGCACGCTCGCCAGCATCAATGCCTACCTCGCCAGCACCGCGCGGCCGGTCTACACGCCCGTGGCCGATTTCAACGGCGCGGTGACGCTGACGATGACGACGAACGACGGCGGCAACACCGGGTCGGGCGGCGCGCTGACCGACGTGGATACGGCAACCATCACCGTCATCGCCGTCAACGACGCGCCGACGCTCGATCTCGACACATCCGCAGCCGGCACCGGCTACGCGACCAGCTACACGGAAAACGCCGCCGGCGTTGCCATCGTCAACACCGGCGTTCTCGTCGCCGACGTCGACAACACCAACATGGCATCGGCGACGATCGTGATCTCCAACGGGCAGGCGGGCGATGTGCTGTCGGTCACCGGCACGCTGCCATCTGGCATCACCGCCAGCTACAACGCCTCGACCTACACGCTAACCTTGACCGGCTCGGCAACAAAGGCCGCCTACCAAACGGCGCTCGGCCAGATCCGCTATGCGTCTACTTCCGACGATCCGGGTGCGGTCACCCGCTCGATCAACGTCACCGTATCCGACGGTGCGGCGGCGTCCAACACGGCTGTTGCGACGGTCGCGGTCACGCCCGTCAACGACCCACCCGTCAACACGCTGCCTGCGGGCGGCTGGACGATGAACGAGGACGGTACGCTGTCGCTGACCGGCCTCTCCGTGGCTGATCCCGATATCGGCTCGGGCACGGCGACCGTGACGCTGTCGGTCGGCTCCGGTGTGCTGACGGCCGCAAACGGCCCGGGCGTGACCGTCACCGGCTCGGGTACCGCAACGATCACCTTGTCTGGTACGCTCACGAGCATCAACGCCTATCTGGCAAGCACCGCTCGGCCGAACTATGCGCCGGTCGCCGATTTCAACGGAAGCGTCACGCTGACGATGACCAGCAGCGACGGCCAGCTGACCGACACCGACACGCAGACAATCGCGATAACCGCGGTCGCGGATATCGCCAACGATACAGCCACGACCAACGAGGACACGGCGGTCGTCATCGCCGTCGATGCGAACGACAGCTTCGAGAACGCCGGCCACACGATCACCGCGATCAACGGCTCGGCCATCGTTGCCAACGGCGTCGTCAACGTCACCAGCGGCACGGTCCGCCTCAACGCCGATGGCACGCTGACCTTCACGCCATCCGCCAACGTCAATGGCAGCACCAGCTTCACCTACACGGTCACCTCGGGTGGCGTGACCGAGACCGCGACCGTCAACGTGACCATCGTGCCGGTCAACGATGCGCCGGTGAATACCGTTCCGGGCGCCCAAACCGTTGCCGAGGATACGCCGCTGGCGGTTTCAGGCGTATCGGTCGCCGATGTCGATGGCGACGTGCTGACGACGACGGTCACCGTCACCAACGGCATCGCCAACGTGACGACGGGAACCGGTGCGACGATCGCCAACAACGGCACGTCATCGGTCCGGCTGTCCGGCACGGCCGCGCAGATCAACGCGGCGCTGGCGGGCCTCACCTACACGGCCACCGCCGACTATAACGGCGCGGCGCAGTTGACCGTCGTCACGACGGATGGCTCTTTGACCGACACCGATACGGTGGCGATAACAATCACGCCGGTCGCCGATATTGTCGCCGACAACCTGACGACCAATGAAGACACGGCCATCACCTTCAACGCCATCACCGGCACGAACGGCGCCTCGGCCGACAATTTCGAGAATGCGGGCAGGGCGATCACATCGGTCACGCAGCCCCCGGCCGGCCAGGGCACCGTCACCTTCGCCGCCGATGGCACGATCACCTACACGCCGGCAGCCAATTTCAACGGCACGACGAGCTTCACCTATACGGTCACATCAGGCGGCGTGACGGAGACCGCAACAGTCACCATCGTGGTCAACCCGGTCAACGACGCGCCCGTCAACACCGTGCCGACAGCACAGACGACGGCAGAAGACACCTCCATCGTCTTCTCGTCCTCCGCCGGCAATGCGATCGTCGTCTCCGATGTCGACAATGGAACGCTGACGGTCACCGTCACCGTCACCAACGGCTCCTTCTCGCTTTCAGGCACATCCGGCCTGTCCTTCAGCGCGGGCGACGGCACGGCCGATCAGACGATGACCTTCACCGGCACCACGGCGGCGATCAATACGGCGCTCGCGGGCGCAAGCTATGCGCCGGTTGCTGATTATAACGGCTCGGCTCAGATTTCGGTCCAGACCTCCGACGGTTCGCTCAGCGCCACCAGCACCATCCCGGTGACCATCACCCCGGTCGCCGACATCGCCAATGATTCCGTGTCGACGGATGAAGACGTGCCTGCCGTCATCTCGGTGCTCGCCAATGACAGCTTCGAGAACCCGGGTCGGGCGATCACCGCCGTCAACGGCACCGCGATCACCGCAGGCGGCGCGGCTGTCACCGTTGCCAACGGTACGGTGCGGTTGAATGCCTCCAGCCAGCTGATCTTCACGCCGACGCTCGACTACAATGGCGTGACGACCTTCACCTACACCGTCACCTCGGGCGGAGTGACTGAGACCGCGCAGGTCAGTGTCGCCGTCGCTTCGGTGAACACGCCACCCGTCAATACGCTGCCGCCTTCCTTCACCGCGATCGAGGATACGTCTCTCGGCCTCGCCGGCCTGCAGATCAGCGATCAGGACGCCGGCTCCGGCACGATGACGGTGACGCTGTCGGTCAATTCCGGTGTGCTCTCGGCGCTTGGCGCCGGCGGTGTCTCGGTGAGCGGCTCCGGTTCCCAGGCACTGACGCTGTCCGGCACTCTGACTGACATCAACGCCTATCTCGCTGGAGCAACGCGCCCGAGCTTTACACCATCAGCCAATTCCACCGCCAGCGTCACGCTGACGATGACCACCAACGACAACGGCAATACCGGCGGCCCGTCGCTCGTCGATATCGACACGGCAACGATCGCGATTACATCAGTCAACGACGCGCCAGCCGGCACGGACAATACCGTCACGATCAACGAGGACAGCGTCTACACCTTCTCGGCCGCGAGCTTCGGCTTTACCGATCCCAACGACAGCCCGGCCAACAGCCTTGCCGCCGTCGTCATCACCACCTTGCCGACCAACGGCGTACTCTCCCTCGGCGGCACCGCCGTCACGGCCGGCCAGGTGATCTCCGCCGCCAATCTCGGCAACCTCACCTTCACACCGGCAGCCAATGCCAACGGGACCGCGCTCGCCTCCTTCACCTTCCAGGTCCGCGACAACGGCGGCACGGCGAATGGCGGCCAGGATACCGACCAGAGCCCGAACAGCTTCACCTTCAATGTCACGGCCGTCAACGACGCGCCGGTCAACACGCTGCCGGCGAGCTTCGGCACCAACGAGGATACGGCGCTGTCGCTCGCCGGCCTGCAGGTCGCTGATGTCGATGCCGGCTCCGGCTCGATCACCGTGACGCTCCGCGTCAATTCCGGCACGCTCGCCGCCACCGGCGGCTCCGGCGTCACGGTCAGCGGCTCCGGATCGGGCACGCTGGTGCTGACCGGCACACTTTCCAACATCAACGGCTTCCTTGCCGCAGCTGGCACCCGGCCGGTGTTCAACCCCGCCGCCAACGCCAATGGCGCGGTAACGCTGACGATGGTGACCAACGACAATGGCAATACCGGCAGCGGCGGCGCCTTATCCGATACCGATACGGCGACAATCACCGTGGCCCCGGTCAATGATGCGCCTGTCGGTTCCGATACAGCGATCACGACCAACGAGGACACGGCCTTCTCCGGCACGCTGCCTGTTGCGACCGATGTCGATGGTGACAGCCTGACCTATGGCGCCGGATCGATCGCCCCATCGCACGGCACCGTCGTGGTCAATCCCAACGGCACCTACACCTACACCCCATCCGCCAATTTCAACGGCACCGACAGTTTCACTTACAGCGTCAGCGACGGCACGGTTACGGTGCAATATCTGGTCAGCGTCACCGTCAATTCGGTCAATGACGCGCCTGTTGGCGTCAACGATACCGCCCAGACCAATGCCGGCGTCAGCACGAGCCTCAACGTGCTCGCCAACGACACCGACGTCGACGGCGACGTGCTGCAGGTCTCGGCCATTAACGGCGTCGCCGGCAATGTCGGGCTTGCCATTACAGGTTCGAACGGCGGCACTTTCACGATCGGCGCCAATGGCGCGGCGGTGTTCAATCCGGGCACGACCTTCACCGATCTTCCGGCCGGCCAGAGCCGCACCTCCAGCGTCACCTACCAGCTGTCCGACGGCCATGGCGGCTTCTCGACGGCGACTGTCACGGTGACGGTCACTGGCGTCAACGATGCGCCAATCTCGACGCCGATCGCCAACCAGACCGGCAACGATGCGGAGACGGTGACGCTCAATGTCGGCGGCAATTTCAGCGATCCCGATACCGGCGACACGCTGACCTTCACCGCGACCGGCCTTCCTCCGGGCCTGACGATCAACGCCACCACCGGTGTCATCTCCGGCACCATCAACCGCAGCGCCAGCGTCAACGGTCCCTATGCCGTCACGGTGACGGCAACCGACAGCAGCGGGGCGACAGCGAACCGCAGCTTCACCTGGGCCGTTCTCAACCCGCCTCCGGTGGCCGCCGCCGACAATCTGGCGACGAACGAGAACTCTCCGCTCTCAGGCTCAGTCTTCGCCAACAATGGCAACGGTGTCGATTCCGATCCCGATGGCGACCCGATTTCCGTCTCCGCGGTCGGCGGCAGCGGCGCCGGTGTCGGCCAGGCCGTGGCCGGCTCGAACGGCGGGACGTTCACGATCAACGCCGATGGCACCTACGCCTTCAACCCCGGCACCGCCTTCGACGATCTCGCTGCCGGCGCAACGCGTGTCACCACCGTGACCTACACGATCACCGACGGTCAGGGCGGCTTCTCGACGGCAACCGTGACCGTCACGGTCACCGGCCTGAACGATGCGCCGGTCGCGGTGGCCGACAGCTTCACCACCAACGAGGACACCTCCGTCACCTTCGACGTGCGCTCTAATGACAGCGATGTCGACGGCGGTACGTTGAGCGTCACGGCGATCAATGGCACCGCCATCATTACCGGCGGCTCGGTTGCCGTCACCGGCGGCGTGGTCACGCTCAATGCGGATGGCCGACTGACCTTCACGCCCACGGCCGATTACAACGGCAGGCCGACCTTCACCTACACGATTTCCGACGGCCAGGGCGGCACGGCGAGCGCGACCGTCACCGGCACCGTCAATCCGGTGCAGGACCCGCCGGTTGCCGCCAACGACAGCTTCACCACCAACGAGGATACGGCGGTCACCTTCGATGTGCGCGCCAACGACAGCGACGTCGATGGCGACGCGCTTGCCGTGATCCAGATCAACGGCTCGAACATCGCGTCCGGCGGCTCGGTCGCCGTCACCGGCGGCAGCATTCGGCTGAACGCCGATGGCACGCTGACCTTTACGCCATCGGCCAACTACAACGGCAATCCGAGCTTCAGCTACACCATCTCTGACGGCCACGGCGGCACAGCGACGGCAACCGTCAACGGTACCGTCAACCCCGTCCAGGATCCGCCCGTCGCGCAGAACGACAGCTTCACGACGCCGGAGGACCAAGCCGTCACCATCGCCGTTCTTACCAATGACAGCGATCCGGATGGCGACGCGCTGACGATCACGCAGATCAACGGCACCGGCATCACCGTCGGTAATGCCGTGACGATCACTGGCGGCAGCGTCACGCTGAACGCCAACGGCACGCTGACCTTCACGCCGACGGCGAATTTCAACGGCAGCCCGAGCTTCACCTACACGGTCTCCGACGGCAATGGCGGCACCGCGACGGCAACCGTCAGCGGTACGGTAACGCCGGTCAACGATATACCCGTCGCTGTCGCCGACAGCTTTACGACGGCAGAGGATACGGCCGTCACCTTCGATGTGCTTGGCAATGACAGCGATGTCGATGGCGACACGCTCACCGTGACCGCCATCAATGGCGCCAATATCGCGACCGGTGGGGTGGTAACCGTTACCGGCGGCACGGTGCGGCTGAACGCCAACGGCACGCTGACCTTCACGCCGACAGCGAATTTCAACGGCAGCCCGAGCTTCACCTACACCATCTCCGACGGCAATGGCGGCACCGCGACGGCTACCGTCAGCGGCAGCGTGACGCCGGTGAACGACGCGCCGGTTGCCGTCAACGACAGCTTCACCACGCTTGAAGATACAGCCGTGACCTTCGATGTCCGCGGCAACGACAGCGACGTGGATGGCGATGCGCTCAATGTGACCGCGATCAACGGCACCGCGATTGCGTCCGGCGGGTCCGTGGCGATCACCGGCGGCAGCGTCAGGCTCAATGCGAATGGCACGCTGACCTTTACGCCGGCTGCCAACTACAACGGCACCCCATCCTTCACCTACACCATTTCAGACGGCAATGGCGGCACCGCGACGGCCACCGTCAGCGGGACCGTCACGCCGGTCAACGACGCGCCCGTCGCCTCTGATACCACCGTCTCCGTAGATGAAGATGGCGTTATCTCGAGCACCCTGCCCACCGCGACCGATGTGGACGGCGATGCGATCACCTATGCCGCCGGCAGCACGACGCCGGCCCACGGCACCGTTGTCGTCAATCCAAATGGCACATACAGCTATACGCCATCGGCCAATTTCAACGGGACCGACCGGTTCACCTATGTCGTCAGCGATGGCAAGGGTGGCAGCAACGAGTATACGGTCACGGTCAATGTCGCGAGCGTCAACGATGTGCCGGTCGGTACTCCGCTTCCGGCCCGCTCGGGCGCCGATGGCGCAGCCGTCACCTTCGATGTCTCCGGCTTCTTTACGGATGCCGACAACGACACGCTGACCTATTCCGCAAGCGGCCTGCCGGTCGGCCTGTCCATCAACGCGGCCGGCGTGGTGACCGGAACGATCGATCGCCAGGCGAGCGTCGGCGGACCAACGGGCAATGGCGTCTACACGGTGACCATCAGCGTCAATGACGGCCATGGTGGCACGGCCAGCCAGAGCTTCTCCTTCTCGGTCAGCAACCCGCCGCCGGTCGCCGTCAACGATGCGGTCACCGCGACGGAGGATACGCCGCTCACCTTCAACGTGCTCGACGGCTCGGCGAGCGGCGGCGTGCCGGATAGCGATCCCGATGGAGATCCGCTGACGGTCACGGCGGCCAGCGCCGCCAACGGCACGGTGACGCTTGGCTCCGGCGGCCAGATCACCTATCAGCCGAACGCCAACTTCAACGGCACCGATACGATCACCTACACGATCTCCGACGGAAACGGCGGAACGGCGACCGCGACGGTCACCGTCACCGTGCTCGCGGTCAACGACGCACCCGTCGGCCAGCCAATCGCCGACCGCACGAGGAACGACGGCGATACGGACAGCCTCAATATCTCCGCCTTCTTCTCGGATGCCGATGGCGATCCGCTGACGTATGCCGCGAGCGGCCTGCCTGCGGGGCTCACCATCGATCCGGCCACCGGCCTGGTCTCCGGCCGCATCGCGCCGGAAGCTTCGGGTCCGACAGGCGAGGCTGTCTATACGGTGACGGTGACGGCATCGGACGGCAAGGGCGGCACGACCTCGGTCACCTTCCACTACACCATCCTCAACCTGCCGCCGATCGCGCGCGACGATTTCGCGACCACCAACGAGGACACGCCCGTCGATATCGACGTGCTCGCCAATGATGGCGATCCGGATGGCGACAATGACGAGGTCATCCGCGTCAACAATGTGGTGCTGCAGCTGAACGGCCCGGCAGTCGCGACGACGAACGGCACGGTTCAACTGGTCGCCGGCCCGACCGATCGGCCGGTGCTGCGCTTCACGCCGAACGCGAACTATAACGGTCAGGAAAGCTTCAGCTACTCGATCGACGACGGCAATGGCGGCGTCGATACCGCGACGGTGACGATCACGATCATCCCGCAGAACGACGCGCCCGAGGGGACCAAGCCGATACCGGATCGCGTGCGGGCCGATGGGCAGCAGCTGATCTATCGCGTCTCGGATTTCTTCGACGATCCAGATGGCGATACGCTGAACTACACGATCACGGGGCTGCCGGCCGGTCTGAGCTTCGACGCGGCAACCGGTCTCATCTTCGGCACGATCGACCATGACGCCAGCCAGGGCGGCGCCGCGGGCTTCTACCAGATCACGGTCACGGCGCATGACGGGCCAAATGGCACTGGCGCGTCCGTGTCCCAGACCTTCGAGCTCCAGGTGACCAATCCGGGCCCGACTGCTGTCAACGACAATCTCGCGATCAACGAGGATCAGTCCGCGACGTTCAACGTCATCACCGGCGCGGGAACGGCAAGCGGCACCGCCGGAGCGGACACCGATCCGGATGGCGATACATTGAGCCTGATTGCCGCCTCCGCCGGGCACGGGACGCTGACCTTTGCGGCGAACGGTTCGATCACCTATGTCCCGGCTGCCGATTTCAACGGCACCGACACGATCATCTACACCATCTCCGATGGGCAGGGCGGCGTTTCGACGGCGACTGTTACTATCACGATCAATGCCGTCAACGACGCGCCCGATGTCAGCGGCCCGCTTCCGGCTCAGATGGACAGCGACGGCCAGACCGTCTCCTTTGATGCCGGCATCTATTTCTCCGATCGCGATGGCGATACGCTGAGCTATGCCGCGACCGATCTCCCGCCCGGCCTGCAGATCGACGCCGCGACCGGCGTGATCTCGGGGTCACTTCCAAACAACGCGTCGCGCCCCGAGCCCTATGTTGCAACGATCAACGTAGCGGACGGGCAGGGCGGCACGATCTCGCGCACGATCACCTGGATAATCAGCAACTTCCCGCCCAAGGCGTTCAGCGATTCTCTGTCGGTCGGGCAAAACGCCAGCGGTGGCGGCAATGCGCTGACCAATGATACCGACCCCGATGGCGACGCCCTGACCATCGACCGGATCAACGGCCAGGCGGCAAGCGTCGGCCAGGCGGTCGCCGGTTCGAACGGCGGTACCTTCATTGTCAGCGCCACGGGGGTCTATACCTTCAATCCGGGCACGGATTTCGCCGATCTTGGCGCCGGCGAGACCCGCACGACGTCGGTCACCTACCGCGTGACGGATGCCGATGGCGAAAGCGATACGGCGACGATCACCGTCACGGTCACCGGCGTGAACGACAATCCGACGGCAACGCCCATTCCCGCGGTGACACTCGCTGATGGCCAGTCGCTCGATGGAAAGCCGATCGACGTCAGCGATTTCTTCAGCGACGTCGATGGCGATACGCTGACCTTTACGGCATCCGGCCTGCCGGCAGGCCTGTCGATGGACGCGAATGGCGTTATCACCGGCACGATCGCCGCCGACGCATCAAAGGGCGGCCCGATCTATACGGTGGCAGTGGTGGCGAACGATGGCCAGGGCGGCACGTTCAGGACAACCTTCAACCTCACCGTCACTAATCCGGCTCCGACCGCCGTCAACGATACGGCGACCACCACCGAGGACGTGCCCCTTCTCAACATCAACGTGCTTGGAAACGATACCGACCCTGATGGCGACGTGCTGACGATCGATCCCGATTTCCCGCCGCAGGCCGGCCACGGCACGGTGACCGTCAACAGCGACGGAACGTTGAACTATACGCCCGCAAAAGATTTCAACGGCATCGACACGGTGGTCTACCGCGTGACCGACGGCCAGGGAGGCCTCAGCACCGGCGTGCTGACGATCACGGTGGGCGCCCAGAATGACGCGCCGATCGAAACTCCGATCGCCGACATGGAGCGCAATGACGGCGACACGATCAGCTTCGACATTTCGAGCTATTTCGCCGATCCCGAGGGCGGGGTGCTGACATATGACGTTCAAGGCTTGCCACCAGGCCTTACCTTCGATCCCGAAACCGGCATCATCAGCGGCCGGATCAGCGCCGGCGCATCCGGCCCCATGGGCCTCTCCAATTACGTGGTCAAGGTCATCGCTACCGACGACGGCGGCCTCACCGCCGAATCCGATTTCACCTATGTCATCCGCAACATCGCGCCCGACGCGATGAACGACACGGCAAGGACGCAGGAGGACCAGCCTGTCGATATCGATGTGCTCGCCAACGATGTCGATACCGACGGCGATGCCAAGAGCATCGTTCTCGTCAACGGCGTCAACCTGAGTGTCGATGGCGCGGCCGTGCCGATCTCCAACGGCTCGGTGCAGCTCGTGCTTGTTAACGGCGCGCAGGTGCTGCGCTTCACGCCTGCCGCCAACTACGCTGGAACCGCTTCCTTCACCTACACGATCAACGATGGCAATGGCGGCAGCGACACGGCGACGGTGACGGTCACGGTCGATCCCGTCAACGATGCGCCCGTGGCGACCCCGATCCCCGATCGCGCGCAGGCCGATGGCTCTGCCGTCAGCTTCGATGTCAGAGGCTTCTTCAGCGATGTCGATGGCGACACGCTGGCGATCTCTGTCAACGGCCTGCCGCCCGGCCTCGGCTTCGACCCCGCGACCGGTCTCATCAGCGGCACGCTGGATGCCAATGCATCGGCCGGCAGCCCATACACTGTCGTGGTATCCGCCGACGATGGCCATGGCGGCCAGGTCTCGACGCAGTTCGTCTTCTCCGTCAGCAACCCGGCGCCGATCGCCGCCAATGACGCGGTCGCGACCAATGAAGATACAGCCGTTACCTTCAACCCGATTACCGGCGTCGGCACGGCCGGCGGTGGTGTGGATGTCGATCCCGACGGTGATCCGCTGACGATCGTTGCGATCGACGGCCAGCCGATTGCCACCAATGGCACGGTTGCCGTTGCGGGCGGCATCATCCGTCTCAACGGCGATGGATCGCTGACCTTCACGCCAACGGCCGATTTCAACGGCACGGTCCCTCTGACCTACCGCATCAGTGACGGCAATGGCGGATTTGCGGAAGCATCGATCGTCATTACCGTCGCGGCGGTCAACGATGTCGGCGTCGTCGATCTCAACGGCGCCGGCGCCGGCGTCGATCTCACCGTCTCGTTCAACGAGGGCGATGCACCGGTCGCGATCGCCAGCGGCGATGCAACCGTGTTCGATGTCGAGAACGGCATCACGTCGCTGAACGTCGCGCTTGGCGGCTTTGCCAATGCCGGCTCCGAGATCATCCACCTGAACGGCTCCGTCGATATCGTCTACGGTACGGCCAACACCGGCACGATCATCTTCGGCGGCACGACCTTCCGCTTCAGCTATGACGGCGCTAATGCGCTCTCCATCACCAATGCGGCCGGCGGCACGATGGGCAACGCGGCGACGAGCGCCCTGCTGCGCGCCATTCAATATGAAAACAGAAGCGACAACCCGACTACGGGCGACCGCACCGTCTCGATCACGGTGACCGACGATGGCGGCGCGACCTCGGCCGCGGCGGTCGCGACGATCTCGATCGGTGCCGTCAACGACGCGCCTGTCGCCGTCGATGACACGGCGACCACGGATGAAGACACCGCCATTGTCGGCGCCGTGCCCGGTGTGCTGGGCAACGATACCGACGCTGACGGCGACGCGCTCGTCGTCTCGGCCGTCGGTACCGGCGCGCCCGGCGCGGCGGTCGCCGGCTCGACGGGCGGCAGCTTCGTGATCAACACCGACGGCAGCTATCGCTTCGATCCCGGCGCCGATTTCCAGAGCCTCAAGGCCGGCGAAACACGGGTTACCTCGGTGACGTACGCGGTATCGGACGGCCATGGCGGCACGGCGGACGCCACGCTGTCGGTCACCGTCGTCGGCGTCAACGACGCGCCGATCGGAAGTGACGGGAACTTCCAGACCGCCGAGGATACGGTTGCGACCGGCTCCCTGCCCATCGCGACAGATCCCGATGGCGATGCGCTGACCTATGCCATCGCCACGCCGCCCGCCAATGGCGTCGTCACGATCAGCGCCGACGGCAGCTATCGTTACACGCCGCCAGCCAATTTCAACGGCAGCGACAGCTTCATCTATAGCGTTTCCGATGGTCGCTCGACGGTCACCTACACCATGACTGTCACCGTCACGCCGGTCGATGACGCACCCGTGGGTACGCCGATCGCCAACCAGGCCTATCAGGATGCGCAGACCATCAGCTTCGATGTCTCGGGCAACTTCAGTGATATCGATACGCCCAGCCTGACCTTCACCGCGACGGGCCTGCCGACAGGTCTCTCGATCTCGTCGCAGGGCGTCATCACCGGGACGGTCGACCGCGACGCGTCGCAGCTCAATGGCGGCGCTTACTTGGTCACGGTATTTGCCAGCGACGGCACGAGCTCGGCGAACCAGACCTTCATCATCGCGGTCACCAACCCGGCGCCCATCGCCCGCGACGACGCCGCCAGCACCGGCGAGAACACTGATAACGCCGGCTCGGTCTTCGCCGACAATGGCAATGGCGCGGACAGCGATCCGGATGGCGACACGATCGTGGTCAGCGCCGTCAACGGCGTTGCCGGAAATGTTGGTGCGTCGATCGCAGGCTCGGCGGGCGGGCGGTTCGTGATCGGCACCGATGGCAGCTACACATTCGTGCCGGGCACCGACTTCGACAATCTGAAGGCCGGCGAACAACGCACCACCAGCATCACTTACACCATCTCCGACGGCCAGGGCGGTACTTCGACCGCGACCTTCACGGTGACGGTATCGGGCGCCAACGATCTCCCCGTCGGTTCCGACGTCGCGGTCACGACGCCCGAGGACACGGCCCTCAGCGGCCGGTTGCCGGCGGCGACCGATGTCGATGGCGATCCGCTGACCTATGGCGTCGGCAGCCAGCCGGCGCATGGCAGCGTCACGATCGACCCGACCGGCGCCTACGTCTACACGCCGGCCGCGGACTTCAACGGCGCCGACAGCTTCACCTATACGATCTCGGATGGCACCGCCGTCGTCACGCATACGGTGACCGTGACAGTCAACCCGGTCAACGATGCGCCGGTTCTGCAGGATGTCGCGGTGTCGATGAATGAAGACGGCACGGCGACGGGCCAGATCGTTGCAACCGATATCGATGACGCGCCGGCGACGCTGGTCTATGGTCTTCAGACCGCAGCCGCGAGCGGGACCGCTGTCGTCAACCCCGACGGCACCTACAGCTACACCCCCAATCCAAACTTCAACGGCACAGACAGCTTTGTCGTGGTCGTCACGGACTCGAGCGGCGCCACCGCCACGGCAACGATTACGATCACGGTCGGCGCGGTCAACGATCCGCCTGTTGCCGTCGATGATGCCGCCGCGACCACCGAGAACACCGCGATTTCAGGCAATGTGATCGTCGGCGGGCCGGGTGCAGACAGCGATCCGGATGGCGACACGCTGACCGTTGTCGGCGTCGGTGCGGCCACCGGCAATGTCGGGGTCGCAACCCCCGGCCAGGGCGGCGGGAGCTTCCTGATCGCCGCCGACGGCTCCTATACGTTCGACCCAGGCACGGACCTCGACGGCCTTGCCGCCGGTGCGACCGCGACGACATCGGTGAGCTACACGATCTCCGATGGCCATGGCGGCACCTCCACCGCGACGCTGACGGTTACCGTCACCGGCCTCAACGACGCGCCGAATGCGCCGGCCTTGCCACCACAGGCAAGCCTCGATGGTGCCGTGATCGTGCTGCCTGTTGGTGCTCAGTTCACCGATGTCGATGGCGATCCGCTGACCTTCGATATCACCGGCCTGCCGCCGGGTCTCGTCTACAACACCCAGACCGGCGAAATCACCGGCAACATCCTCCCGAACGCCTCCGGCGCGACCGGCAGCGCGGTCTACAACGTCACGATCACGGCGAGAGACGGCCTCGGCGGCGAAGCCGTTCGCAGCTTCGCCTGGACGGTGACCAACCCGGTGCCGGATGCGGTCAACGATGCCTTCACGATGAACGAAGGCGGCCAGTTGAGCGGTTCGGTTCTCGTCGCCAACGGCAATGGCCCCGACACCGATCCCGATAATGATCCGCTCACTGTTTCCCTGGTGACGAATGCCGCGCATGGCGCTCTCGTACTCAATGCCGATGGCACCTTCACCTACACGCCGACCGCAGGGTTCAACGGCACCGACAGTTTCGTCTATCGCATCGATGACGGAAATGGCGGTACCGACACGGCGACGGTGACGATCACCATCAATCCGGTCAATGATGCGCCTGTTGTTGTCAACGACAACTTCACCGTCGCCGAGGACGGCCAGGTGGTCATTCCGGTCCTAGCGAACGACAGCGATCCCGATGGCGATACGCTGACGATAACGGAGATCAACGGTCAGTCGATCGGTGTCGGTGGCAGCGTTGCGCTCGCGTCAGGAACGGTAACCCTGAATTCCGATGGTACGCTGACTTTCGCGGCGGCGCCCGATTTCGCTGGCAATGCCAGCTTCACCTACACGGTCTCCGACGGAACCCTGAGCGTGCAAGGCACGGTCAGCGGCACGGTGACAGGCGTCAACGACGCGCCTGTTAACAGCCTGCCGCCGACCTTCAACGGCACCGAGGATACGGCGCTGCCGCTTGCCGGCCTGTCGATCTCTGATGTCGATGCCGGATCGGGCACCATGACGGTGACGCTCTCGGTCGATGCCGGCACGCTGACGGCTACCGCCGGCGGCAATGTGGCCGTGACCGGCAACGGTTCGGGCGCGATCACGCTCACCGGCACGCTCGGCGATATCAACGCCTACCTCGCCGGTGCATCGGCCCCGGTCTATCATCCGCTCCTGAATTCGAATGCGCCGGTGACGTTGACCATGGTCACCAGCGACGGCGGCAATAGCGGCGCCGGCGGCGTCCAGACCGATACAGACCGGGCAACGATCATTCTCGCGCCAGTCAATGATGCGCCTGTCGCGACCGGCTCGATGATCCAGACGCGCGAAGATGTGCCGGTGTCGGGCGTGGTGGCCGCCACCGATCCGGATGGCGACCCGCTGACCTACGCGGTGGCAACTGGCCCGCGCAACGGCGCCGTCGTCATCGATGCAGCGGGCCGCTACCTCTACTCGCCCAACACCGATTTCAACGGCACCGACAGTTTCGACATCAGCGTCAGCGACGGACAGGGCGGTGTCACGACCGTCACGATCGCGGTGACCGTAACGCCTGTTAACGACGCGCCCGTCGGTTCGGATGCGACGGCGACGGTGGCCGAGGACCAGACGCTGAACGGACAGCTGCCTGTTGCGACCGACGTGGACAGCCCCAGTCTGACCTACGGGCTTGGCGGGCAGGCGGCGCACGGCACGGTGACGGTCAACTCCGACGGCACCTACAGCTACGTGCCGGCCGCAAATTATAATGGTCCCGACAGCTTCACCTACACCGTCTCCGACGGCCAGGCGACGTCGACCTACACGATCTCGATCACCGTGACCGCGGTCAACGATGCGCCTATGAGCTCGGGAACCTCGATCTCCACCGAGGAGGACGAAACGGTCACCGGTCAGCTGCCGCCGGCCACCGACGCCGACGGCGACCCGATCACCTACGGGCTCGCCGCCCAGGCCTCCAATGGCACCGTGGTCATCAACTCCGACGGCAGCTACAGCTATACGCCGACACCCGGCTATAACGGCTCCGATAGCTTCAGCTTCAGCGTCTCGGATGGCAGGGATTCCACGACCTACGTGGTCAATGTCACCGTAGGCGCGGTCAACGATCCGCCGAGCGGCTCCAACGCCGCGATCACCGTTGCCGAAGACGGTCTGGCCAGCGGAACGCTGCCGCTCGCGACTGATCCGGACGGTGACGCGATCACCTATGGGTTGGGTGCGCCAGCCGCGCACGGCACGGTCACCGTCAATACCGACGGCACCTACACCTATCGGCCGAACGCCAACTACAACGGCACCGACAGCTTCACCTACACCGTCTCCGACGGCATCGATCAATCGACCTACACGGTCTCGATCACCGTGACGCCGGTCAACGACGCACCGGTCGGATCGAACACCGCGATCACCGTCTCCGAGGACGTGCCCTTCGACGGTGTGTTGCCGGCCGCCAGCGATGTGGACGGCGATCCGGTTCGCTATGTCGTCGGCACGCAGCCCATGCATGGCTCGGTGACCGTCAATCCCGACGGAACCTACCGATACGTGCCGGCAGCCGATTATAACGGCGCCGACAGCTTCACCTATCAGGTGACCGATGGCCAGGCGGTCTCGACCTACACGGTCGCGATCACGGTGACTGCGGTCAACGACGCGCCGGTTGGCAGCAACGTTTCGATCTCTGTCGATGAAGACGGCTCCGCGTCGGGAACGCTGCCGCGCGCCGTCGATGTCGATGGCGATCCGCTGACCTATCTGCTGCAGAACGGTCCGAGCCACGGCGTGGCCACCGTGCAGTCCGACGGCCGCTACACCTACGTCCCCGCCGCCAATTTCTCTGGGACTGATACTTTCACCTACGCGGTGTCCGATGGCACTGTGCTGTCCGTCTACACCGTGACGGTGAATGTCGGTGCCGAAAACGATGCGCCGACGGGCTCGGATCTGGCAATCAGCATCTCCGAGGATACGAGCTTTACCGGCTCGCTTCCATCAGCCTCCGACGCGGATGGCGACACCATCGTCTACGGCCTTGGCACGCCGGCCGCCCATGGTGCCGTCACGGTCAATCCCGACGGCACCTTCAGCTACGTGCCGCAGGCGAATTATGCCGGGCCGGACCAGTTCACCTACACCTTGTTCGATGGAACCGTGACGGTGACCTATACCGTGACAATCGACGTCCAGGGTGTGAACGACGCGCCGGTCGGCGCCGACACGGCCATCTCGCTTGCCGAGGATACGGCCTTCTCAGGCCAGCTTCCGCCGGCCGTCGATCCCGATGGCGATGCGGTCACCTACGCTCTCGCCGGCGCGGCAAGCCACGGGACCGTCAGCATCAATGCCAACGGGACCTACAGCTACACCCCCGACAACAACTTCAACGGCACCGACAGCTTCAGCTATTCCGTCAGCGACGGAACAGCGACCAACGTCTACCGCGTCTCGGTGACCGTCAGCGCCGTCAACGATGCGCCGATCGGCTCCGATACGTCGATCTCGGCGCAGCAGGGCACGATCGCGACTGGCAATCTGCCGCCGGCTTACGATATCGAGGGAAGCCCGGTCGCCTATGGACTGGGCGCGCAGGCCGCGCACGGCACCGTGGTGATCGGAGCAAACGGCAGCTACTCCTACCAGCCCAACAGCGGCTTCAGTGGAAACGATCAGTTCACCTACACCGTCTCCGACGGAACGGCGGTGTCGATCTACACCGTCACCGTCTCCGTCGGCGCCGTCAACAGCGCGCCCGCCGGCCAGGACACGACGCTGACCGTTTCCGAGGATACGCCGTTTACCGGCCAGTTGCCGGCCGCGACCGACGCGGATGGCGACGCGCTGACCTACGGCCTTGCCGCGGGACCGGCGCATGGTGTTGTGACCGTTTCGGCGAACGGGCAATATTCCTTCACGCCAGATCGCAATTTCAACGGCACCGATCAGTTCAGCTACTCGGTCAGCGATGGCCGGGCGACGGTGGTCTACCGCGTGTTCGTTACGGTCACGCCAGTCAACGACGCACCGGTCGGATCGGATACCGCCATCTCGCTCGCCGAGGACACGAGCTTCACCGGACGGTTGCCGACGGCCTCCGATGCCGATGGCGATGCCATCACCTATGGCCTGGCGACTGCTGCCGGTCACGGCACGGTCAGCATCAATGCCGATGGGACCTACAGCTACACACCCAACGGTAATTTCAACGGCACCGACAGCTTCAGCTACTCGGTGAGCGACGGCACGGTCACCAACGTCTATCGCGTCACCGTCACCGTCACCGCCGTCAACGATGCGCCTGTCGGGTCGGATACGTCGATCTCGGTGCAGGAGGGAACGGTCACGACCGGCACCCTGCCGCCGGCCTTTGATGTCGAGGGCGCGCCGGTCACCTATGGTCTCGGCGCCAATCCCGTCCACGGCACGGTCACGATCGACCCGAACGGCAACTACAGCTACGAGCCCGACGCTGGCTTCAGCGGCAGCGATCAGTTCACCTATACGGTGTCCGATGGCACGGCGACGTCGGTTTATACCGTGACGGTCTCCGTCGGCGCGGTGAATGGCGCACCCGTCGGCAGTGACACGACGCTGACCATTGCCGAGGATACGACGTTTACCGGCAGGCTCCCCGTCGCCACCGATCCCGATGGCGATCCGCTGAGCTACGCGGTTGCCGCCGGGCCCGCCCACGGCGTCGTCACGATTGCCGCGGACGGTCGCTATGTCTTCACGCCGAACGGCAATTTCAACGGCACGGACCAGTTCAGCTACTCCGTGAGCGATGGTCGGGCGACCGTCGTCTACCGCGTGTTCGTCACGGTCACCCCGGTCAACGACGCGCCGGTCGGGTCCGGCACGGCGATCGCGGTCGGACGCGACCAGACCGTCACGGGCACCTTGCCGCCGGCCTTCGATGTCGAGGGATCGCCGATCACCTACCAGCTCGGATCGGCCGCAGCCCACGGCGTCGTCGCCGTCAACCCGGATGGCAGCTACAGCTACACGCCGGCGGCCGGCTATGAAGGTGGCGACAGCTTCACCTTCACGGTCTCCGACGGCGACGCGACATCGACCTACACGGTCACCATTGCCGTTGGCGCTGCAGTGCCGCCCACGGAGCCGCCGACCGAGCCGCCGGAAACACCGCTAGGCGAACGTCCGCCGCTCGAAAGGGATCCGCCGGTCGTGTTCCCGGTCGATCCGAACGATCCCGGCGCGCCTGACTTCGGCGACCGCCCGGAGGAGATTGGCGGGGCATCGAAGGAGATCATGGACGATCTCGGTGCGATATCGGATGATATCACGGTGGATGGCCCGATCGACGCCGTCGTCAACGCCGCGCAGCCTCTGAACGGCATCGGTTCGCTGCCGCGCCACGGCGCGGTGCTGCATGCCGTGCGCCAGATTTCCGAATGGATCGAAAGCGGGCGCCGTCTTGACGATATCCACATCGGCTTCTTCAAGGGAGGATCGAATATTCACATTGCCGGATCGGGTGACGACAGTACCTGGTTCACGGTCGATACGATCTTCAACGAGAACTTCCTCTACATCCTGCCTGCCTATGGCAGCCAGACGGACAAGACGACCTTCAGCGTGACGCTGTCCGACGGCCGCGCGCTGCCGGACTGGATGACGGTGACGCATGGTGGCATGATCATCGGCCGACCGCCCGTCGGCGCCGTCTCGATCGATATCCGCGTATGGGGCACCTCGCGCGACGGTACGGTGAGCGACACGCTGAGGATCGACCTGCAGACGGGAACGGTGCTCGACCATGTCAGGGACCGGCGCGCCGATCTCGGGCCAGGGGCGCTGTTCTCCAGCCAAATGTTGGCCGAGGCGAACATAAGCGGTGGGCAAGGCGACCGGCTCTGGAGCGCCCTGCGCGGGCAATGATACCGACTGCGGCGACGCTGCGCCGTGTCTTCAGGCGCTCTAGCGGCGGCAGGATGAGCTTGCCCGCGAGGCGAGAAGCTGCCGCTGCGGATTAAAGGGACGGAAAGAAAATTGATGTAGTTGGGTTCTCTGTTGTCCTGAGTTCCAGACCAGACCATCGATGAACGCAACTTGGCAGATACTGCTCGGAAACCTCGCCATCACCGCGCTAGCAATATCGCTGTGGTCGCACGCCTATTATCACACGCGTGCCCTGTCCGAGCGCCGGCGCAACCAGGCGTTCGGCATCGCCATGGGCCTCGGTGCGATCTGCTCCATGATGCTGGCGGTGCCGCTGGATCAAGGCGTTTTCGTCGATCTCCGCTATACGCTGGTGGCGGTTTCGGCTTTGTTTGGCGGCCCCTTCTCCGTGCTCCTGACGATCGTGATCGCCTCGGTGTTTCGCCTCTCCGAGGGCGGGGCGGGTGCGGTCGACGGGGTAACCAGCATATGCGTCGTCGGTATGGTCGGTCTCTGCGGTTATCTGATCGTGAGAAGGCGCAAGGTCAGGCTGGCCGATGCGGCCGTGCTTGGTATCGCGGTATCGGCCACGCTGCTGGTGGTCATGTCGGTGCTGACGTCGCAGGCCAATGCACGCGCCGTCGAACTCGTCGGGTTCCCGATCACGGTTCTCAATTTCCTCAGCATGATGATCGCCGCCTTTGTTTTGATCCAGTTCGAAAGAATGGCGCATGACCGCGATATCCTGTCGGCGGCGCTGACGCAGACGCCCGACTTTCACTACGTGAAGAACCGCGAAGGCAAGTTCGTCATCGTCAACAAGAACGTTGCCGAGCACCACCACTACCCGTCACCGGCGGCCATGGTCGGCGCGTCCGATTTCCAACTGGCGACGCAACGCCGCGCGGAGATGCTCTATGCTGAAGAGCAGGCCCTGATGGAGAGCGGGCAGTCGCAGTTGGACAAGATCGAGTATCTGAGCGAAGGCGGCCGCGATCGTTGCTATTCGACATCGAAGGTGCCGCTACGCGACCGGACCGGCACCGTCATCGGGCTTGCGGGCGCGACGCGCGATGTAACCGAGGAACGAAAGATCGAGCAGGAACTGCGCGAGAGCAAGGATCTGCTGTCGCTCGCCATGGCCGGCATGTCGGATGGTTTCGCCATGTTCGATCGGACAGGCACGCTCGTCTTCAGCAACACGCAATATGCGGCGCTCTTTCCGCTGTCGGGCGAGGTCCGGGTGCCCGGAACGAATATTCGCGAGATACTGAAGAAGGTCGTGGAATCGAATGAGCGACGGGATTTCCGTCAGGAGATCACCGATGAATGGCTGTCGGAAGCCGCCGCTGCGTTGTTCTTCGACAAGGAAGAATACATCGAACTCTATGACGGACGTTGGCTCAGCCTGCGCACCCGTGTCGCCGACAATGGCATGGCGCTCGTTGCGGTCTCAGACATCACGACGATGAAGCAGGCCGAATTCGCGCTCAGGACTGTCGCCGAGCAGATGAAGAGCCTCGCAGAGACCGACGCGCTGACCGGGCTGCTCAACCGCCGGGCCTTTGACCACGCGATGTCGGTTGCAGTGGAGCGAAGCCGCCTGGAACGCCGGCCAATGGCGGTGTTGATGATCGACGTCGATCGCTTCAAGGCCCATAACGACACCTACGGCCATCCTGAAGGCGACGCGTGTCTGAAGGCGATTGCGGATTGCCTGCGCCACACGATGAACCGGCCGCAGGACGTGCTGGCGCGGTTCGGCGGCGAGGAATTTGTCGTTCTGCTGCCCGATACCGATGAGACCAAGGCGCTGGCGTTGGCGGAGCAGTTCCGCAGCAGTTTGCTCGCGCGGGCTATCGCTCACACCGGCAGCGAATATGGTGTGGTGACGGCCAGCATCGGCATTTCGGCAAGTCCAACTGGAAGCAACAGATAAGCGCCGCCGAGCTTATTCTTGGGGCCGATCAAGGCCTCTACCAGGCCAAGCGCGATGGCCGCAATCAGGCAGTATCGTGGAACCCGCCAAGGACCAGCAGGGCGGCGCGGTAGCTTTTTCCACCGCCGCTGCAGCCTGCCGGCGCATATTTTCAGCCAATCCGGTAAAGAAAAAGGCCGGGGCGAAACCGCACCGACCTTCCTCGACCCGTCTCGACAACGACTGCCAGTACCTCCGTGGTCAGCCGTCAGAGACGAATTATGTAAGTTGAGTGTAACGCAACTTCTGGGAAGTTCAAGCGCCATTTATGGGTTCGTTTTGCGCGAAGACTACCTATTTCGGTCAGCCTGAAACGATTGCGGAAAGGCGATCGAGATCGACAAGCTTGACTTCGAGCGGGACGGGATCGGTCTGGGCGGCGCGAAACCACTCTGCTGCCTCGCGCACCCGGTCGCCGTGCGGCTGAGGATAGGAGCCAAGTCGGATGACCCACTCCCTGACCGTTTCACGCTCCATGCGACCTGCCAGATAGCGTGCGTGAACGGTCTTTGCGGAGGCGACGAGATCGGAAACGCTATTCAAGAATTGTCCTCAAATTAATGGGTCGGTTCGATGAGGCCATATGGCATCGAGCTCAGACCTCTTCCTTCTTCTTGACCTTCACCTTCGGCTCCACCGGCGCATCGGGTGTTGGCGCAAGCAGTTTGCGCAGCGATGAAATCTTGTCCTTGACCAGCGGGCGGAAGCGGGTGGCGCGAAATGGCATGTCGGCGGCGCCGTAGCCCTCAGGACCGTCGTCGTTGCCGCGATGCAGTTCCTCCAGCTTCACGCCGAAGAAGGTGCCGTCGATATAATGCGTGTATTCGCCGACCCAGCGCAGCGTGTAGATCTCGCCCTTGCGGATACCCTGATCGATGCTGACATGCTTGAACGTGTCATCGATGCACACGACCTTCTGGCCGACATGAAAGTCGTAGCTCATCTCACAAACCTCAACCTCAACCTCAACTTCACCCGCCGGCACCGGGAGGTGCGTCGTTCTTCATGAATTCCGGATATTGAACAACTTCCGTCTCGACCGTGTCGAACGACTTGCCCGCCGATTGCGCCAGCCGCACGCCCGGCCCGCCTGATATCAATTCTCCGTCCGCTTCGAAGATGATGCCCGAGGCTTCGAACGCCTGCTTGACGGCGAGAAGTGTGGCGTCGGCGCTTTCGGCTCCGCGCTCGATACGGTCGAGATCCGCTACGGAGATGCCGGCGGCATCGGCCAGTTCGGCTTGCTGGAGACCGAGCATCGCGCGGGCGCCACGTATCTGTGCTGACGTTATCATGATGATTTTATATAACCGGATCGATCTTTTTCTCAAGCTGGACGACCGGTTACGCCCGGCAGCATCGCTCCCATTCGGTCAGCAACTGCATGATCTCGATCGAATCGGAAAGGCGCGGGGAGGGGCGCGGCGCCTGCTTCAGCCCCTTGCGTAGGCAGTCTTCGACGAGGCGAACCTGATGGCCGAAGGCGTCATGGTCCGACGGAACGACGATGCGTTCCGCGGGCAGGCCGTATTCCTCGATCTCCAGCAGATTGTCGCCGGCAACGGGCAGCCACGGATTGGTGAGGAATCGGACCGAGGCGCGGTCGCCACGCACGGTGAAGTCGAACGACATGCCATAGCTGTCCGTCGATTGCAGCGTCGCCAAAACGCCCGAGCCGAAGCGGGTGGTGAGCGCCGCGTCGCAGATGTTGCCGTCGTGGCTCGACCGGTTGCCATGTCCCGAGATCACGCGATCCGCGAAGGCGTCGGCGCCGAAGGCCGTCTGGATGACGTAGTGCATCAGCGAGGCCGGATAGCAGCCGAGATTGTAGAGCGTTCCGCCGCCCGCGGGATTGACGACCCGCCAGATATCGGCGGCATAGGCGCCCGAGATCGAGCGTATCGTGCCGAGACGGCCGGACCGGATGATGTCGCCGAGTTCGAAGATGACGGGATGGCTGAGATACATCAGCCCTTCAAGGAAGAAGATGTCGGCCTGCTCGACAGCGGCGGCAAGCGCATGCGCTTCTTCCATCGTCGTGGTCAGCGATTTCTCCGAGAGCACCGGCTTGCCGCGTGCCGCCGCCTTGATGACCGCGTCGTGGTGCACGTTGTTAGGCAGTCCAACGTAGATCACGTCGATATCGGGATCGTCGACAAGCGCATCGATGCTGGGATGCCTGACGGAGATGCCGTAGCGGTCGGCAAAGGCTGCGAGGCGCTCGGGATCGCGACCGAAGACCGCGCCGATCACCGATCCGTCGCTGCCATTGATGGCCTCGGCCACCGTGTTCGAGATGAAACTCGTTCCGAGAATTCCCCAGCGCAGCATTCAGTGTCGCCTTTCACCAGCATTTCCGCGTGACTGCTGGTTCTATAGTTGGATCGGTCGATCAGTACAGGGGCTTCGTGCTCCGACGGCCATATCGAGAGCTCCGCGCCAAGCGCATGGCGCATGGCTGCCTTGCGCAAACTTGCCTACCGTTTAGGCGCGTGGGTGTGTACATACATATCCATCGAAGCGATGCATCCTCCTTCCGCAGAGCTTCGACTTTGCAAGTGCCTCACTCCTCCTCCCAGAGGGACTTGCGCGAACAGTAGCACTCCTCCTCCCAGCTGCTGTTCATTTGTTTTAAAAAGCCTGTCGCACCTCCTCCCGCGACAGGCTTTTTTATTTTCTGCTCTATCCCAAGACGATCTCAGGACATCGCCACCGGTTTGGAGCGCAAACGGCTCGCCGTTGCCGGATCCGCACGCCGGCAAAGCTGCGGCGGCAGGCCTTTCATGATGAGTTCGGCATCGGCGACGGCCATTGTGCCGAGTTCGTAGAAGGCATCGCGCGTGCCGCCGGTGCGGTGAGCCGAGAGCAGCAAACCCGGCAAACCGCGCACGGGGTCGTCGCCGGCCACGGGCTCTTCCGGAAAGACGTCGGTCGCGGCGATGATGTGGCCGGATTTCACCGCCTCCAGCAACGCGGGAAAATCGACCACTGCCGCGCGGCTCATCAGCAGAAAGGCGGCGCCCGGCTTCATCAGCTGAAACTCGCGACGGCCGATGAAGTGCTCGTTCTCGCTGGTCACGCTGGCGAAGACGAAAACCACCTGGCTCTCGCTCAATGTCTCGTCCAGACTGGATGGCACGCAATCCAGCCGCTCGATGACCTCGCTGGGCAGCCATGGGTCGAACACGCGCACCGTGTTCTTGAACGGGCGGATCAGATCACGCAACTGCCTACCGAGATCGCCGAAGCCGATGATCCCGACCGGCGCGCCGGCAAAGCGGAAGACGCCGTCGTTGCCGGCCAGCCCATATTCTTCGGTTCCCACACGGAAGTCGCGGTCGGCCCGGGTGATGCCGCGTGCAAGATCGAGCGCCATGCCGAGTGCCGCCTCAGCCACGGGCGATGCGAAGGCCGATGCCGGCGTGATCACCCAGATGCCACGTTCCACGCAGGCCTGGTAATCGATATTCGGCATGAAGTTGGATTCGACATTGATGATCGCCTTCAGCTTCGGCGCCCGGTCCAGTCGCTCCCGCGGCATGTCCGTCTGCCCGAAGATCAGCACCGTCTCGGGAAGCAATGCGTCGACCTGCTCAGCCGGCATCTGCCGATCTTCGGAAATCACCAGCTCGCCGAGATTTTCCAGCCGGCGGCGAACATCCGGCTTCATGATCAGATCGAGCGTTCGTGGCAAAGGGTCCACCAGAACAATATTGCGGCTCATCACATCCTCCTCCATTCCCCGAGAGCAAGACTTATCAGCAAATGCCGCTTGGAACAGGGGGCAGTGGGGACCGTCGCCGTAAAACGATGAGAGGCCGCTGCGCGGGCAGCGGCCTCTCGCTTCCATTCTGTCCGGCGACAGCTCAGTCAGGCGATGTCGTGCATCTCACGCAAACGGTTCGGTCGGGCTCTTGCCTGGCTGCGTGAACCATGCCGCGCCCGTCTCGGTCATGTGGATATGATCTTCGAGGCGGATCCCGTAGCGGTCGGGGAAAACGATCATCGGTTCGTTCGAGAAGCACATGCCAGGTTCAAGCGCCGTCTTGTTGCCGCGTACGATATAGGGCTCCTCATGGATTTCCAGGCCAAGGCCGTGGCCGGCCCTGTGCGGCAGGCCGGGCAGCGCGTAATCAGGCCCAAGGCCATGGCGAACCATGACCGCGCGCGCCGCGTCATCCAGGCTGGAGCAGGCGGCGCCGAGCTTGGCGGCGTCAAAAACGGCCTGCTGCGCCTCGCGCTCGATCGCCCAGGCGCGGGCAAAGTCCGCATCCGGCTCGTCCAGGACATAGGTGCGCGTCAGATCGGAATGATAGCCGTCGATCCGGCATCCGGTATCGACCAGAATGACATCGCCGGCCGCATAGGTCTGCTCGCCGTCGGCGCCATGCGGCAGCGAGGTCGCCTCGCCGAAGGAGACGATGCAGAAGCTCGATCCATCAGCAGCACCAAGCGCGCGGTGCTGTTCGTCGATATAGCGCACGACATCCGATGCGAGGACGCCGGGCTTGATATAGGTATGCGCGCGGCGGTGGACTTCTAGCGTCAGGTTCATCGCGTATTGGATGATGCCGATTTCGGCCGCGGACTTGCGCAGCCGGATATCGCGGATCAGGCGGGCGCCATCGACAAGGCGCTCCGCGCCGAGCGCCTTGGCAAGCGCGTGATAGACGAATAGCGGCAAGGCGTCGTCGAGCGCAACGCGGGCCTTCGCCGTGAGCAGGGCGGCTACGGTCTCGGCGCTGTTTTCGTCTTCCTCCCAAGTCACGATCGCGCCGTCGAGTTTCGGCAGGCTGTCCACGCGGCTGCGCTCGAAACCCGGCACGACGTAGAAGAGGTCCGCCTGGGTGATCAGCGCGCCGACCAACCGCTCGCTCTGATGCCAGACAAGGCCGGTGAAATAGCGCAAGCTCTCCGTCGAGCCGAGGAGCACGGCGTCCACGCCGGCGGCACCCATGCGGCTGCGCAGCGTCGAAAGCCGCTCGCGGCGTTCGGTTTCGGAAATCGGGGCGGGGCGGGGTGTGGCCGACATGGCTATTCCTCTTGATATCGATCCGCTGTTTTGTCGGCGCACCTGCACCGCCTCATCAGCAATCAAGTCGCGGCTTGATCGCGCGCAGCTAGTCCTGCTCCAGCCGTCAAGTCAACCGGAAGCGGGCTGTCGATGTCAGTTGTTACGGCTGGCGCGTGGCCAGCAGCTCGACCTTGCGCACGAGATCGGCGACCGAGCGAACCTCCATCTTGCGCATGACGTTGCCGCGATGGAGCTTTACGGTGATCTCGCTGATCCCGAGATCATAGGCGATCTGCTTGTTCATCAGCCCCTTGCTGACCGCCATCATCACCTCACGCTCGCGCGGGGTCAGCGTCTCGGCCAGGGTAACGACAGCATCGCCCTCGGCATTGTCGCGGCGTTGCACCGCGTCGCGCTCTATCGCCGTGGAAACGGCATCGAGCAGGTCCTGATCGCGAAACGGCTTGACGAGAAAATCCACCGCGCCGGCCTTCATCGCCCGCACACTCATCGGAATATCGCCGAAACCGCTCATGAAGACGATCGGGAGCTTGCTTCCCATGCGCTCCAGCTGCCCCTGGAAATCGAGGCCGCTCAGCCCCGGGAGACGAACGTCGAGCAGAATGCACCCCGGCCGCTTCAGGTCCGCGCCGGCAAGAAGCGCTGCAGGACTGTCGAAAGCGGACACATCGATCCGGACCGATTGAAAGAGATCGACAAGCGGCTCGCGCACGGAAATGTCGTCATCGACGATCAGCACCATGGGGGATGCCGGCTGCACCACGGTCGCTCGTCGCATGTCACTCACGGCATTTCTCCAGAGCTGGGTCATTTCGCGGAGCTCCTCATCCTGTCGCTTCGAATGCGGGCGTGCTCGTCCCTGCACGTTGTGCCCGCATCTTTGCAGCGAAGCAACCATAGCCAGACATGAAGACCGGCCACACTATACTTAGGTTTGGGGTCCTGATGTTCGTCCGCCAATTGACGTTGCATCAGAACGTCGGCGGCGTGCAGGCGCTGATCACCTCGCATGGGACCGGTCCGACGCAGCGAAAGCGGTGTGGGCGCCGGCTCTCGAAATAATAGGCATCGCCGGGGCCCAGGATGCGGCGCTCGTCTTCGACCGTCACTTCCATGCGGCCCGAAAGCACGATGCCGCCTTCCTCGCCTTCATGCACGAGCATGACCTTGCCTGTGTCGGCGCCCGGTTGGTAGCATTCCTTGAGGATTTGTAGCTGTCGACCGAACAGGCTCTCGCCGATCTGCCGATAGGAAATCGGCCCCTTGCCGATCTCAACCAGCTCCTCGGCGGCGTAAAACGCCTTGCGCGATTTCTGCGGCTCGAAGGCGAAGAACTCGGCCAGGCCGATCGGGATTCCATCGAGAATACGCTTCAAGGCGCCCACCGATGGGTTGGATGAATTGGATTCGATCAGCGAAATGGTGGAGTTGGTAACGCCCGCCCGCTTCGCCAGTTCGCGTTGCGAAAGATTGTGAAGCATGCGCAAATGGCGCAAGCGCTGGCCGATATCGACGGACATGGTGTTTCCAAAGTTTCGAATGTTCGAAATATAACAACATTCGACTTTGAAGGCCATGATTTTCAATGGGTTGAAAACAGCGAGAAAAGGGCTTGTTCGAGAATCTGAATTGGCCGATCACTTCATCATCACCATTCCGGAGAGACCTCATGGACCAGATCAGCAAAGCAAACAGCCCGTCGCTCGATAACTTCTGGATGCCGTTCACGGCCAACCGCCAGTTCAAGGCGGCCCCCCGTCTGCTCGCTTCCGCCGAAGGCATGTATTATACCGATGTCGACGGTAATATGGTGCTGGATGGTACCGCCGGTCTGTGGTGCGTGAATGCAGGCCACGGCCGCAAGCGGATCGCCGAGGCTGTCGAGCGTCAGCTGATGACCATGGATTTCGCCCCCACCTTCCAGATGGGCCATCAGATCGCATTTGATTTCGCCGAGCGCCTTGCCAAGATCGCCCCTGGTGGTCCGAGCGCGCAGCTTGATCGCGTGTTCTTCACCGGTTCCGGTTCTGAATCCGTCGACACGGCGCTGAAGATCGCCATCGCCTATCAGCGCGCCATCGGGCAGGGCACCCGCACCCGCATCATCGGCCGCGAAAAAGGCTATCACGGCGTTGGCTTCGGAGGCATCTCCGTCGGCGGCCTCGTCAACAACCGCCGCGTCTTCCCGCAGATCCCGGCCGATCACATGCGCCACACGCTCGACGTCGAGCGCAACGCCTTCAGCAAGGGCCTCCCGGCCCATGGCATCGAGCTTGCCGAAGATCTGGAACGTCTGGTCGCCCTGCACGGCGCGGAAACCATTGCGGCTGTCATCGTCGAGCCGATGTCCGGTTCCGCCGGCGTTATCCTGCCACCGAAGGGCTATCTGGAGCGCCTGCGTGCGATCGCCGACAAATACGGCATCCTGTTGATCTTCGACGAAGTCATCACCGGCTTTGGACGCCTTGGAACGCCGTTCGCGACCGATTACTTCGGCGTCGTGCCCGATCTCGTCACCACGGCCAAGGGCCTGACCAACGGCGCGATCCCGATGGGTGCTGTGTTTGCAAGCCGCAAGGTCTATGACGCGATGATGACCGGCCCTGAGAACGCCATCGAGCTCTTCCACGGCTACACCTATTCCGGCCACCCTGTTGCCAGCGCCGCCGGCATCGCCACGCTTGAGGTTTACGAAGAAGAAGGCCTGCTGACGCGCGGCGCCGGTCTCACGGAAACCTGGCAGGAAGCGCTTCACTCGCTGAAGGGCCTGCCGAACGTCGTCGATATCCGCAACCTCGGCCTGGTCGGCGCCATCGAGCTCTCGTCGCGTGAAGGTGCGATCGGCGCCCGCGCCTATGACGTCTTCGTCGATTGCTTCAAGAAGGGGCTGCTAATCCGCGTCACCGGCGACACCATCGCGCTCTCGCCGCCGTTGATCATCGAAAAGGATCAGATCGAGACGATCGTCTCGATTATCGGCGACGCGCTGAAGCGCGCAGCCTGATCAATTTTTTTAGGGGCGGGGTTTTAAGAGGCCCCCAAAACACAAAAAACCAAAAGAGCGGGTTGGC